>DATJOK010000293.1:0-3101 GCA_035507155.1 Allostellaceae bacterium
CGTCGAGGGTCGCAATCCTTGCCCACACCCCTCGCCCATGCCAGTGTCGCCCGCATGAAGCCGCCGAATTTCTACGCCGCCAACGGGCTCGACCGCGCCGGGCATCGCCGCGGCGATGCGGCGTGGCTCGCCGAGCGGCTCACGCATCCGGAAACGCTCTTCGTGCCGGTCTGGCGCGGCCAGAGCCTGGTGCTGCCCAATGGCGGCGCGCCGGCGGCGGCGCTGCTGGCGCGCGACGCGCTCGCCGCCGTCGCCGAGGAGGGTGCGGTGCTGCTGGGCCTCAGCGAGGAGCGCGCCTATTTCGCCATCGATCTCTCGCCGCACGAAGCGCCGCTGGACATGCTCCGCGCCGCCGATCCCGTGGAGTTCACCGATCTCCGCCGGGTGGGGCCGCTGCTGGCGCGGCCGGAGGGAGCGCTCCTCGCCTATGCGCGCGGCATCCTGCACTGGCATCAGCGGCACCGCTTCTGCGGCGTCTGCGGCAGTGCCACCCGCAGCGAGCAGGGCGGCCATGTGCGCCGCTGCACCAATCCCGGCTGCAACACCGCGCATTTCCCGCGCACCGATCCCGCCGTCATCATGCTGGTGACCGACGGCGACCGCGCGCTTTTGGGCCGCCAGAAGGTCTGGGCCAAGGGCCAGCACTCGACCCTCGCCGGTTTCGTCGAGCCCGGCGAGAGCCTGGAGGAGGCGGTGGCGCGCGAGGTGCTGGAGGAGACCGGCATCGTCGTCGAGGACGTGACCTATCACTCCTCGCAGCCCTGGCCGTTCCCCGCCTCGATCATGCTGGGCTTCTACGCCCGTGCGGTCTCGCGGGAGATCGAGGTCGACACCGAGGAGCTCGAGGCCGCCCGCTGGTTCGAGCGCGACTTCATCCTCGGGCACCCCGATGACGACGAGTTCCGTCTGCCGCGCCGCGATTCGATCGCCCGGCGCCTGATCGAGGACTGGCTCGGGCGGTAGCAGAACCGCCGCGCACGACACGAAGGAGGCAGAATGCCCAGTGGTTCGGGTGCAGCAGAGAAGCCGGCGGCGATCGCCGAGAGCTTCGCCGATCTGCCCGGCGTCAGGCTGCATTACCTCGCCGCGGGATCGTCCGGCGCGCCGGTGATGCTGCTGCACGGCTACGCCGAGACCAGCCACATGTGGCGGCCGCTGATGCAGCAGCTCGCCGCCACCAACCGGGTGATCGCGCCCGATCTGCGCGGCGCCGGCCAGTCCTCGAAGCCGGAGGGCGGCTACGACAAGAAGACCATGGCGGAGGATATCCGCGCCCTCGCGCTCTCCCTCGGCCTCGAGCGCATCCGCCTCGTCGGCCACGACATCGGCCTGATGGTCGCCTATGCCTATGCGGCGCAGCACCCCGCCGAGATCGATCGCCTGGTGCTGATGGACGCCTTCCTGCCGGGGATCGGCGACTGGACCCATGTCTGGCTGCTGCGCGACCTCTGGCATTTCCATTTCTACGGCGAGGTGCCGCTGCAGCTGGTCGCCGGCCGCGAGCGGATCTACTTCGAGCATTTCTGGAACGATTTCGCCGCCGACCGTCACCACTCGATTTCCGAACCCGACCGCCAGTTCTACGCCGCGGAATATGCGCGGCCCGGCGGCATGCGCGCGGGCTTCGAGTATTTCCGCGCCTTCGAGCAGGACGCCGCCGATTTCGCCAAGCTCGCCACGACGAAGCTCAAGATGCCGATGCTGGTGCTGAGCGGCGAGAAGGCAGGCGGCAATTTCCTGATCGAGCAAGGCCGCCTGGTGGCGGAGACCGTCGAGGGCGTCATCGTCAAAGGCTCCGGCCACTGGCTGATGGAAGAGGCGCCGGACCAGGTGATCCCGAAACTGGTGGAGTTTCTGACGCGGTAACCGGACGATCGAGAGCGAGGGGGGACGCCATGGCAGACGATTTCGCCGCCACGCTCTTCACCGAGGCCCGCACCCATTACGAGGCGGCCTGCCGCTGGTTCTGCATCGTCGCCGTGGCGCTGGCGGTCTTCCATCTCATGATCTTCCGCCCCTATGTCGATCTCACCGCCCGGAAGGCGGCGGCGGCGGATGCGCTCTCGCGGGAGAGCGCGCTGAAGCAGGAGCTCGACGCCCTGGAGCCGGGGTTCGCGGAGCTTGCCGAGCGCAGCACGGCGGCGGCGACCCAGCGCCTCGCCGACCTGCTGGCGGAGCTGCGCGGCACTTTCGCCAGCCTCAACGACATCATCCTCGAGCTGCGCCGGCTGGGGCCGGAGCAGGCCGGCAGCGACGCCGGCGAGCGGCTCTTCGCGCCACGCGGCGGCGATCTCGCCGGCTCCTCGCTCATGGCGCAGATGCCGATCGCCAACGCGATGGCGCAGACCGCCCCGGCGCCGGCGCCGCCGCCGATGGCGGCGGGTGCCGCGGTGCCGGCGATGAGCGGCGACCTGCGCCGGCGGGTCGCCGCCGCCCAATGGCAGTACGAGGTGCTCGACGCGATCGAGCCCTACATCGACCAGCAGATCGTCGGCCCCAGCTTTGCCCGCTTCAACGGGCAATGGCAGCAGGAGGTCGTGCCGGCGGCGGCCAGCACCGGCGACGCGCTGGCGCAGCGCATCCACGGCGCCGCCACGCGTTTTCCCGCCGAAGCCGCCGACTGGCGCAAGGCGGAGGAAACCGTCGCCGGCATCATGAGCGCGGTGCGCGGCTTCAAGATCGCGCCGCCGTCGCAACCGCGCTGGTGGGCCGCCGCCGAGACCAAGACGGCAACGGTGCACGACTACCTCCGCGCCTTCGACGAGTCCGCGCTCGGCGGCGGCAGCGCGCTTGGCGAGCTGCGCCGGCGCACCGACGCCGCGATCGCCGCAAACCAGGCGGCGCAGCGCGAGATCGACGCCGCGATCGCGCGGCTCGGCGACGAGTTCCGCGAGCAGCAGAAGGAGCTCGCCGAGCGGGTCGAGGGGCTGAAGGGCCTCGCCATCGATCTCGCCACGGTCATCCCCTGGTTTCCCGCCATTCTCGGCGCCGGCTTCGTCGCCCTTACCCTGTGGCTGGCATCGCGGCTGCAGCAGCTCGGCGAGGCGGTGGCGCTCTATGCCCGCGGCGAGCCCGCGAGCCCGGCGCCGGAATGGCTCCGC
>DATJOK010000294.1:0-24524 GCA_035507155.1 Allostellaceae bacterium
TCAGCAACACCCAGGCGCTCGGCCTCGTGCTGTATACCCGTTACGTCTATTTCTTCGAGGCGGCCGGCTTGATCCTCCTCGTCGCCATGATCGGTGCCATTGTGCTCACGTTGCAGCACAAGCCGGACGCAAAGCGGCAGAGCATCGCCCGACAAGTGGCGCGCCGGCGCTCGACCGCCATTGAGGTCGTCAAAGTGAAATCGGGACAGGGGCTGCCATGATCATCGGGCTGGGGCACTATCTCTCGGTCGCGGCGATCCTGTTTACGCTTGGGATCTTCGGCATCTTCCTCAACCGCAAGAACGTCATCATCATTCTGATGTCGGTCGAGCTGATGCTGCTGGCGGTCAATATCAACTTCGTCGCCTTCTCCGCCTTCCTGCACGATCTCGTCGGCCAGGTCTTCGCCATGTTCGTGCTGACGGTGGCGGCGGCGGAAGCCGCGATCGGACTTGCGATCCTGGTGGTCTATTTCCGCAACCGCGGCACCATCGCGGTCGAAGACATCAACCTGATGAAGGGCTGAGCCGGTGTCCGTAGCCGTCGTCTTCCTGCCGCTCCTCGGCGCCATCATCGCCGGCTTCTTCGGCCGCTGGATCGGCGACCGCGGCGCCCAGGTCGTCACCTGCGGCGGGCTGCTGCTCGCGGCGGTCCTGGGCATCATCCTCTTCTTCAAGGTCGCGGTGGGCGGCGACGAGTTCGTGACCCAGCTCTTCACCTGGATCGATGCGGGCAAGCTGGAGGTGAACTGGGCGCTCCACTTCGACACGCTGAGCGCCGTCATGGTGCTGGTGGTGACCGTGGTCTCCGCCATGGTGCACGTCTATTCCGTCGGCTACATGGCGCACGATCCCTCGATCCCGCGCTTCATGAGCTACTTGAGCCTCTTCACCTTCTTCATGCTGATGCTGGTGACGGCGGATAATTTCGTGCAGCTGTTCTTCGGCTGGGAGGGCGTCGGTCTCTGCTCGTACCTGCTGGTGGGATTCTGGTACGACCGGCCCAGCGCCAACGCGGCGGCGATCAAGGCCTTCGTGGTGAACCGGGTCGGTGACTTCGGCTTCGCCCTCGGCATCTTCGCGGTCTACTACATCTTCGGCACCCTCCACTTCGAGGACGTCTTCAAGGCGGCGCCCGAGCAGGCGAGCCTCACCATGAACTTCCTCGGCTGGCAGGTGAACGCGCTCACCTGCACCTGCATCCTGCTCTTCGTCGGCGCGATGGGAAAATCGGCGCAGATCGGCCTCCACACCTGGCTGCCGGACGCCATGGAAGGCCCGACGCCGGTCTCGGCGCTGATCCACGCCGCCACCATGGTGACCGCCGGCGTCTTCATGGTGGCGCGCTTCTCGCCGCTCTTCGAGTACGCGCCGACGGCGCTCGCGGTCGTCGTGGTGATCGGCGGCACCACCGCGCTCTTCGCCGCGACGGTGGGCGTGGCGCAGACCGACATCAAGCGCGTCATCGCCTATTCGACCTGCAGCCAGCTCGGCTACATGTTCTTCGCCGCCGGCGTTTCCGCCTATCCGGCGGCGATCTTCCACCTGACGACGCATGCCTTCTTCAAGGCGCTTCTCTTCCTCGGCGCAGGCTCGGTGATCCACGCCATGTCCGGCGAGCAGGACATGCGCAAGATGGGCGGCCTCTGGCGCCTCATCATGGTGACCTACATCCTGATGTGGATCGGCAGCCTGGCGCTCGCCGGAATTCCGCCCTTCGCCGGCTATTTCTCCAAGGACATGATCCTGGAGTCGGCGTTCGCCGCCCACAGCGGCGTTGGACTCTACGCCTTCATCCTCGGCACCTTCGCGGCGTTCCTCACCGCGTTCTATTCCTGGCGGCTCATCTTCCTCACCTTCCATGGCGCGCCGCGGGCGGACCACGAGACGATGCATCACGTCCATGAATCGCCCATGGTGATGATCCTGCCGCTGGTGGTGCTGGCGATCGGTGCGGTGTTCGCGGGCATGATCGGCGAGCACAGCTTCGTAGGCGCCGGCCGCGAGGCGTTCTGGCGTGACTCGATCCTGGTGCTGCCGCAGCACAACACGATCGAGGCCGCCGAGCACATACCCGGCTTCATCTCGGTCCTGCCGCTCCTCATGGGCCTCACCGGCATCGCCGTCGCCTGGCTCTCCTACATCTACCGGCCCGGCATCCCGGCGGCGGCGGCGCGGGCGTTCCGGCCGGTCTACCTGTTCCTGCTCAACAAGTGGTATTTCGACGAGCTCTACGACTTCATCTTCGTGCGCGGCGCGCTGCTGGTGGGCTTCGGCCTCTGGAAGGGCGGCGACGGCGCCGTCATCGACGGGCTCGGCCCGGACGGCCTTGCCGCCACCACCCGGCGCGCCTCGGTCGGCACCAGCCGCCTGCAGACCGGCTACGTCTACCACTATGCCTTCGCCATGCTGATCGGCGTGGTGCTGCTGGTGACGTGGTACCTGGCCTTCCAGGTGCGGTGAGGAGGGGCCCATGCACGATCTTCCCTGGCTGAGCCTCACCACCTTCGTGCCGCTGGTCGGCGTCGCCTTCATCCTGCGGCTCCGCGGCGAGCCGGCGGAGGTCGCCAGCAACGCGCGCTGGATCGCGCTCTGGAGCTCGCTCGCCGCCTTCCTGCTCTCGCTCTACGTCTGGTGGGGCTTCGATCCCACCACCGCCGACTTCCAGTTCGTCGAGCGCGCCCGCTGGCTGCCGCAGTTCAACATCGGCTACCACATGGGGGTCGACGGCATCTCGCTGTTCTTCGTGATCCTCTCCACCTTCCTGACGCCGATCTGCGTGATCGCGAGCTGGGCCGCCATCACCCAGCGCGTCAAGGAGTACATGATCGCCTTCCTGGTCCTCGACACGCTGATGGTGGGCACGTTCTGCGCCCTCGACTTCGTCACCTTCTACATGTTCTTCGAGGGCGTGCTGATCCCGATGTTCCTGATCATCGGCGTCTGGGGCGGGCCGCGGCGGGTCTATTCCGCTTTCAAGTTCTTTCTCTACACGCTCCTGGGCTCCGTGCTGATGCTGCTGGCGATCCTGGCGATCTACGTCGTCACCGGCACCACCGACATCCCGACCGCGCTCACCTACGACTTCCCGAAGTCGCTGCAGTTCTGGCTCTGGCTCGCCTTCTTCGCCTCCTTCGCCGTCAAGGTGCCGATGTGGCCGGTGCACACCTGGCTCCCCGACGCCCACGTGGAGGCGCCGACCGCGGGCTCGGTGATCCTGGCGGGCGTGCTGCTGAAGATGGGCGGCTACGGCTTCATCCGCTTCTCGCTGCCGATGCTGCCGGCGGCCTCGGCCTACTTCACGCCGATGGTGTTCGGCTTGAGCGTGGTCGCCATCATCTACACTTCGCTGGTGGCGCTCGCCCAGCAGGACATGAAGAAGCTCATCGCCTATTCCTCGGTCGCCCATATGGGGATCGTCACCATGGGCATCTTCACGGTGACCGCCGAGGGGCTGCAAGGGGCGATGATCCAGATGCTGAGCCACGGTGTCGTCTCGGCGGCGCTCTTCCTCTGCGTCGGCGTCGTCTACGACCGCCTGCACACCCGCGAGATCGCCCGCTACGGCGGGCTCGTCCACAACATGCCGAAATACGCCTTCTGCTTCATGGTGTTCACCCTCGCCTCGGTCGGCCTTCCCGGCACCAGCGGCTTCATCGGCGAGTTCCTGTCCCTGATCGGCGCCTTCCAGGCCAGCACTTGGGTCGCCTTCCTCGCCACCACGGGCACGATCCTCAGCGCCGCCTACATGCTCTGGCTCTATCGCCGGATCATCTTCGAGAAGATCACCCGCGAGGACGTGCGCGCCATGCTCGACCTCCATTGGCGAGAGATCGTGATCTTCGTGCCGATGCTGGCGGTGGTGCTCTGGATGGGGATCTATCCGAATTCCTTCCTGAAGCCGATGCAGCCGACGCTTGCCGGCGTGCTGCAGCGGGTTCAGGTGGCGACGGGCATCATCCATGCGCCGCATCTGGCGCAGAGATAGGGGTGGCTAGAGTGGAGTCTCGCGCTACCCCCCACCCCAACCCTCCCCCTCAAGGGGGGAGGGGGGTGAGCCTCAGGCTCACCAGCATCATGGTGAGTCCAAAATGCCGATGACCGCGGTTCCCAGCTTCGCGCCGGCGCTGCCGGAGATTTTCCTCGGCGTCGCTGCGCTCGCGCTGCTGATGCTCGGCGTCTTCCGCGGCGAGAAGAGCGCGGCGCTGGTCGCCTGGTGCGCCGTCGGCGTGCTCGTGGTGGCGATGCTGCTGGTGCTGAAGGTCGGCACCGAGCGCACCGTCGCGCTCAACGGCATGTTCATCGCCGACGGCTTCGGCGCCTTCATGAAGCTCCTGACCCTCGGCGGCTCGGCGGTCGCGATCCTGTTCTCGATCGACTACAACCGCCGCCAGGGCATCGCCCGCTTCGAGTATCCGGTGCTGGTGGTGCTGTCGACGGCGGGCATGCTGATGATGATCTCCGCCTACGATCTCATCTCGCTCTATGTCGGCCTCGAGCTGCAGAGCCTGGCGCTCTACGTGGTCGCCGCCTTCGACCGCGATTCCGTGCGCTCCACCGAGGCCGGCCTCAAGTATTTCGTCCTCGGCGCGCTCGCGTCGGGCATGCTGCTGTTCGGCGCCTCGCTGGTCTACGGCTTTGCCGGCACCACCAGCTTCGAGGGGCTGCAGCAGGGGCTGCAGCACGGCGGCGCGCTGTCGCTGGGCCTCCTGTTCGGCATCGTCTTCATCATCGTCGGCATCGCCTTCAAGGTCTCGGCGGTGCCCTTCCACATGTGGACGCCCGACGTCTACGAGGGCGCGCCGACGCCGGTGACGGCGCTCTTCGCGCTCGCGCCCAAGGTCGCCGCCATGGCGCTCTTCGTCCGGGTGATGATCGATCCCTTCGGGCGCCTCGTCAGCGACTGGTGGCAGGTGATCTGGGCGATCTCCATCGCCTCGATGATCCTGGGCTCGCTCGCCGCCATCAATCAGCGCAACATCAAGCGGCTGATGGCCTACAGCTCGATCGCCAACATGGGCTACGTGCTGATCGGCCTCGCCACCGGCGGCCCGAACGGCGTCCAGGGCGTGCTGTTCTATCTCGCGATCTACGTGGTGATGACCATCGGCGTCTTCGCGGTCATCCTCTGCATGCGCCGCGACGGCAAGATGGTGGAGGAGATCGGCGACCTCGCGGGCCTCGCCCGCACGCGGCCGGCGCTCGCGCTGGCGCTCGCCATCTTCATGTTCTCGCTCGCCGGCATTCCGCCGCTCGCCGGGTTCCTCGGCAAGTTCTACATCTTCCTCGCCGCCATCGACGCCCGCTTCTACGGCCTCGCCGTCATCGGCGTGCTGACGAGCGTGGTGGGCTCCTACTACTACGTGCGCGTGGTCAAGATCATGTATTTCGACGAGCCGGCGGCGGCCTTCGACCGCGACACCAGCCCGGTGGTCAGCACGGTGCTCGCGGTCTCGGCGATGCTGACGCTGGTGTTCTTCGTCTATCCGGCGCCGGTGGCGGATGCCGCCGCCGCCGCCGCGGCGACGCTCTTCTCGGGATGATGGCGCTCCGCCTGCCGGCCTCGCTGCGGCTCCTCGCCTACGACAGCATCGACAGCACCAGCGACGAGGCAAAGCGCCTCGCCGCCGAGGGTGCTGCGGCCTGGACCGTGGTCTCGGCGCGCAGCCAGACCGCCGGCCGCGGACGCCGCCAGCGCGCCTGGGTGGCGCCGCCGGGCAATCTCTACATGAGCGTGATCCTCCGCCCGCCGGGCCCGGCGGCGGCCGTGGCGCAGCTCGGCTTCGCCGCGGCGCTCGCCGTCGGCGACAGCCTCGCGGCGCTGCTGTCCGCGCCCGATCGCCTGCGCCTCAAATGGCCGAACGACGTGCTGCTGGACGGCCGCAAGATCGCCGGCATCCTGCTGGAATCCGCCGCCCAGGGCGACGGCGTCGACTGGCTGGTGGTGGGGATCGGCATCAATGTCGCAAGCCACCCCGAAGGGACCGAGACGCCGGCGACGTCCCTGGCGGCGGCAGGGGCGAGCGCCACGGCGGAGACGATGCTCGAGGCGCTGCTCGCCGCCTTCCACCGCTGGGTCGAGTGCTGGGAGCGCGAGGGCTTCGAGCCGCTGCGCCGGGCCTGGCTCGAGCGCGCCCAGGGGCTGGGGCAGGCGATCGGCGTGCGCCTGGCGCGCGAGAGCTTCACCGGCCGCTTCGCTGGCCTCGACGGCGATGGCGCGCTGCTGGTGGAGACGTCAGCGGGCCGGCGCCGGGTCGCCGCCGGCGAGGTTTTTCCGGCGGCGGCTTAGCTTCTGGTGAGTTCTGGCCCGCCCCACCCCACCCCGACCCTCCCCCTCAAGGAGAGGGGTGGATTACGGACTCCGCCGAGCCGGTAGTAGACTGTCCGCCTGATCGCATCTTCGGGAGACGCCTCGTGCTTCTCGCCATCAACGCCAACAACACCAACACGGTGTTCGCCGTCTGGGACGGCGATCAGCTGCGCGGCCAGTGGCGCGCCGCCACCGACGCCCGGCGCACCGCCGACGAGTACGTGGTCTGGCTCGACCATCTGCTGGCGCTCGACGGGCTCTCGCGCGGGGATCTCGACGGCGCCATCATCGGCAGCGTGGTGCCGGAGGCGAATTTCAACCTGCTGACGCTCTGCCGGCGCTACTGCAACAGCGAGCCGATGATGGTCGGCGACAGCGGCGTCGATCTCGGCGCCAGGGCATTGGTGGACCGGCCGGAGGAGGTGGGCGCCGACCGCCTCGTCAACACCATCGCCGCCCATGACCGCTACGCGACGCCGCTCGTCGTCGTCGATTTCGGCACCGCCACCACCTTCGACGTGGTGGACGAGGACGGCAACTACCGCGGCGGCGTCATCGCGCCGGGCATCAACCTGTCGCTGGCGGCGCTCCACATGGCGGCGGCGAAGCTGCCGAGCGTGCGCATCCGCCGCGTCGACCAGGTGATCGGCACCAACACCGTCGCCTGCATGCAGTCCGGCATCTTCTGGGGCTATGTCGGCCTGGTCGAGGGGCTGGTGGCGCGCATCAGGCGGGAATACGCGAAGCCGATGGGCGTCATCGCCACCGGCGGCCTGGCGCCGGTCTTCGACGGCGCCACCACGGTCATCGAGAAGATCGATCCGACGCTGACGCTCTGGGGGCTGCGTCTCATCTACGCCAGGAACGGCAGCAAATGAGTCCGGAGGGATCCTCGCCGCAGGAGGTGCTGAACCGTCCGGAGGAGCTGGTGTTCCTGCCGCTGGGCGGCGCCGGCGAGATCGGCATGAACCTCAACCTCTACGGCTATGCCGGCCGCTGGCTGATGATCGACTGCGGCATCTCCTTCGCCGACGAGACCATGCCGGGGATCGAGGTGATCATGGCCGATCCCGGCTTCATCGCCGAGCGCCGCCGGGATCTCGCCGGCATCGTGCTGACCCACGCCCACGAGGATCACCTGGGCGCGATCCAGTATCTCTGGCCGCGCTTCAAGTGCACCGTCTATGCGACGCCCTTTACCGCCGCGGTGCTGCGCGCCAAGCTCGCGGAGGCGGACTTCGCCGAGGAGGTGCCGATCGTCGAGGTGCCGATGTCCGGCAGGTTCTCGATCGGCCCCTTCGAGCTCGAGCTGGTGACGCTCACCCACTCGATCCCCGAGCCCAACGCGGTGGTGCTGCGGACGCCGGTCGGTACCGTGCTGCACACCGGCGATTGGAAGCTCGACCCGGATCCGGTGGTGGGGCCGACCGCCGACGAGGCGGCGCTGACCCGCCTGGGATCCGAGGGCGTGCTGGCGATGATCTGCGACAGCACCAACGCGCTCCGCCCCGGCGAGGCGGGCTCCGAGGCGGCGGTGGGCCGCTCGCTCATCGAGCTGGTGGGGAAATGCCGCAATCGCGTGGCGGTGGCGTGCTTTGCCACCAACGTGGCGCGGCTCACCTCGATCGCCGCCGCGGCGGCGGCCAACGACCGTCAGGTGGCCCTCGTCGGCCGCTCGCTCTGGCGCATCGAGAAGGCGGCGCGGGAGACCGGCTACCTTCGCGACGTGCCGCGCTTCCTCACCGACGAGGAGGGGGCCTATCTGCCGCGCGACAAGGTGCTCTACATCTGCACGGGGAGCCAGGGCGAGCCGCGCTCGGCGCTCTCGCGCATCGCCGACGACGATCATCCCCATGTGGTGCTGGAGGAGGGCGACGCGGTGATCTTCTCCTCCCGCATCATCCCCGGCAACGAGCGGCCGATCGGCCGCCTCCACAACAAGCTCATCACCGCCGGCATCGAGCTTTTGACCGAGGAGGATCACTTCGTCCACGTCTCCGGCCATCCGGCCCAGGGCGAGCTCACCCGCATGTACCAGATGGTGCGGCCCACGGTGGCGGTGCCGGTGCACGGCGAGCTCCGTCACATGATGGCGCAGGCGAAGCTCGCCGAGGAGTGCCAGACGCCGCAGGTGGTGCTGGCGCAGAACGGCGACATGGTGCGCCTGGGCCCGCTGCCGGCGGCCGTCATCGGCCAGGTGCCGGTGGGCCGCCTCGCGCTCGACGGCAAGTCGCTGGTCTCGCTCGGGAGCGAGGCCTGGAAGAGCCGGCGCCGCATCACCTTCAACGGCGTGGCGGTGGCGACCGTGGTGCTCGACGAAGCCGGCGAGCTGCTGGCCGAGCCGCGCGTCACGCTGCAGGGGCTGGGCGATCCCGACGCGGAGATGCTGCGGCAGCTCGGCGCCGAGGTCGGCCGCGCCGTCTTCGCTCTGACGCGGCGCGAGCGGCACGACGACGCCGCCGTCACCGAGGCCGCGCGCCTCGCCGTCCGCCGCGCGCTCAAGGCCAGAACCGGCAAGCGCCCGGTCACCGACGTGCATGTGGTCAGGGTTTAGCGGCGGGGCGCGGCAGAAGCATCGTGCGTCCTTCGAGACGCGCGCTGGCGCGCGCTCCTCGGGATGAGGTAAATGGTGGGTGGCATTGGGAAAAGTTCCTCATCCTGAGGAGCCTGCGCAGCAGGCGTCTCGAAGGACGCATGAGCGCTGATCCAGATCCGGTCGGCTGATTGAGAGTGGAGATGCGGGAATGATCGGACGGCTCAATCACGTGGCGATCGTGGTGCCCGATCTTGCGAAGGCGGCGGCGCTCTACAGGGATGCGCTCGGCGCCACCGTCTCGGCACCGCAGCCGTTGCCGGCGCATGGCGTCACCGTCGTGTTCGTGACCCTCCCCAATACCAAGATCGAGCTCCTGGAGCCGCTGGGCGAGGGGTCGCCGGTGCGCTCCTTCCTGGAGCGCAATCCCTCCGGCGGATTGCATCACGTCTGCTACGAGGTCGACGACATCCTCGCCGCGCGCGACCGGCTCAAGGCCGAGGGGGCGCGCGTGCTGGGCGACGGCGAGCCCAAGCTCGGCGCCCATGACAAGCCAGTGCTGTTCCTGCACCCCAAGGATTTCTGCGGCACGCTCATCGAGCTGGAACAGGTCTGAGGATTGTAGGCCGCCATGAATTGGTTCACCGGCGTCGCCAGCTTCGTCGTCATCTGGTGGCTGGCGCTCTTCGCGATCCTGCCGATCGGCGTCAAGCCGGCGGAGGACGACATGGGAAAGCGCGTGGGCGCGCCCGCCAATCCCCAGCTCGGCCGCAAGGCGATCTGGACGACGCTGGTGGCCATCGTGCTCTGGGGTATCCTCTACGTGATCACCATCTCTCCCATCTGGAGCATGCGGCAATGAGCGCGGCCTATTGCGACATGGCTCCGAGCCATGCGGTCCACGCGCCCTATCATGGCGAGGAATACGGCTTCCCGAGCCGCGACGACCGCGTGCTGTTCGAGCGCCTGGTGCTGGAGATCAACCAGGCCGGCCTCTCCTGGCTCACCATCCTCAACAAGCGGGCGGCCTTCCAGGCGGCCTACAAGGGCTTCGACATCGATCGCGTGGCGGGGTTCGACGCGCGCGACGTGAAGCGCCTGCTGGCGGACGCGGGCATCATCCGCAACCGCCTCAAGATCGAGGCGGCGATCGAGAACGCCAAGCGCCTGGAGGCGATCCGCGCCGAGCACGGCTCCTTCGCCGACTGGCTAGATTTTCATCACCCGCTCAGCAAGCCGGAATGGGTGAAGCTCTTCAGAGAGACCTTCCGCTTCACCGGCGGCGAGATCGTCGGCGAGTTCCTGATGAGCCTCGGATATCTGCCGGGCGCCCATGTGCCGCGCTGCCCGATCTACGCGAAGGTTCTGGCCGTCGGTCCGGCCTGGAACCGGGATAAAAAGAAATCAAAGGCTTGAAGATCGTTTCTAAGATCTCAGACGAATAGCAGCCAGGCGCACAAAAAAACTCGGCAAGATCCCGGGGATCTTGCCGAAGCCGCGCTCTTCCTCGTTGTTCTTCTTAATTCGGACCCCGCAGGTCCCATCTCCCCCAAGCGCCGCTTGGCGGCCATTCCTCCCTAAACTTGGGCCGACGTGAAATTTTATTTCTATCATCGTCGGGTAGGCATGAGTGTACGTAACTCATGCTTCATCGTCACGCAGTTTTTGCACGTCACGCCCAAATTTTTTGCAATGATCCGCTTGACTTACGGGAGAACTGCGAAGCGGATGATGAACAGGATCCCCAATACCACCACGGCGGGCCGCGCCTCGGCGAATCGGCCGGAGAGAATCTTTACCGCAGCGTAGGCGATGAAGCCGAGCGCGATGCCGTTGGCGATCGAGAAGGTGAACGGCATGGCGATCGCGGTGACGACGGCGGGCGCATACTCCGTCACGTCCTCCCAATCGATCTCCGCGAGGCCGCGCGCCATCAGGCAGCCGACGAAGAGGAGCGCCGGCGCGGTCGCATATTCCGGCACCGTCGCCGCCAGCGGCGAGAGGAAGAGGCTCAGCAGGAAGAGAATCGCGACGACGACGCCGACGAGACCGGTGCGGCCGCCCGCGCGCACGCCGGCGGCGCTCTCGATATAGCTGGTGACGGTGGAGGTGCCGAGCAGCGCGCCCACGATGGTGGCGGTGCTGTCGGCGAGGAACGCCTTGCCGAGGCGCGGGATCTTGCCGTCCTTGCCGATGAGGCCGGCGCGGTGGGCAACGCCCACCAGCGTGCCGGTGTTGTCGAAGAGATCGACGAAGAAGAACACGAAGACGATGGAGACGAGGCCGATCTTGAGCGCGCCCATGAGATCGAGCTGCAGGAAGGTGGGGGCGAGACTCGGCGGCGCTGCGGCGATGCCGGCGAAGGGCGAGACGCCCAGCAGCACGCCCGCCGCGGTGGTGGCGAGGATCGCGATGATGATGGCGCCCGGCACCTTGCGGCGGTCGAGCGCCACCATCACCAGGAAGCCAGCGACGGCCAGCAGCGTCGCGGGCGTGGTGAGGTCGCCCAGGGTCACCATGGTCTCCGGCGAGCCCTTGACCACGCCGGCGCCGCGGAGCGCGATGAGGGCCAGGAACAATCCGACGCCGGCGGAGATCGCGAGCTTCTGCGACTGCGGGATCGCGTCCACCACCCATTCGCGGATCTTGGTGACGCTCAGCACCAGGAACAGGATGCCGGAGATGAACACCGCCCCCAGCGCCACCTGCCAGGAATAGTGCATGCCCTTGACGACGCCGAAGGTGAAGAAGGCGTTGAGCCCCATGCCCGGGGCCAGCGCCAGCGGGTAGTTGGCGTAGAGCGCCATGATCGATGTCGCGAGCGCCGAGGCGAGGCAGGTGGCGACGAAGACCGCCCCCTTGTCCATGCCGGTCTCGCCGAGGATCTGCGGATTGACGAAGATGATGTAGGCCATGGTGAGGAAAGTCGTGCAGCCCGCCAGGATCTCGGTCCTGACGGTGGTGCCGTGCTCCCTCAAGCCGAAATAGCGCTCGAGCATGATGTCCCCCCGTTGATGTCCCCGGGGGGATCGTGCCGCGCCCGGTCGAGTCCAGGCAAGCTTCCCCGCCGGGTGCTATGATCGGCACGCCATGAAACCTCTCCTGATCGCGGCCCTCAGCGCCGTTTTGACCACCGCGGCGCTCGGCGCCGAGACCCTGCCGAGCCCGCCGCCCGGCGGCGTCGCGGTGTCGAAGGACGGCACCGTGGTGGTGTCGAAGGCGGCCTGCGCCCAGGTGGTGGAGCACGTGCCCGATGCCGGCGTCGCCTATCAGCCGGGGGTCGACGTCAACGGCAACAAGGTGGCACCCGCCGATCTTCCGGCGAGCCCGTCCGCGATGAGCTTCGACAGCTTCCCGATCCAGCTCGATCTCAATCTCCGCAAGAAGTTCCAGATCCCGCCCCAGGCGCAGCTCTTCAACTTCAAGGCGGAGTTCGGGACGCTGCAGATCCAGGGCAACCAGGTGCTCTTCAACGGCAAGCCGATCGCCGCCGGCGAGGCCAACCTGCTCGCCGCCGCCTGCCGGGCGCACGGGTTCTGAAGGCCGTCCCGCCCATTGGACATCCCCCGGCCTCTTGCCTAAAGTCCGCGCCATCGCCCGAACCGGCTGGCTCACCGAGGTCCCATGCGTCTTTCCGCCTACTTCCTGCCGCTCATCAAGGAGAACCCGACCGAGGCGCAGATCGTCTCGCATCGGCTGATGCTGCGCGCCGGCATGATCCGGCAGTCGAGCGCCGGGATCTATTCCTGGCTGCCGATGGGCTTCCGCGTGCTGCAGAAGGTCGAGCAGATCGTGCGCGAGGAGCAGGACCGCGCCGGCGCCCAGGAAGTGCTGATGCCGACCATCCAGCCGGCGGAGCTCTGGAAGGAGAGCGGCCGCTACGAGGATTACGGCAAGGAGATGCTGCGCATCGTCGATCGCCACGAGCGCGAGATGCTCTATGGCCCCACCAACGAGGAGCAGATCACCGACATCGTCCGCGCCTCGCTCAAGAGCTACCGCGACCTGCCGAAGATGCTCTATCACATCCAGTGGAAGTTCCGCGACGAGGTCCGGCCGCGCTTCGGCGTCATGCGCGGGCGCGAGTTCCTGATGAAGGACAACTACTCCTTCGACCTCGACGCCAAGGGCGCCAAGCACTCCTACAACAAGATGTTCGTGGCCTATCTGCGCACCTTCGCGCGGATGGGGTTGAAGGCGATCCCGATGCGCGCCGACACCGGGCCGATCGGCGGCGATCTCAGCCACGAGTTCATCATCCTCGCGGACACCGGCGAGAGCGCGGTCTATTGCGACAAGCGCTGGCTCGAGACCGACATCCTCGCGAGCTCCGTCGATTACGACGGCGATCTGGAGCCGGTGTTCCAGCAATGGACGCAGCTCTATGCGGCGACCGACGACAAGCACGACCCCAAGGCGTGCCCGATCCCGAAGGAGGATCTCGTCGAGGCGCGCGGCATCGAGGTCGGCCACATCTTCTATTTCGGCACCAAGTACTCGAAGCCGATGGGCGCCACGGTGGTCGGTCCCGGCGGCGAGACCATCACCATCGAGATGGGGTCCTACGGCATCGGCGTCTCGCGGCTGGTGGGCGCCATCATCGAGGCGAGCCACGACGAGAACGGCGTCATCTGGCCGGAGGCGGTGGCGCCCTTCAAGGTGGCCCTCATCAATCTCCGCGCCGGCGACGAGGCCTGTCGCTCCGCCGCCTTCGACCTCTACCGCAAGCTCCAGAGCCTCAAGGTCGAGGTGCTCTACGACGACCGCGACGAATCCCCCGGCGCCAAGTTCGCCGCCGCCGACCTGATCGGGCTCCCCTGGCAGCTGGTGGTGGGGCCGCGCGGGCTTGCGCAGGGCAAGGTCGAGCTCAAGGAGCGCAGGACCGGGAAGCGCGAGGAGATCACGCCGGAAGAGGCGCTGGCCCGGCTCTCGGGCGCCGCCTGATGGTCTTCAACACCTTCGAGCGGATGGTGGCGTTCCGCTATCTCAGGGCGCGCCGCCAGGAGGGCTTCGTCTCGGTGATCGCGATCTTCTCGCTGCTGGGGATCGCGCTCGGCGTGGCGACGCTGATCATCGTCATGTCCGTGATGAACGGCTTCCGCGCCGAGTTCGTCGGCCGCATCATCGGCATCAACGGCCATCTCGGCGTCTACCCCAACGGCGGCGTCATCGCCAATTTCGACGAGCTCGACCAGAAGATCCGCCAGGTGCCGGGCGTGGTGGCGGTGAGGCCGCTGGTGGAAGGGCAGGTGCTGGCGTCCACGCCCCGCACCTCGACCGGCGTGCTGGTGCGCGGCATGCGGCCGGAGGACATCGCGAGCCAGCCGCTGCTGGGCCAGCACATCGATCCCGCCGCCCTCAAGGAATTCAGCGACGACAGCGTGATCCTGGGGACGCGGCTCGCCTACCGCCTGGGGCTCCGGCCCGGCGACAGCATCACGCTGCTCTCGCCCAACGGCAACGCGACCGCCTTCGGCACCGTGCCGCGGATCAAGAGCTACAAGATCGTCGGCACCTTCGACGTCGGCATGTACGAGTACGACAACAACTACATCCTGATGCCGCTGCCGGCGGCGCAGCTCTTCTTCAAGACCGGCACCGGCGTCACCAGCCTCGAGGTATTCGCCGCCAACCCCGACAATCTCGACGCCCAGCGTCGCGAGATCGCGGGGATCACCGGGCCCAACACCCGCATCTACGACTGGCGGCAGAGCAACGTCAGCTTCATGAACGCGGTGGAGATCGAGCGGAACGTGATGTTCCTGATCCTGACCCTCATCATCCTGGTGGCGGCCTTCAACATCATCTCCGGCATGATCATGATGGTGAAGGACAAGGGGCGGGACATCGCGATCCTCCGCACCATGGGCGCGACCCGCGGCATGATCCTCCGCATCTTCATGCTGTCGGGCTCCAGCATCGGCTTCGTCGGCACGCTCGCCGGCTTCGTCATCGGCGTCGAGTTCGCGACCCACATCGAGGAGATCCGCCACTTCGTCCAGGACGTGGTGGGGATCGACGTCTTCAACGCCGAGATCTATTTCTTCACCCGCATCCCGGCCCAGGTCTATCCCTCGGACGTGATCAGCGTGGTGGGGATGGCCTTCGGCCTCTCCTTCCTGGCGACGCTCTACCCGGCCTGGCGCGCGGCGCGGCTCGATCCGGTGGAAGCGCTCCGGTATGAGTGAGGCGAAAGCCGCCCTCGAGCTCCGGGGCGTCGTCCGCACCTTCAAACAGGCCGGCGAGACGCTGCAGGTGCTGCGCGGCGTCAATCTCGCGCTGCGGCCCGGCGAGATCGTGGCGCTGGTCGGCCCCTCGGGCGCCGGCAAATCGACGCTCCTCCATGTGGCGGGCCTCTTGGAGCGGCCGGACGGCGGCGAGGTGCTGCTTGCCGGGCGCGACTGCGGCAAGATGGGCGACGACGAGCGGACGGCGATGCGGCGGAGCGCGCTGGGATTCGTCTATCAGTTCCACCACCTGCTGCCCGAATTCTCGGCGCTCGAGAACGTCATGGTGCCGCAGATGATCGCCGGCGTCGCGCGGAGCGCCGCCAGGGCGCGGGCGGGCGAGCTGCTGGCGACGGTCGGGCTCGCGGCGCGCGCCAGCCACCGGCCGGCGCGGCTCTCCGGCGGCGAGCAGCAGCGCGTCGCCATCGTCCGCGCGCTCGCCAACCGGCCGGCCGTGCTGCTGGGCGACGAGCCCACTGGCAATCTCGATCATCACACCGCCGACGAGGTGATGGGCGCGCTGATGACGCTGGTGCGCCAGACCGGGCTTGCCGCCCTGATCGCCACCCACAACCTCGACCTCGCCCGCCGCATGGACCGCATCCTGGTGCTGGAGGAAGGGGTGGTCCGGGGGCAGCGCTAGGCGGCGGCAGCGAGACCGCGGCACGGGACCTCGGTCCGGTCCCGCTTAGCCGCGGATGATCTCCAGGATCTCCTGGCGCGGCGAGGTTTGCAGCGGGAATTTCATCGGCAGCTCCGGCACTGCGGGCACCTCGTGACGGCCGGCGAGCCAGCCGGCCAGCACGTCATGCGCGGTCGCGGTGCCGGCCTCGTTCCGCTCCAGCTCGTCCGGCGCGTCGGCGGTCAGCTCCAGCAGCATGCCGTTGGGATCGCGGGTGTAGAGCGAGTAGCAGAAGCCGTGGTTGATGCCGCAGCTCGCAAAGCCCGCATCGTCGAGCCGCGCCTTCAAGCCGACGAGATCGCCGCAGTCGGGGACCGCGAGCGCGATGTGATGATCGATGCCGTCGCGCGGCAGCTTGTCGGCGGGTTCGCCCTTGCCCGGCGCGAGCTGGAAGAACGCCAGCAGGCTGCCGTCGCCGAGCTCGAAGAAGCAATGCACGAAGGGCGTCGGCGTGCCGTCCGCGGAGGGGGTCGCTCCCTTAAGGCTCGACACCAGCGGCAGGCCCAGCAGATCCTCGTAGAAGCGCCGGGTCGCCTCCATGTCGTCGGTGCGGACGGCGTGGTGATGGAGGCGGCGCACCATGTTGGCGCTGCGCCGCGCCTCGCGGATCGCCAGCAGCCGCGCGTGCCGCTTCGCCTCGGCGATGCCGATCGCGCTTCCGGGTCTCACTGTCAGAGTCATCACGGCACTCCTCAGGGTATGAGCGATGCCGTCGACGGTGCCGCCGTGGCGCTACCGCGCCATGTCAGCCCAGCGGAAAAGAGTTACGGCCGTAATCCGCGGGTCTCAGCCCTTGTCCATGCCCGTCGCGGTGATCACCGTCACCGTCGCGGGACTGGTCGGGACCTTGATGAAGGCGCGAGCGGCGGCAGGATCCTTGCTGTGGGCGCCGACGCCGGCGGTGAGCACGGTGACAGTCTGGCGATCTCCCGGCAGCGGCCCCACGATCTCGACGCCGGGAACCGCCTTGAGCTCGGGGATCGGCTGCACGCCGAGCTCGCCCTCGCCGGAGACGACCAGCTCGCCCACCGGGTCGGTGGTGAGGGCGGTCGAGCTCAGCACCGAGACCTCCGCCGCCTGCGCCGGACTCGCCGACAGCACCAGCAGCGCCGCCGCCAGAATACGACCGACCATTGTCGCCTCCCCGGGCGCCCAGGCGGGCTTCGCCTATTTATCGCGATATCAACAGAGTTACCCGCGCCTCGCGCGGGTACCGCCGGGTGGTTTGCGCCGGCCGCGCCGGAGGGGCAATATCCGCCGAGGCCAGGACCCATGTCCCCGATCTCCCTCGCCGATATCGATCCCGCCGACACGACGCGCCCGGCGCGCCGCCGCACGGACCGCATGGGGCCGGGCGTCCTCGCCTCGATCGTGCTGCATGGCGCGGTGGCGGCGCTCATCCTCTTCGGCCTGCCGAAGTTGCTGAACGCGCCGGCGGAGGCGCCCACGGCGATCCCCGTCGATCTCGTCCGGCTCGCCGAGAAGACCGCCTCGCCGCCGGCGCCGGAGAAGGCGGAGGCGCCGCAGGAGAAGGCGCCGGAGCAGGCCGCGCTCACGCCGCCGCAGCCGGTGCCGGCTCCCGAGACGCCGCCGCCGCCGCAATCGCTGCTGAAGGAGGAGCGCGCTGCGCCACACGTGCTGAGCGCGCCCAATCCAGAGGAAAGCAGGCCTCGCACGCCGATCGAGGCGCCGCGCCCGACGCCGAAGCCCGCGGCGCGGCCGCAGAGAGAGCCGGCGCCGCCGGTCGACAGCTTCGAGGCGAAGCTCCAGTCGCTGGCGCGCCTCCACGAGCCGACGCCGCCGGCGCCCGCCAATCCGGGGCGGCAGGAAGGGAGCGGCCTTTCCGACCGCGTCGCCAGCAGCCGCGGCGCGGCCATCGGGCCCGACGCCACCTACAGCGTGAAGGATTTCCTTCGCGCCCAGATCGAGCGGCGCTGGACCCTCGATCGCGCGACGCTCGGCGCCGGCGATCCGATCGTGCTCATCCATCTGCGCCTCGAGCGCAACGGCACGGTGGCGAGCGCCGAGGTGGTGGACGATCCCAGGCTTGCGACCGACGACAATTACCGCGCGCTCGCCTTGAGCGCGCGCAACGCCGCGCTGCTCTCCTCGCCGCTGACCGTGCCGCCCGGCAGCTACGAGCTGGTGAAGGACATCACGATCGATTTCGACCCGCGCAAGGTGTCGCAGTGAGGGAAGGGACGGCTCACCCGGAAGGGCGCGACTTTTCTTTTTTCGTCATGGCCGTGGCTCAAGGCCGCGCATGACGTGAAGGAAAATAACTCCGGCCTCTCGGTGTCCGGGCGATGGCTCACGGCAGCGTGCGGGCGACGCGGAAGCCGGCGTAGCTCGAATAGTCGAAGTCGCTGCCGTCGGCGGCGGCATGGCTGCGGGTCGCCGCGCGGATGAAGACGGGGACATTGGCCCAGGAGCCGCCGCGCAGCACCCGCTTGCTGCAGTCGCCGGTGCGCCAGGCGCTGCCGTCGCGGGGCGCCCCCACGTAGCTCTCGTTCCAGCAGTCGGCGGTCCACTGCCAGACATTGCCGAGCATCTCGTAGAGCCCGAAGCCGTTCGGCTTGAAGCTGCCGACCGGGGCGATCTCGCGGCCGTCCCATTGGCTGCCGCAGCCGTTGCAGTTGGCGTTGTCCTTGCCGATCGCCTCGCCCCACCAGCGCGCGGTGGTGGTGCCGGCGCGCGCCGCGTATTCCCATTCCGCCTCGCTCGGCAGCCGGTAGGGGCTGCCGCCGCCACGGGCCTTGGTATTGAGCCAGGCGATATAGGCCTCGGCGTCGTGCCAGTTGAGGCAGGTGGCGGGGACCAGCGGCGGCGCCACCTCGCCGGGCGGATAGGCGAGCCCATGTCCCGGCGAGCGCCAGACCATGCCGAGGATCCGGTCGCAGGGCGCCGGCTGATAGCCGGACGCGCGCAGGAAGATCAGGAACTCCTCGTTGGTGATGTCGAACTTGCTGAGCGCGAAGGCGCGCACGCTGACCGGATGCTGCGGTCCCTCCGCATCGAAGCGGCCGGCCTCGCTCAGGGGGCTCCCCATGGTGAAGCTGCCGGCGGGGATCGCCACCATGACCGGGCAGTCGGTGCATTCCCTGAACTCGCGGTCGGGATGCTCCGCGGCCGATGCCGCGCTCGTCCAGGCGAGGGCGAGAACGAGAAGGATCAGGAGGCGGAGAAGGGGCGGCGGCCGCATCCGGCTCTGCTGGCGCTCACCCGAGAGACGGGAGCGCGGCCGGCGCATGGGCGATCCCCAGCACCGCCGGCGAGAGGCAGAAGGTCACCACGGCGAAGAAATGGGTGACGCTGCCGGTGAGCACGCAGCCGTGCCAGACTGCGTCGGTCCAGTGCCCGATGTCGCGGGCGAAGATCAGCGCGCCCGCCGTATAGGCGGCGCCGCCCAGCACCAGAAAGGCGAGCGGCAGCGCCGGGATGCTGTGGAACACCTCGCCGGCGGAGCTGACGAAGATCCAGCCGAGGGCGAGATAGACCACCACGAAGGCGCGGTCGTGGGTCGTGGGCAGCACCAGCTTGAGCAGGATGCCGAGGAAAGCGAGCGCCCAGACCCAGGTCAGCAGGCTGCCGTGGAACGGCCCATGCAGGCCGGCGGCGGCGAAGGGCGTGTAGGTGCCGGCGATCAACAGGAAGATCGCGGAATGGTCGAGATAGCGCAGCAGCGGCCGGCATCGGACGCCTTCCAGCATCTGGTAGAGGAAGGAGCAGAGGCCGCAGATCGCGAGCGACCCGCCATAGACCAGGCTGGCGGCGGTGAAGCCGCTGACGTCAGCCACCAGGGAGAGCACCGTCAGGGCGGCAAAGCCCGCCGCCCCGAAGGCCAGGGTCGCCGTCAGCATCGCCCGGTTGACCCGGTGCGAGAGCCTGGTCGGCTGGCTGACGGACAAGGGGCGCGTCCGATGCCCGGCGGGCGGCGGCGGCTAGGCCGACTTTCGCCGGCCGGCCTGGCGCTTGCGCACGGGGATGACCACGATCTCGACCTCGAGCTCGCTCTCCATGGCGATGCGCTCATGGCCGTCGAGGGTGGAGCGGATCCGGTACTGGTAGACGGCGCCGCGCTCCGCCGGCATCAGCCTGACGATCTCGAAGCGGTCAGTGGGAGTGCGCCGCGCCCGGCTGGGGAGCAGGGTCACCGTCTGTCCGTCACGGTATTTGCGTTCTTCCATGTCCAGCAAGTCCTTTACCTACAAGCATTTCCTCCCGCCGGCGCTGTACGCAGGCGGCCCCCGTTTATTTGTGACGGAGTGTAGCGCAGCTCGGCCCCGAAGCGGGGGTAATTCTCAGGTCATTGCTGGGCTGCTGAGTTGCCCGAGGCGCATGGATCGGCGAAACTGGAGGCGGGGAAAGCCCTCTGCCGCCGGCTTTGGCGGGAGGGCCGATCCCTACCGGTAGTTCCCGAACAGCTTGTTGAGATCGCCGCCGGCGGCAGCGCCGGCGAAATCGGCGAAGGAGCCCTTCTCGGCGATCTCCCGGGCGGCGTGCAGGAACCCCGCCCAGGCCATCCGGGCGAGGGCGCCGCCGACGCTGATCCGGCGGACGCCGAGATCGGCGAGCTCCGCCACCGAGAGGCCGGGCTTCGGCATCAGGATGTTGACCGGCTTCGGCGCCAGCGCCTTCACCAGCGCGCGCACCCGGTCGCGGTCGGTGATCCCCGGCGCATAGAGGCAGTCGGCGCCCGCCTCGGCGAAGGCGACCAGCCGGTCGATGGTCCGGCTGAGATCCGCCTCGCCCACCAGGAACCCCTCGCAGCGCGCCACCAGCACGACGCCGCTTTGGGTGGCGTCGATCGCCGCGCGGGCGGCGGCGATGCGCTCCACCGCCAGCTTGTCGTCGTAGAGCGGATGGTCGGGATCGCCGGTCGCGTTCTCGATCGAGAGGCCGGCGACGCCGGTGGCGACGGCGCGGCGCACGTTGTGGGCGACCGCATCCGGCTCGTCGGCGAAGCCGCGCTCGAAATCGGCGTTGACCGGCAGATCGACGCCGTCCGAGAGCGTCGCCAGATGCGCCAGCACGTCCTCGAGCGGCACGTGATTGTCCGAGCGCCCGATCGACCAGGCGAAGCCCGAGCTGGTGGAGGCGAGGGCCTGGAAGCCCATCGACTGCAGCGCCCGGGCACTGCCGATGTCCCAGGGGTTCGGGATCACGAAGCAGCCGGACTCGTGGAGACGCCGGAACTGCGCGCGCTTCTCTTCGGTGCTGAGGGCCATGGCTACTTCCTCCTGCGGGGTCGCGCCCGTCTGCCATCGGGATCATAGCCTCGCCGGAAGCGGGATGCTTCGTCCAGCAACGAATTGTCACCGCTGCAATCGAAGCGTCACCGCAGCGTAAGAGGCCGATGCCTAAGTTTCGCCGTCGGGATTCTCTTCAATCGGAACGGTGGGGAAACACATGACGACTAAACTCGTGATCGGCGCAGCGCTCGGCGCCGCGGCCCTGGCTGCGCTCTCGGGGAGCGCCGGCCAGGCGAAATCTTTCGACGACAACGACGTGCAGCATGTGCTGCTGATCAGCATCGATGGCATGCACGCGCTCGACTTCGCGAACTGCGCGAGCGGCGGCTATTGCCCGACCCTCGCCGCCCTCGGCCAGCACGGCGTCACCTACACTCAGACCTCGACCTCGAAGCCGTCGGATTCCTTCCCCGGCCTCACTGCCCTGGTGACCGGCGGCACGCCGCGCTCCACCGGCGCCTTCTACGACGTGAGCTACGATCGCTCGCTGTCGCCGCCGCGCAAGACCACGCCCTACGGCATCGTCGGCGGCGCCAATCTCTGCCCGAGCGTGGTCGGCACCCAGGTGGGATTCGACGAGGAGATCGACGTCGACCTCACCAAGCTCGACGCCGGCGGCGGCATCAATCCCGACTTCCTGCCGCGCGATCCCAAGCACGGTTGCGAGCCGGTCTATCCCCACAGCTTCATCCGCGTGAACACGATGTTCGAGGTGGTGAAGGATGCCGGCGGCTACACCGCCTGGTCCGACAAGCACCAGTCCTACGAGCTGGTGAAGGGCCGGAGCGGCCTCGGCGTCGACGACTTCTACGCGCCGGAGATCAACTCGATCCCGGTGGCATTGCCGCAGGTGAAGCTGATGTCCTGCAACCCGCTCCCCGACCAGACCGCGGTCTCCAGCAGCAACTCCTGGACCGACAGCTTCCTCAACATCCAGTGCTACGACAGCCTCAAGGTGCAGGCGATCCTGAACGAGATCGACGGCCGGGATCACACCGGCGTGGTGAAGCGCCCGGTGCCCACCGTCTTCGGCATGAACTTCCAGGCGGTGAGCGTCGGCGAGAAGCTGGTCGAGAAGAGCATCGGCAAGACCGGCGGCTATCAGGACGGCGTCGGCACGCCCAGCGACGAGCTCAAGAGCGAGATCGAGTTCGTCGACACCTCGATCGGCAAGATGGTGAGCGAGCTCAAGAACCGCGGCCTCTTCGAGCGGACGCTGATCATCATCAGCGCCAAGCACGGCCAGTCGCCGGTCGATCCCAAGAGCCTGCTGCGCATCCCCGGCGACAACGCCAGCGACGCGCCGCCCTCGGCGATCCTGAGCCCGAGCGGCGTCGGTCCCGGCTTCCCGGTGGTGCAGGCGCTGGAGGACGACGTGTCGCTGCTCTGGCTCGCCGACAACAGCCCCGGCGCCGCCAGCGCCGCGGTCGCCCAGCTCGAGGCGAACGCCGCCACCATCGGCGCCGATGGCGGCAAGTTCTACTCCGGGGCGCAGCTCGATCTTCTCTTCAATGATCCGTCGGTCGACCCGCGCACGCCCGACATCATCGTCGAGCCCAAGGTCGGCGTCGTCTACACCGGTGGCACCAAGAAGGTGGCGGAGCACGGCGGCTTCGCGCCGGACGACACCGCCGTGATGATGCTGGTCGCCAACCCCGACTACGACGCCAGCACCATCAACGCCCCGGTGACGACGATGGAGATCGCGCCCACCATCCTCCGGGCGCTCGGCCTCGACCCGCACGCCCTCGTCGCGGCGCAGAAGGAAGGCACGCCCGTGCTGCCCGGCCTGCACCTCGGCGAGAGCGACCACTTCTAGCAACCGCGTCGCCACTGGCCCCCTCCGCCCGCGCGGCGGAGGGGGCTTCTTTTTGCCGGGCGCAGGATGCGGCTATAATCGCGGCAGCATTCCCGGAGGAGCCGCATGGCCTACCAGGCGATCAACTTCGCGCAGAAATTCGGCCTCTTCGACGAGCAGTGGCAGCCGAAGGTGGTCGCCGAGATGAACGACTACCAGTTCAAGATCGTGAAGATCGAGGGCGACTTCGTCTGGCACGACCACAAGGAGACCGACGAGACCTTCATCGTGCTGGAGGGCGAGCTCCGCATCGATTTCCGCGACGGCGCCGTCACCGTGAAGGCCGGCGAGATGTTCGTGGTGCCCAGAGGCGTCGAGCACAAGCCCTATGCCGCCAGCGAAGTGAAGATGATGCTGATCGAGCCCCGCGGCGTCCTCAACACCGGCGATCAGGGCGGCGCGCGGACGGCGCAGAACGACGTCTGGATCTGATCAGGATCCTCACCGGCCCCGGGGAATGAACCCGGGGACGCCGGTCTCCACCACCGCGTTGAAGCGGGTGCGGGTTGCGACGGTGTCGCGGATCTCCTGCATGGCGTCTTCCGGCAGGGGCGAGAGGTCGAAGTTCTCGCGGATGTGGCTCGGCGTGACCGACGTGGTGAGGAGCGCGGTGCCGCGCTGGATCGCCCAGGCGAGCGCGACCTGGGCGGGGGTCTTGTGGACGCGCGCCGCGATGGCGACGATCGCGGGATCACCGAGCAGCCGGGGCTCCATCGCGTGTCCGAGGGCCGCGAAGGCGAGCAGCACGATCCCCTCCCGCCGGCAATAGTCGAGGAGCTCCCATTCCGGGAGATAGGGATGGGATTCGACCTCCACCACCGCCGGCTTGATCCGCGCGCCGGCGACAATCTCCTGCAGCTGCGGCAGGTTGACGTTGGAGAGGCCGATCGCCCGGCAGCGGCCCTCGTCCACCAGGCGCTCCAGCGCCTGCCAGGTCTCCCCCAGCGTCACGCCGGAATCGTAGATGACCTGGCCCTGCCCGTCGCGCGGGTCCTGCTCGTCGCCCGGCCGGAAGGCGAAGGGGGTGTGGATGAGATAGCAGTCGAGATCGTCGAGCTGCAGCCGATCGAGGCTCGCCTCGAAGGCGGGCCTCACCCGCTCGGCGCGGTGATTGTTGTTCCAGAGCTTGGTGGTGACGAAGACGTCCTGCCGCCGGACCGTTCCCGCCTTGAAGACGTCCTGCAGCGCGTCGCCGACGGCGCGCTCGTTGCGGTAGCGCTCCGAGCAGTCGAGATGACGGAATCCGGTCTCCAGCGCCGTCCGGGTTGCCGTTCTGGTGGCGACGGGATCGGGAATGAGGGTGCCGAACCCGAGCGCCGGCATGGCGCCGGAGCCGTGGGCGAGGGGGATCCTGGTGGCGCGAAGCGGGTCGGGGTGACGCGTATCCGGAGCGGCCATGCCTCGGTTCCTCCGCCATTCAGCGCATCAGCTCGACCAGATGCGCGCGCGACGGGCCCGGCTCGAAGGGATCGCCGAAGTACTGGGTCTCGCGGGCGACCTTGCCGTCGCGGAACTCCATGATGCTGACGGTGTAGGAGGGCTCGCCGTCGTAGGTGAGGATGAACTCGCTGACCCAGAGGTCGCCGGCGCCGAGGATGCGCCGGACGGCGAAGCGCTTCCGGTTCGGCTGCGCGGTGCGCGACGCCTGGATGCCGCGCCGGCC
>DATJOK010000295.1:0-3168 GCA_035507155.1 Allostellaceae bacterium
GCCCGCATGCTGGTGGGCGGCGAGCATCCGGTCTACATCGCGCGCCGCATGACGCGCATGGCGGTCGAGGACATCGGGCTTGCCGATCCCCAGGCGCTCCCCATGGCGATCGCCGCCTGGGAGGCCTACGATCGCATGGGCTCGCCGGAGGGCGACCTGGCGCTCGCGGAGGCCGTGCTCTACCTCGCGAGCGCGCCCAAGTCGAATGCCGCCTATGTCGCCTTCGGCGCCGCCAAGCGCCTCGCCCAGGAAACCGGCTCGCTGATGCCGCCGAAGCACAGCCTCAACGCGCCCACCAGGCTGATGAAGCAGCTCGGCTACAGCGAGGGCTACCAGTACGACCCGAACACGCCCGAAGGTTTCTCCGGCCAGAGCCACTTCCCCGACGAGCTGCCGCGCCAGGTGCTCTACGAGCCCGTCGACCGTGGCTTCGAGCGCGAGATCCGCAAGCGCCTCGATTACTGGGAGAAGCTCCGGCAGAAGAAGAGCGGCTGAAGCGCCGGCAGCAACTTCAGCGAGTGCTGCCTACACGCGACACGCGGAATTGGCTTCGTTTCGCACAGTCGCGTTTCTCGCTCGCTCCCCTCTGTCGCCCACAGTTCCTTCAGGCGGACGAACGCTTTTTGCGTGTCAGATAGGAAGCCGGCGAGCCACCTGCAAGAGCCCCGCGCGCCTCACGCGAAACGCGCCTTGCGCCGCCGCATGATCACCAGCCCCCCGAGGCCCGCGAGGAGGATCGCGAGCGAGCCTGGCTCCGGCACCGCCTCGGGCGCGAAGGAGACGCCGCGGATGAGCTCGTCCGGTCCGGCGGTGAGCAGCGTGGTGAAATCCTCGCTGCCCGCCTCAGCGATCGTGGTGTCCGCGAGATCGTCGGTGATCTCGTAGAGAAAGCTGTCCGAGAGCTCGTTGAGGCCGTAGCTGGTGGCGAAGAGCTCGACCGTGCCGCCGACGACCTTGCCGGTGAGGCCGAAAAGCCCGGTCACGCCCGCCGCCGTCGGCGTCGCGGAGTTGGCGTTGGCGTTGTTGACGAGGTTGAGGCCGTTGACGAGATCGTAGGCGAGCGTCCAGACGCCGCTGGTCAGCACCCATTTCTGCAGCCCGCCCTCGCCCAGCGCCGCCTTGTTGGCATTGCCGTTCTTGGGCTGCCCGCTGTCGGCGACGTAGAGCACCGTCGGGCTGGCGAAGAAATAGCTCTCGGGGCTGAGATAGACGAAGCTGCCGATGCGCGAATTGTTGACGCCATTCGCCAGGCCGGCGGTCAGGTTGATGGAGCCGTTGTTGCCGCCCGAGGAGAGCGGGCTCGCCGGCGGCGTAATGTGGGTGGTGACCAGGCCCGCCGACGAGGTCGGCAGGCCGCCGCCCGGCCCGGTCAGGCTGCTCACATTGGTGAAGTTCTGGCTGCCGCTTCCCGGCGGGTTCTGGTCGCGCGAGACGTAGAGCGTGTTGCCGCTGCCGTTGTTGACGATCGAGACGACACGGGTGTCGGTGCTGTTGTCGATCGGCGTCGCGGTGGTGGCGCCGCGCGTCGCCAGAAACACGCCCTGGGTCGGGTCGGTCTTGCTGGCGCCCTGGCCCGACACGTAGAAGGTCGAGCCGTCCACCGTGGCGACGCTGCGCGGGTTGTTCTGGTTGAAGACGCCGGTGAGCGCGGTGCTGGTGTCGATGCTGCCATTGGCGCCGATCAGGCCCACCACCCGCGGCACGGTGGTGACCGGCGTGCCGGTCTGCTGCGCCGCCGTCAGGCTGGTGGTCTGGCCGAGCGCCGCGGTGCCATAGGTGGAAGTCGGCGCGCTGTTGAAAGTGCTGGCGTTGACGCCGTAGCCCATGATGGTGAGGTACTGCCCGTTCGCCGAGAGCTGCAGGACGCCCTCCGAGGCCGAGCCGTATTCGCCGGAGATCGCCGAATTGGCGCCGCTCGAGACCTGCGGCAGCGTCAGCGTGCCGACCGAGGTGGCGCTGGTGCCGCCGGCGCCGAGCTGCAGCTCCTGCAGCACGATCGGCGCTGCCGTATCGAGACCGTTGCCGCTGCTGCTGCTGTTGCAGGCCGCCCCCACCGAGCAGCTGACGGTGCTGATGACGAGATCGCCGGCGGTGAAGGAGGTGATGGGATCGGCGGTGCCGGCTTGCGTCAGAGCCAAATCGATTGCGGCGGCAACGACCGCCGCCGCAGTGGCACGGCGCAGCGCGCGAGTACGAATGTGCATCCCCTGTTCCCCGAGCAACGGCCGGTCCCGACGACCGGCTTTCCATTCGTTAATGAAGCGCTGCTTCTATTGCATTCTGATGACAGCGCCCGGCAACCGGCCTGAAATCTATTGGAAACTGCCGTTCGCGTCGGCCGATGCCGCTACAGCATCTGGCGCAGCTTGGTCGCCAGGCTGGCGTAGGTGAACGGCTTCACCAGCAGCTCGATGCCGGGATCGAGGCGGCCGTGGTGGACGATGGCGTTCCGCGCGTAGCCGGTGGTGAAGAGCACGGGAAGATCGGGACGGCAGTCACGCGCCGCCTCGGCGAGCTGCCGGCCGTTCATGCCGCCGGGCAGGCCGACATCGGTGAAGAGCAGGCGGATGTCCCGCCGCTCCGTCAGCAGGCGAAGCGCCGCGGCGCCATCAACCGCCGTCACCACGCCATAGCCGAGCTCGGCCAGCATCTCTCCGGTGGCGGCGCGCACGTCGTGATCGTCCTCGACGACGAGCACGAGCTCGCCGGCGCGGCTCCTGGGGATCATCGCGACCTCCGCCCGACCATCGGCGGCGGATGCGGCCTCGCCATGCAGGCGCGGCAGGTAGAGCTTCACCGTCGTCCCCTCGCCGGGCTCGCTGTAGATCTTGACGTGGCCGCCCGACTGCTTGACGAACCCATAGATCTGGCTCAGCCCCAGCCCGGTCCCGCGGCCGATGTCCTTGGTGGTGAAGAACGGCTCGAAGGCACGGGCGACGACCTCCCGGGTCATGCCGGCGCCGGTGTCGCTGACGGCGATCAGCACGTACTGGCCCGGCGATACATCGTCGTGCGAGCGCGCATAGGCCTCGTCGAGATAGGCATTGACGGTCTCGACCGTGAGCTTGCCGCCTCCGGGCATGGCGTCGCGGGCGTTGACCGCGAGGTTGAGGATCGCGCTCTCGAGCTGGTTGCCGTCCACCGAGACCCGCCAGAGCCCGCCCGCGG
>DATJOK010000296.1:0-27702 GCA_035507155.1 Allostellaceae bacterium
CGGCTGGACGTTACACCGCATAGTGCAGCCCGTGGAAGGGAGGCCGGCGCTCGCTTTTGGCGCATTCGCGATCACACGAAACAGGCATGTGCGAGTCGATGGTTCATGTTCCGTCAAGAGGGAGCGGGGCCCAGCATTCAGCTCGCGTTGACCTGGATCAAAGTTATGCGGGCCGCTCCCCGAAAACTCACAAAGGAACCCGTTCCGCGAACCGGAGAAACCGATGCGGGAAGCGGGTACGAGTACTGGGGAACACCGCCTGCATGATGCGCGCCAATTGGCGCGATCAGGGGTCCGTCTCTATTCCATCTCTATGAGGAGTCCCGGCTGTTGCCGCTGGCAGAGGCGCCAAGGGCCAGCTCGACCCGAAGGCGATCTTCGAGCCGACACGCCGCTCAATCCCGGTGCGCTATCCGCCGGTCTTTTTCGGTCGTGACGGCCGCGGCCGATATTTGAACACCGCATCGGCCTTCTTCTTTTGCGCGTCCGACATGGAGGCATAAAGAGTCTCGAAGGCGCCCGTGAGCTTCTTCACCCCTGCCGCATGGGCATCGGCGATCGCCCCATAGGATCGCAGATCGTCGATCGCCGTCATCGTCTTCGCCTTGGCTGCCCGCTCCGCGATCAGCGCGCCGACTGTCTTGGCGTTATCCCGCATGACGTCGGCGACAGCTTGCCATTGCGGCTCCTGGTCGGCGGTAATCTGCAATGCGGCGTGGAGTGACTTGATGCGCGCCTCGAGGCGGCTGTCGGCCTGCGCGGCGCTTGCTGCCGGCGCCGGCGAACCCTGGGCGATCGCCGCCGGGGGAAAGACGAGCAGGACCGCGCCGAGAATACCTGCCGCAGCGAAGGCGTCGCTGATCCGACGGGTGAGGTGACGCATCATTTGAGTCTCTCGCTCCATGAGTTTTCGCGGGGGCGTTCAGCGACGTCCGTGGTCGCCGCCGCCGCGGTGTCCATCGCCGTGGTGTCCTGCGGCGCCGATGAGCGCGCCGAGCCCGAGGCCGATGGCCAGGCCATCGAAAACGATGGGTGGCTGATAGACGGGCGGCGCAACCGCGTAGGCCGGCGGTGGATAGGCGGGCTGCGCACCCGGATAGCACTGGCCGTCGGAGGCGTAATAGTAACCCGGGGGGCAGACCGGTGTCTGAGCATCGGCGGACGCGGCGCCGGCCAATGCCCCGAAGGCCAGGGCGATGACGCGTGGCAGAGACACAGTTCTCATGGGAGGGCTCCCGCGAGACGTCCGAGCAGGATTAACCCACATCCCCCGGGTGGGCACAATAATTTTAACTTTGGCTCGCTTCTTCGATGCCGCGGTTCCGCGCGCCGGTCTCTCCCTTGTTTGACTATATCCCCTCCAGGGGGATAGCATTGATCTCATGCCGAAGCATCGCCACGCCACCCATCCCGAGGTCGTCAAGCGCCTGAAGCGGGCGGAGGGGCATCTGCGCAGCATCGTCCAGATGATCGAGGGCGAGCGCGCCTGCCTCGACATCGCCCAGCAGCTCCACGCCGTCGAGAAGGCGATCGCCCAGGCGAAGAAGACGCTGATCCAGGACCATCTCGACAACTGCCTGGAGCAGGCGGTGGGCGCGCTGCCGCGCGAGCAGCGGCGGCCGATCGACGAGTTCAAGGAAATCGCCAAGTATCTCTGAGGGCGTGATGCCGTCCTTCGACGAACTCCTGCAGCAGGGCGCCGCCCACGCCTGGCTCTTCATTCCGAGCGCCATGCTGCTGGGCGCGCTCCATGGCCTCGAGCCCGGCCACTCCAAGACCATGATGGCGGCCTTCATCGTGGCGATCCGCGGCACCCTCGCGCAGGCGGTGCTGCTGGGCCTTGCGGCGACCATTTCCCATACCGCTGTCGTCTGGGGCATCGCGCTCGGCGGCATGTATCTCTGGCGGGGTGTCGACACCGGGAGCTTCGAGCCCTACTTCCAGCTCGCCTCGGCGGCGCTGATCATCGCCGTCGCGCTCTGGATGCTACGGCGCACCTGGCAGGACCGCCGGCGCACCGAAGCCCTGCACGGTCACGATCACGATCACGATCACAGCCACCATCACCGTGAGCACGATCATCATCACGATCATGATCGCGGCCACCCTCACCACCACGATCATGGTCTCGCCGTCTCGTCGGGTGTCTTCGACGACCGGCATCAGCAGGCGCACGCCGGCGACATCCGCCGCCGCTTCGCCGGCCGCCCGGCGACCACCGGCCAGATCCTGGTGTTCGGGCTGACCGGCGGGCTCATCCCGTGCCCGGCCTCGATCACCGTGCTGCTGCTCTGCCTGCAGCTCCGCCAGGTCACTCTGGGCGCGGTGCTCGTGCTCTGCTTCTCGATCGGGCTCGCGATCACACTGGTGAGCGTCGGCGCCACCGCGGCGCTCAGCGTCCGGCACGCGTCGCGCCGTTTCTCCTGGTTCGGCACCCTGGCGCAGCGCGCGCCCTACCTCTCGAGCCTTCTCATCATCGCGGTCGGGATCTACGTGGGTGCCGAGGGCTGGCTCGGGATAGGCGGCGTCTGAGCCGGCCGAGCTTGCGGGGCGCGTCGACCGCTCGCGCCGGTCTTGACGGGGATGTCTCTGGCCGCCGCGCTTGTCGTGCTCCTGGTGCTGGACGCGCTCAAGCGCAAACTCGGAATCGGCCTGCGGTCGCGATCGGGTGACGCGATCGCAGTGTGACCTTGCCGGGCGCGTCGCGCGGCCCTGGGGCGCGGCGGGCCGGTCCGGCAGGCTATCTGGGCCGGCGGACGGCTCTGAGCTTGCCGCCTTCGCCGCCGCCGCAGAAGAAGCGGTCGCCGCCGTCGGATTCGAGACCGGAGACTCCGGTTCCCGCCGGCATCTCGAGAACCTCGAGGACCTCTCCGGTTCGCGCATCGACGCGCCGGATATCGCTCGCGTCGCCTTCCCAGCTGCCGTGCCAGAGCTCGCCCTCGACCCAGGTGACACCGGTGACGAAGCGGCTGCAGTCGATGGCGCGCAGCACCTTCCCCGTCTCGGGATCGACCTGCAGGATCCGGCGGTTGCGATACTGCCCGACCCAGAGCGATCCCTCGGCCCAGGCGAGGCCGGAGTGGCCGCCCTCGGGCGCCGGAATGGTGGCGATGACGCGCCCGCTCGCGGGATCGATCTTCTGGATGCGGTCGCCGCCGAACTGATAGAGGTGCTTGCCGTCGAAAGCGGTTCCCGCCTTCGCGACGACGTCGATCGAGCGCAGCGTCTGGCCGCTGTCGGGATCGAGAGCATTGAGCTTGTCGCCGGACGCGAACCAGATCTGCCGGCCGTCATAGGTGACGCCATGCACGGCCTCGATGCCCGGAAAGGGACCGTACTCGCGGAGGATCTCGGCGGATGATTTTTTCATGGGGTCATCCTAGCCGACCGGCAGCAGTGCCGGGAGTAACAAGCTCGTCGCGAATCCCGGCATCGGCGGCATCATCCAGCGTTGCGCCCGCGCGCGGCCATGGGAGTGCACCTTGCCGGCCGCCGCCAACGCGTCGAGGGCCCGCTGCACGGTGCGCTGGCTGGCGCCGAGCGCGAGCGCCAGCGCCGAGCTCGACCACGCTTCGCCGTCGGCCAGCAAGGCCAGCACCGCCGCATGCTCCTCCTCGACCGGCAGCGCCAGCACGACGATCTCGCGCGCCCGCCCCGGCGCGAGCGCGAAGCCGCGCTTCGTCGCGCCGACGTTCGCCAGCGGCTTCAGCGCCGCGCGCAGCCGGCCGATCTCGACCCGGAGCCGCGCGCGATGGGAGTCGTCGGCGCGCTTCGCCCGGAACGCGCGGGCGAGCAGGACGTCCCGCCCGATGTCGCCCGGCCACGCTTCGGCGAGCGCGCGGGCGAGCGCGAATAGCACCGGGCGGCGGGCGAGCGGAACGACGGTGGCCGCGGCGCGCACCGCGTGGCGACGCGCATCCACCACCAGCGCGCTCGAGGCCAGCAGCGTCTCCACCTCGTCGAGCAGCAGGAGACGCTCCTTGCCGCCGGCGATGAGGCGCGCGGCGGGCGTGTCGAGGGCGAGGGAGGTGCTTTCCACCTCCGCCATCAACGCGGGGATGCCCGCCCGATAGGCGGCGCGCTCGGCGCGGGCGAGGGCGGCACGGGCCATCTTCGCGTGCGTGCGTCGCATCGCGATTCCGGCGATGGCGAGCTCGTGGGCGGCGCGCCAGGCGGGCGGAAGCAGTGCCGCGTCGACCTCGCCGAGCTTCCGCTCGGCCTCGTCGAGGCGACCGATCAGCAGCAGGCGGCGCGCCGCGAGATGCCGCGCATGGGCGGCGTTCATCCGGTCGCCGCGCGCCTCAAGCGTCGCCCGCGCCGCCTCCAGCGCCTGCTGCGGAAAGCCGAGCTCGCGGGAGGCGAGCGCCACCTCCGCCTCGGCGACGACGCAGCGCGCGCGGGCGACCGCGTCCCGGGGGCCGAACGCGCGCGCAGCGCGGCGCAGCAGCGCCTTCGCCCGCGCGAGATCGCCGAGCTGCGCCATGGCAATGCCGCGCAGCGCCAGCGCGGGCGCATCGTCGCGGAGTGCCACCCGGTTCAATGCGCCGAGCGGGTCGCCCGCCGCCAGCGCCCGCGCCGCCGCCGCGATCAGCGCGTCCATCGGAATCCCGCCACACTTGTAACTCCCGCTGCCTCCGCCTCCGGCCTTACGTCTCCTGCCGAGATCGACACCGCGAGAAGAAGGAGGGACCGGCCATGCCGGACATTCTGCATAAGGTTGGAATTAGATCGTCGTCGCCGGAGGCCGTCTACAAGGCATTGACAACGCTCGAAGGCGTCTCCGGCTGGTGGACCGCGACGCGGGGCGACGGAAACCTCGGCGGCGTGCTGCAGTTCCGCTTCGGCGAGCGCGGCTTCGACATCAAGGTGCTCGCGCTGGAGCCGGCGAAGCGGGTGCTCTGGCAGGTGATCGACGGGCCCGAGGAGTGGGTCGGCACCCGGATCGGCTTCGACATCAGGGAAAGCGACGGCTGGACCATCCTCCTCTTCAGGCACGAGGGCTGGAAGGAGCCGGTGGAGTTCATGCATCACTGCAGCACCAAGTGGGCGGTCTTCCTGCTGAGCCTCAAATCGCTGCTGGAGACCGGCAAGGGCGCGCCCTGGCCGAACGAGACCAAGCTCGACAGCTGGGAATAGCCCCGCACTCAATCGAAGGAGAAATGCCATGACCGACCACAAGACCGGAACCCGCGCGGAATGGCTCCAGGCGCGGCTCGAGCTGCTCGCGGCCGAGAAGGAGCTGACGCGCCAGAGCGATGCGCTGGCGCGGCGGCGGCAGGAGCTGCCCTGGGTGCGCATCGACAAGGACTATCGCTTTGCGACCGAGGAGGGGAGCGCCTCGCTCCGGGACCTGTTCCGCGGGCGCTCGCAGCTTCTGGTCTACCACTTCATGTTCGGGCCCGATTGGAGCGCGGGCTGCCCCTCCTGCTCGATGATCGCCGACGGCTTCAACGGCTTCACCGAGCATCTCGCCAATCACGACGTGATGCTGTGGGCGGTCTCGCGGGCGCCGCTCGCCAAGCTCAGGGCTTACAAGCAGCGGATGGGCTGGAGCTTCCCCTGGGCCTCCTCCGAGGGCGGCGACTTCAACTTCGACTTCAATGTCTCCTTCACCGAGGAGCAGCAGCGGAAGGGCACCATCGAGTACAACTACGAGCGCGGCGGCCACGCCATGGACGTGACGCCGGCGCCGGCGCCGGTCGCCGGGTTCGCTGAGAGCTGCGGCACCGACGCGCTGACCTATGCGCGCGACCGGCCGGGCCTCAGCGCCTTCGTGCTCGAGGGCGGCGCCCTCTACCACACCTACTCCGCATATTCGCGCGGGGTGGACGCGGTCTGGGGCGCCTATCACTGGCTCGACCGCGCCCCCAAGGGCCGCAACGAGACCGGCGTCTGGTGGCGCCGCCACGACGAGTACGGCAAGCGGTGAGATCGTGGCCGCCGTCGTCGCGATCGGCGAAGGGAAGGGCGCCCGGCGCATGCCGTCCGGGCGCCGCTTCCTCGCCGTCTCGGCGCTGCTCTTCGCCGCCGGAGCGGCGGTGACGATCCTCCGCGGCGCGTCGATGACCGCGCTGCCCCTCTGCGGCGGCATGACGGTATCGATGGCTTGGATGCGGATGCCCGGCGAGACCTGGCTTGCCGCCGCCGCGTCGTTCCTCGCCATGTGGCTCCCGATGATGGTGGCGATGATGCTGCCGTCCCTGGCGCCGACACTGTGGCGCGGTGGCGCGGCCGCCGACAGGCCGACCGCGCTGGTCGGCGCGGGATACTTCGTGGTCTGGACTCTCCTCGGCGTGGCGGTCTTCCCGGCGGGCGCCGCGCTGGCGGCGGCCGGGATGCGGTGGCCGGCGCTGGCGAGCGCCGCTCCGGTCGCGGTCGCGCTGACGGTCCTCGTCGGCGGTGCGCTCCAGCTCACCGCGTGGAAGGCGCGTCATCTCGCGGATTGCCGGAGCGGCCACGCCGTGCCGGCGGAAGCCGGCGCCGCCTGGCGCCATGGCCTCCGCCTCGGCGCCCGCTGTGTCTGCTCCTGTGCCGGCCTGACGGCGATCCTGCTGGCCCTCGGCGTGATGGATCTCGGCGCCATGGCCATCGTCACCACCGCCATTACCGCTGAGCGTCTCGCGCCGGAAGGTTGGCGCGTCGCGCGCGCCATCGGCACCGTCGCCGTCGGCGTGGGTCTGCTCCTCGTCGCGCGCGCCGCCGGGCTCGGCTGAGCGCGCTCGGCTCTATTCCAGGGTCCAGCCCAGCGCGGTCAAGAGGATCAGGGCGATGATCGGCGGCGCGATGTGGGATGCAGCGGCGCCGACGGGGCCCGGCGCGCCCATGGCCCGGCTCGGCCAACCGCAGCGTCAGGCTGACGGGGCGCCGCCGCGGCCGGTCAGGTCACCCGGCGATGAGCGCGATGGCGCGGAATCCCCAGGCCACCGCCGCGTAGCTCAGGAAGCCGATGGCGAGCAGCAGCAGCGGGAACACGATCAGCATGGCGTCGGCGCTGCGCTGTCCATCGCCATATTCCTGCGAGCCCGAGAGCCGGGCCAGGACCGGCTTCGCCACGGCGAAGGTGAGATTGGCGAAAACGGCCGTCGCGAGAACGGCCAGCACGACATCGCCAACATCGCTCAGGAAGCTCAGCATCCTTGTTTCCTCCCCTGGCGGGACCGTGTGGTCTCCTGGATTGGCTCGATCGCGGACTCAATCGGCCTTCTCGCCCCGCGGCGGCCCTGCCCGGTCCGCCTGCGTCCCGATTCTAGGGAGTTTCTTTTCTTACGCCTATCCCCTGATGCTCGGTTGAGTGTTTTATGGGGCGCGCGAGCGTCGCGGCTCCCCCTTTCTTGCGGCGCTGCATACGCGAGCGCACGGGGGGAATACCCTTCTTGGTATCGGGTGGCGCCCGAGTCGCGGTTTCCCGCACGAGGTGGAGCGGAGCCGCGCGACTCCGTGCCGATGCCGGGGTCGGCCGCCGCCGCGGCGCCGACGCCGTCGTGGCGGAAAAAGCGCGTGGTCGCTGCCCATTGCCGGAAGTGGGCAGGCCTCGCTATGCTGATTGTCATCGCGGGAGAGCGTGGAGCACCGGAGTGAGGCGGAGAGCGTCGAGCGGCGGCGGGACGTCATGAGCGAGGCGGCCGCGCCCAGTTCTCCGCAGGCGGGTTGCGATACCGCCCTTTTCCGCAAGGTTGCCGGGCACTGGGCCACGGGAGTCGCTGTCGTCACCACCGTCGACGCGGCGGGACGGCCCTTCGGCCTCACCATGAGCGCCGTCACCTCGCTGTCGCTCTCGCCCATGCAATTCCTGATCTGCGTCGACGAGCGCTCGGACTCGCTGGCGCCGATGCTGGCGAGCGGCTTCTTCTGCATCAACCTGTTGGCGGCCGGCCAGGAGGAGATCTCCCGCCGCTTCGCCAGCAAGCTCATGGACAAATTCACGGGCGTGCCGCACCGCCGGCACGGGAGCGCGGTGCCGGTGCTCGACGGCACCGTCGCCCATGTGGTGTGCCGCATCACGGCCGCGCTGCCGGGCGGCGATCATCGCATCATCGTCGGCGAGGTGCTGGACGCCGACGCGCCGGGCGGCGAGCCGCTCCTCCACTTCCGCGGCGGCTATCGCGCCCTGCAGTAGGGCGCGCGCTCACCCATAGGGTTTCGCGGCGGCGCGGATCTCCCGGCGCAGCCACTCGCTGGCGGCATTGCCGTCATAGCGGCGGTGCCAGTAGAGCGTCCAGTGGAAGCGGTCGGGCGCGAACGGGAATTCGCGGGCGACGAGGGAGCGGCCGGCGATCGCCTCGGCAAGCCGCCCCGGCATTACCGCCACCAGATCGGTTCGCCTGAGCACGTGCGGCACCAGGAGCCAGTGCGGCAGGTTGAGGGCGATGTCGCGCTTGCGCTCGAGGCGGCCCAGCACGTCGTCGGCGAAGCGCTGGTCGGTCGGGCTCTGGGCGACCCGGAGATGGCGCTGGGCGAGGAAGGCCTCCAGCGAGAGCCGGCCGCGCGCCAGCGGATGCGCGCTCCGCATCAGGCAGACCATGCGATCGGCGAAGAGCGGCTCGGCGCGGATCGAGCCGCCGTGCTCGAGGCCGGTGCTGACGGCGAGGTCGATCTCGTCCGCCTCCAGCGCGTCGACGGTGCGCGCCGGCGGCAGGTGCAGCACGTCCAGCCCCACCCGCGGCGCTTGCGTGCGCAGACGCTCCAGCAGGCCCGGCAGCAGCAGCAGCCCCAGCAGGTCCGACATCCGGATCGAGAAGCGTCGCTCGGACTCGCTGGGGTCGTAGCCGGCATCGGGCTCGAGGAGATGCTCGACCTGGCGCAGCAGCTGCCGCGTGGCGCCGGCGAGAGCGCGGGCGCGCGGCGTCGGCTGCATGCCGGTCGCCGTGCGCACCAGGATCTCGTCCGCGAAGAGATGGCGCAGCCGGCCGAGGGCGTTGCTCATGGCCGGCTGCGAGAGCCCGACCCGCTCCGCCGCCCGCGTCACGTGCCGCTCGGCCAGCAGCGCGTCGAGCGCCACCAGCAGGTTGAGATCGACGGCGCGGAGGTTCATGGGCGGCTCCTGGCTCGGCATTCCCGCCCGCGTCTCTTCCTGTGTCATGCTCGGCCTTGCGCGCCCATTCATATCATGAATAGTGAGAGATCAATAATCAATTTAACAAATTGCGCTCCACGCGTCATCGTTCATCAACGTTCCTCAACAGCCCGACCTTGACATGTGGGAGATCCGCCGATGACCGCCACCGCCGCCCTCAAGTCCTCGATCGAGATCTGCATGTTCGACCAGTACGGCACGGTGGTCGACATGCAGGGCGGCCTGGTCGAGGTGGCGACGCCGTTCCTCAGGGCGAAGGGCTGGGCGGGAAAACCCGACTCCTTCGTTACCTGGTGGCGGCGGACCCATTTCGAGAACTCGATGATCGACGCGCTCCTCCATCGCGAGCACACGCCCTATCGCGAGATCGGCCATCGCGCGGTCTCCTTCGTGATGGAGCGCGCCGGCATCCCGCACACCATGGAGGATGTGCGCGCGCTGGTGGCGGCGATCGAACGGCTGAAGCCGTTTCCCGAGGTGCCAGCGGCGCTGCAGCGCCTGCAGTCGCGCTACAAGCTGGTGGTGCTCTCGAACGGCGATCCCGATATGCTGGAGACCGCCAGGCGCTACCACGGCATCCCCTTCGACCGGGTAATCTCGGTGGCGGCCGCCAATTCCTTCAAACCGCATCTCGCCACATACACCAAGGCGGCGGAGATCACGGGAACGCCGATGGAGAAGATCCTGTTCGTCGCCAACCACGCCTTCGACTGCATCGGCGCCAAGTCGGCGGGGATGCGCACCGCCTTCATCGACCGGCGCCGGCGCCCCTTCGGCATGACGCCGCACCAGCCTGATATTCTCGTGCGCAGCATGACGGAGCTCGCCGATGTCATGGTCTGAGACGGCGCCGCTCGCCGGCACCCGCATCCTCGATCTCACCCGCGTCGTCGCCGGCCCCTTCGGCACCATGCTGCTGGGCGATCTCGGCGCCGACGTCGTCAAGATCGAGGAGCCCCAAAAGGGCGACGAGGCGCGCGGATTCGGGCCGCCGTTCCTCGGTGGCGAGAGCGCCTATTTCCTCTCGGTCAACCGCAACAAGCGGAGCTGCGCCGTCGATCTCAAATCGCCGGCCGGCCGCGATCTCGTGCTGAAGCTCGCCGGCGTCGCCGACGTGGTGGTGGAGAATTTCCGGCCCGGCACGCTGGAGCGCTTGGGCTTGGGATTCGAGACGCTCTCGCAGCTCAACCCGCGTCTCATCCTCTGCGCCGTCTCCGGCTTCGGCCGCGAGGGACCGGAGGCGGGGCGGCCGGGCTACGATCTCATCGTGCAGGGCGAGTCCGGCGTCATGGACGTGACCGGCGAGGCGGAGGGTCCGCCTACCAAGGTCGGGACCTCGATCGCCGATCTCGTCTCCGGCATGTATGCGGCGCAGGCGGTGCTGTCGGCGCTGCTGCGGCGCGAACGCACCGGCCGCGGCGGCCGCGTCGACATCGCGATGCTGGACGCCATGGCCTCGCTCCTCACCATGAATGCCGGTATCTACTTCGCCACCAGCAAGGCGCCGAAGCGGCGCGGCAATGCGCATCCCACCATCACGCCCTACGAGACGTTCCAGGCGTCGGACGGCTGGATCAACGTGGGCTGCGCCAGCGAGAAGTTCTGGCGCGTCTTCTGCGAGACCATCGGCGGCGGAGCACTTCTCGACGACCCGCGCTTCCGCATCAATGCCGACCGCGTCACCAACCGGCCGGCGCTGCGGGCGGCGCTGGAGCCGATCTTCCGCCGGGAGACCCGCCGCCACTGGCTCGATCGCCTGACCGCGGCCGGGATTCCCTGCGGCGAGATCAAGACCGTGGCAGAGGTCTGCACCGCGCCGCAGCTCACCGAGCGCGGCATGATCCAGAGCATGCCGCACAAGGCCGCGGGCACCGTGCGCGCCGTCGCGAGCGCGCTCCGCTTCGACGACGCGCCGCCGCCCGAGCCCGCGCCGCCGCCACTGCTGGGCGAGCACACCGCCGCCGTGCTGAGCGAATGGCTGGGACTCGGCGCGGCGGACGCTGAGGCGCTGGCGGCGGCGGGCGCGTTCGGCGCTTGAAGCAGCATCTCTGCTGATCTCGGTGTCTCTGCACCACCTCGCTCCCAACCTCCCCCTCAAGGGGAGGGGCTGGTTGTCAGGACCTCTCGTTTCCCCCTTCCCCCTTGAGGGGGAGGGTTGGGGCGGGGGTGAATCCTCGGTGCTTCAGGCATCGCGCTAACATCCATGCGCATCGTCGATATTCGTGAACGCTCGGTGCCGATCTCGCGCTACGCGGATCCGGCGATGCCGTCGGGCGGGCTCACCACCAGCATCGTCGCGGTGGTGATGGACGTGACGAGAAACGGCCGACCGGTGATCGGCTACGGCTTCGGATCGATGGGGCGGTTCGCCCAGGGCGGGCTGATCCGCGAGCGCTTCGCGCCGCGGCTCCTCGCTGCCGCGGATATCGCCACCGCTGACGGCACGGGCCTCGATCCTTTCCGTGCCTGGGACGCGATGATGGCGAGCGAGAAGGCCGGTGGCCATGGCGAGCGCTGCGTCGCCGTCGGCGCCCTCGACATGGCGCTCTGGGACGCGGCGGCGAAGCTCGCCGATCTGCCGCTGCATCGGCTGCTGGCCGAGCGGCTGCCCGAGGCGCGGCCGGCGCATGGCGCTCTCGCCGCCTATGCCGGCGGCGGCTATCGCTATCCCGCCGACGATATCGCGCGCCTCTGTGACGAGATCCGCCATCTGCGCGATCTCGGCTACGCCAGCGTCAAGATCAAGATCGGCGATCTTCCCGTCGCCCCGGATCTGCGGCGGATCGAGGCGGCGTTGGCGCTGCTGCCGGGCGACCGCCTCGCCGTCGATGCGATGAACCGCTACGGCCCCGCGGAGAGCCTGGCCGCGGCCGAGGCGCTCGCGCCCTTTGGTTTGCGCTGGTTCGAGGACGTCTGCGATCCCCTCGATTTCGAGACGCAGTCGTCGGTGACGGCGCGCTATGACGGCGCGATCGCGGCGGGCGAGGCGCTGTTCTCCGAGGCGGAGGCGAAGCTCCTCCATCGTCATGGCGGGTTGCGCCCAAATCGCGACATCCTCGTCTTCGATCCCGTGCACTGCTATGGCCTGCCGGGCTATCTCAAGATCCTCCGCGCGCTGGAAGCGGAGGGCTGGCCGCGCAGCGCCTTCTGGCCCCATGGCGGGCATCTCTTCTGCCAGCACATCGTCGCGGCGCTCGGTCTCGGCGGCGTCGAGGTCAACGCGCTCTGCTTCGCGCCCTTCGGCGGCCTTGTCGACGGTGCGGCGCCGGTCGAGGGTCGCGTGCGGCCGCCCGACGCGCCGGGGATCGGCTTCAGGCAAAAGGCGCCGCTACGGGCGCTCCTCGAGAGCCTCTTCGGCACTTGAGGCGCGCTCCGGCGGGCCGAGGAATTCGCGAAACCGCGCTACCTCGGCGTCGAACTCGCGGGCGAAGTCGCGTCCTTTCGGCCGCGCCTTCACGAAGCCGGGCTCGATCTCGAGCGCGCCCGTCGCCGTCGAGGCATTGACCCAGCCGATCACCTTGTCGCGCCAGAGCAGCGGCATCGCGTAGTAGCCGAGCTTGCGCTTGCGCGCCGGCGTATAGGCCTCGAAACGATAGGGCCAGCCCCAGAGATGCTCGAAGCGCCGGCGGTCCCAGACGACGGGATCGAAGGGTGCGAGGAAGCGCACGCGCGGTTCCTCGACGACCGTGTCGAGCCTGCCCGCGAGCCACAGATAGGTCTCGCCCGCCACCGCGCCGCGCTCGATCTCGCCCGATGTCATCAGCTCCGCGATGGTGGCGCGGACATTACCGAGCCCGGGCGAGTGGCGCGTCAGCAGCGAGAAGGCGGCACGGAGACTGGTCTCGGGCGCCGGGGCAAGCAGACGCAGGACCAGGCGCACCAGGCGGCGCAGACGTTCCTCGGCCGCGAGCGGCTCCGGTGGCGGTGGGGCCGCCTCGTAGACGCGGATGCCGTCGCGGCGCTCGGCGACCCGCAGCAGGCCGTAGTGATGGAGGCTCTGCAGCGCTCGGGTCGTCGCCTTGGAGAAGCCGCCCCAGCCGTTGACGGCGCGTCGTCTGCCGAATTCCGCCTCGAGGTCGCGCGGATGCACCGCGCTGCGCGCCTGCACGAAGGCCAGCACCTTCGCCGCGAGCCCGGTCGGGACGTGGCGGCCGTCGGCGCGCCTGGGGTCGCGGCGCGGATGCAGCAGGCGCTGGGTGCTGCCGGGCATGAAGCCGTAGGCGTAGACGAAATCCTCCGCCAGGCGGAGCCGTGCGAAGTGCCGGTCGAGGTCGCCGGCGCGATAACCCGCCACGCGATGGCGCAGGATGAGATCCTGGGCGCGGGCGGGCGAGCGGATCGGGTCCGCCTGGACGAAGCCCAGCTTCTCGATCGCGCGGCCGAGGGTGGTCGGCGCGAAGAGCGTCGTCTGCACGGCTTCCGCGCGGAGCTGTCGGAGGGTGGGGCGGCTCATTCAGATCGCATCCCACAGCAGGGCGAGGCCGGCAAGCAGCATCAACCCGTCCATCAACAGGCGGAAGCGCTCGGGGTCGAGGCGGAGCACGAAGCGCTTGGCGGCGAAGGCGCCCACCATCAGCGACGAGCCCGCGATCAGGCCCTTGCCGAAGGTGGCGAGCGGCAGGGCGCCGAAGCGCTGGAAGGCGATCGCCTTGCTGGCGTAGATCGCCAGCGACCCCGCTGCCTCGGTGGAGAGGAACGCGCCCTTGACCAGGCCGTAGCTGATGAAGATCGGCACCGTGATCGGCCCCGTCGTCACCACGATGCCGGTGACGAAGCCGACGACGGCGCCGATGGCGGCCAAGTGCCAGAGGGTGAGCTTGATCTCGCGCCGGGTCAGCCAGCGCCGCGCCGGGATCATGAACAGGAGGAAGGTGCCGATCGCCACATCGACCACCCGCGCCGGCAGGATCAGCAGCGTCTTGGCGCCGAGCGCCGCGGCAGGGGCGCCGGTGACGGCATAGGCGCCGCAGGCGCGCCAGTCCACCTCGCGCCACCAGGCGAGGATGCGCGAGAGGTTCGCCATCACCGCCGCCACCGCCATGATCGGCACCGCCTCCTGGGGTCCGAACTCGTAGACCAGCACCGGCACCAGCATGATCGACGAGCCGGTGCCGATGATGCCGCTGACGGTGCCGGCGATGAGCCCTACCGCCAGGACGAACAGGAAATCCAAGGCCGCTCTTTCCCCCGCTTCGGAGGGCGGAGCATAGGCGATGCGGATGAGGGGAGGTAGGGGCCGGGGCGCAGCTCAGGCCTTTGCGCAGCGCGGCAGGCGCACGCGGAACGTGGCGCCGCCGCCGGGGCGGTCCTCGACGCTGATGCTGCCGCCATGGCCCTCGGCAACCCGGTGCGCGATGGCGAGGCCGAGGCCGGCGCCGCCGCGCGAGCGGTTGCGCGACGGCTCCAGGCGGCGGAACGGCTCGAAGATCGCCTCGCGCTCGGCAGCCGGAATGCCGGGCCCGCGATCCTCGACCAGGATCTCGCCCTCCTTCGCCGTCGCGGCAATGGCGACGTCCGCCTGGTTGCCGTATTTGACCGCGTTGTCGACGAGATTGCCGACCATGCGCGCGAGCGCGGCGGCGCTGCCGCGCACCAGCACGGGCTCCGCGGGCAGCACGGCCTTGACCGGCATCCCCGCCGCCGAGCGGTCCTCGCACTCGCGGCCGACCACGCTCACGAGATCGACCTCCTGGGTCTCCGCGCCGAGGAAGCTCGCCTGGGCGTAGCTGAGCGCGTCCTCGAGGAGCGCATTCATCCCCTCGACGTCGCGGACCGCGCGCTCGCGCATCGCGCCTTCGGGCAGGGTCTCCACCCGAAGACGGAGCCGCGTCAGGTAGGTCCGGAGATCATGGGCGATCGCGCCGATGATGAAGGCGCGTCCCTTGACCAGGACGGCGATCCGCGACTGCATCTGGTTGACCGCGCGGATGAGGGCGCGCACCTCGCGGGCGCCGCTTTCCCGCGTCGGCTTCGGCTCGAGATCGGTGCCGAAGCGCTCCACCGCGCGGGCGAGCCGCGACAGCGGCAGCGTCTCGCGGATCACCGCCAGGATGGCGATGGCGGCCACCACGAAGCCGATGACGCCGGCCCAGAATCCCGTCGGCAGGCCGAACAGTCGCGGCACCAGCTGATCCGAGCTCTCCACCACGAGATAGCCGCCGGAGGCGAGGGACACCACGATCTCCACGCGGCTGTCGAGATATTGCCTGAGGCGCGGAAACCAGATGCCCACCCGGACGGCGCCGTCGATGAGCCGCGCCGAGATCTGGCGATCCCCGGGATCCGGGAGATATCGCCGCAGCGCCGCCTCCACCCGGCCAAGCTCGCGGCCGCCGGCGAGATCCGACGGAACCTCCTGCCGGACCTCGGCGCGGAGGCCGAGCCCGTTGACCGCGCGCAGCTGCAGCGACTGCTGCTCCGGCGTCGCGTGGTCGAGCAGTGTCGCCAGCGCTGCCACCTGGTCCGGCAGCGGCAGGCGCGGGCCGACCTGGGTCGCGCGGCTCCGGTCGTAGTAGAAGACGCCGGCCACCACCAACTGCAGGACGAAGAGAGCGGCAACGACGATCAGCGCGACGCGCCAGACCAGGCCGAGGCTCCGCATGGAGGCTCAGGCCTCGCGGACGTCGGCGGCGAAGAGATAGCCGCCGTTCCGCACCGTGGTCAGCAGCTCGGCGGCGCCGGCATCGGCGGCCTCGAGCTTGCGCCGGAGCCGGCTCACCGCCACGTCGATGGTGCGGTCCCAGGGCTCGGCGCTGCGGCCGCGCGTCCAGTCGATGAGCTGGTCGCGGGACAGCACCCGCCGCGGCCGCTCGATGAAGCAGGCGAGGAGGTCGAACTCCGCCGAAGTGAGCGGAACCTTCGCGCCGGCAACCGTCTCGACGAGGCGCGCATCGAGATCGACGATCAGGCTCGCGAAAGTGAAGCGCCGGCGCGGCTCGCTGTCCGCGCTCGGACGGCCGGTGCGGCGCAGCACGGCGCGGATGCGCGCCAGCAGCTCGCGGGGATTGAAGGGCTTGGCGATGTAGTCGTCGGCGCCGAGCTCGAGGCCGACGATGCGGTCGGTATCGTCGCTCTTGGCAGTGAGGAAGAGGATCGGGACGGTGCTGCGCGCGCGCAGGCGGCGGCAGATCGAAAGCCCATCCTCGTCAGGCAGCATGAGGTCGAGGATGACGAGATCGGGGAGACCGCGCTTCAGCGCGCGGTCCATCTCCTCGCCGCCCTCGGCGAGCTCCATGGCGAAGCCCTCGCGGCCGAGGAAGTCGCCGAGGAGCGCGCGGATCTCCGGATCGTCCTCGACGAGAAGGATGGATTTTCGCGGCATTCGAGACATCGCGGGGCAAGCCTACACGCGGGTCCTGGGAGCGAGAATGCTTAACGGGGCGGCGGTAACAAAACGTTACAAGTCGGGCGCCGGCTGCAAAACCCGGGCAAAGAAGCGGGCCCAGCTTTGGCACCGTCCGAATTCCCCGACGGACCCGCGCCAACTCCTGAGGAGACCCGCAATGCGCAAGCTTCTTGTCACCACCGCCGTCATCGGCCTCGTCGTCGCCGGCATCGCCAGCGATGCTTCCGCCTGGACCCGCAAGGGCTCGCTCACCACCGGGCGCGGCACCTACACCAGTGAGGGCTCCGGCAGCTGCGCCAATCATTCCTGCTCGCGCTCCGGCTCGGTCACCGGGCCCAATGGCAAGACCGTCACCAGCGAGAGTTCGGGCAGCTGCGCCAACGGCTCCTGCTCGCGCTCCGGCACCATCACCGGTCCCAACGGCAAGACCGTCGACACCTCCGGCAGCATCACCAAGACAGGCCAGGGCACCTACGACTACAGCCGCACCGCCACCGGTCCCAACGGCGGCAGCGTCAACAGCTCCGGCACCGTCACCGTCACGCCGCCGGCCCAGTGAAGCATGGAGCGCCGCCCGCCCTCGGTGGCGGGCGGTGCTCGCCGGTGCGGCAGTATCATCGTGAACGCGATCCTCCCCGCCGCCGCACCACTCCCCGCGCGGCTCGTTCTGCTGGCGGTCATGCTGGGGCTGATCGCGATCGAGTATCTGCTGAGCCGGTGGCGGCGGAACGGCGCCTATGACGGACGCGAGACGCTCGCCACCTTGGTAATCGCTCTCGGCGGCCGACTTTTCGGCGGGCTCACTGCCGGTCTCCTTGCGTCGCCGCTGCTGTGGATCTACCGCCATCGTCTCCTGGACGTGCCGGCCTCACCCTGGTCGGCTGCGGCGCTCTTCCTCGCCGTCGAGCTCTGCTACTACTGGCATCATCGCGCGATGCACGGCGTGAACTGGCTCTGGGCCACCCACGCCGTGCATCATTCCGCGAGCCGGCTCAATCTGAGCGCCGCGCTCCGGCTCGGCTGGGGCGGCAATCTCAGCGGCGGGATCCTGTTCTACCTGCCGCTGGTGTGGCTCGGATTCCCGCCGCTGGCGGTGCTGGCGGCACTCGGACTCGGACTGAGCTATCAGTTCTTCCTGCACATGGCGTGGGTCCCGCATCTGGGCCCGCTCGAATGGGTGCTCAACACGCCCCGGCATCATCACGTCCACCATGCCGCCAACGGATCCTGCCGAGACAGGAATTTCGGCAGCGTGCTGGTGGTCTTCGACCGCCTGTTCGGAACCTATGGAGAGGCGCCCGCGGAGGAGCCGCTGCGCTTCGGGCTCGATGGCGCCGCGCTCTCCCCGGCGCAGCCGCTGCAGGCGCTGCTCGTCGGCTGGCGCGGATTGAGCCGCAGCCTGCGCGATGCGAAGACGTCACGCGATCGCTGGCGGGCGCTCTTCGGGGCGCCTGCCTGAGCGACGGCTCAGGCGACGAGCTCGACCAGCAGGAAGGGCAGTCCCATCAGGCAGGCGGTGCTGATGATCAGCACGGCGATGCCGATCGAGGCGCAACGGAACGCGATCACGAAGGCGGCGAGCATGACGAAGCAGGCGGTTCCCGCGGCGATCAGACTCTGCTCTACCACCGCCAGCAGCGAGAGCATGGCGATCACCGACGGCACCGCGCAGAGCGTCAGCGCCAGCAGCATGTCGGGCGATCGGAACATCAGGCGGAGCGCGGTCCTGATATCGGCGCCTTCGACCCGCGGCGTCGGCAGGTTCGCGACCGCGCGGGCGGCGAGGTCGGCGCAGTTGAGCGCGCTTTCGCCCAGCCTCTCCAGGAGGTCACGGAGTCGCGCGGCCGCCTCGCGCCGTGGCATCGCCGACAGCGATTTCGCCAGATCCCAGGGATCCTCGCTGATGCCAACCAGCGCGCTGCCCAGGGTGAGGTCCATGCCGTTCCGCTCGACGCCGAGCGGGAAGGCCATGAACTCCTGGATCGCACGGGGCTCGAGGGTGATTGTCGCGATCATCTCCGGTTTCCTGGTGCCGACGGCGAGAGCTTGCCGCTCAGATGGGCCTCCGCCGCCTCCGCGCAAATCGCGGAATTGTCGCGATTTGACGGGACCTGCGGCGTCGGCTGCCGACCGCTCCATTAGCACGGCAATGATTAACGGCTGTTTTCCGGCGCGAGAGACGCCGCTCTGTGATGGCGGTCACAGACCGGGGCAAGGGCTTCTGGTGAGATGCACTGGTGGCCGTCTCCGTGGGAGACGGCGAGCTTCGGGGACGCCGCCATGAGCCTGCTGCAGATCTGCCTCGCCACCGCCGCCACCTTGCCGCGCAAGCTGGCGCATCCCCGCATGACGGTCGGCGGTCAGAGCAAGCCGGTACCGGTGCGCGCCGGCGCGGCCCCTGCGGCGCGGGACGGCGTGCTGGGCAGCGACCCCTACGGGCTCTGGGCGCTCAACGAGTTCCTCTCCAGCGGCAGCCTGTCGCACCGCTAGCGGCCGACTTTCGCGTCCAGCGGTCCGCGGCGACGGCCGCGGCGTTTGACTGGCGCCAGCCTCTCCGCTTCAATCCCTCCCGCGCGGCAGCCGCGACGTTCGCGGGCTCTGCTGCCGCGTGTCCCGCGAGGAGGATAATGGCGTCGAAGCAGGCGGATCGAATCGGCAGGCCGCCGCAGGTGGATCTCCTCGGCAAGGTCGCAGCAGCGCATCGCGCCGGCGATTTTGCGCTCGCGGAGCGGCTCTGCCGCAGCGCGATCCAGATACGCCCGGGTTTCGCGGAAGCCCACTACCACCTCGCGAACGCACTGCAGCAGCAAGGGAAGCTGCAGGAGGCGGTGGAGAGCTACCGCCGGACTCTGGCGATCGAGCCACGGGCCGCGGAGGCGCGGTTCAATCTCGGAGTAACGCTGGCCGCCCTCGGCCAGTTCGACGATGCCATCGCCGCCTATCGCACGGTGCTGGCGGCGCATCCCAAGGCCCTCCCGGTCCATGTCAATCTCGGCTGGGCGCTGGAGCGACAGCAGCATCTCGACGAGGCGATCGACTGCTATCGCCGGGCACTCGCCATCGATCCGCGGGCGGCGCCGGTGCATGTCGATCTCGGCATGGCGCTCGAGAAGCAGCGCCGCGTCGACGACGCGCTCGCGAGCTATCGGCGGGCGATCGAGCTCGATCCGAGCCTGGTGGCGGCGTTCAACAACATCGGGTCGATCCTGCGAGACCGCGGCCGGCTCGACGAGGCGATCACCGCCTATCGCGAGGCAGTGCGCCTCAGTCCGGATGCGGCGCCGATCCACGCCAATCTCGGGGTGGCGCTGTCGGAGAGCGGCCGCACGAATGAGGCGCTCGCGCATCTCGAGAAGGCGATCGCGCTCAATCCCGATTTCGCCGAGGCGCACAAGAGCCGGGCGCTGGTGCATCTCGATCTCGGTGACCTCGACACCGCCTTCGCCGCCTTCCGGCGCCACGCCGAGCTCAAGTACGGTCCCACCGGCGCGTCTCCCACTACGGCCGTCTTTCCGCACCGGGGCAAGCACGACCTCGAGCAGCTCGCCCATCTCCAAGAGGTCGCCGGCGACGATCCCGCGCTCCGCCGGCTGCGCGCGCCGGCGGCGGACGAGCCGCCGCCCGAGGATCTCTTCCGCGGCTATCTCCATCTCGAGGGCGGCGCCCGGGTCGAGGGACCGGCGATCAATCCCGCCAACCTGGCTGAGGACGTGGAAGCGAAATGGGCGACGCGCCGCCCCAAGCTCGTCGTCATCGACGATCTGCTGACGCCGGCGGCGCTCGACGGCATGCGGCGCTTCTGCTGGGGCTCGACGATGTGGCGGCGGGGCTACCGGGAGGGCTATCTCGGCGCCATCCCCGAGAGCGGCTTCGCGGTGCCGCTCTTGGCGCAGATCTCCGACGAGCTCCGGCTGCGCTTTCCCGGCGTCTTTGGCGATCACCGGCTGACACAGTGCTGGGCGTTCAAGTACGACAGCACGCTCGCCGGCATCAACATCCACGCGGATTTCGCCGCGGTGAACGTCAATTTCTGGATCACGCCGGACGCGGCCAATCTCGATCCCGAGCATGGCGGGCTGGTGGTCTGGGACGTGCCGGCGCCGCTCGACTGGGATTTCGAGAAATATAACGCCGATCCCCAGGCGATGCGCGACTTCCTGGCCGCCCGCCACGGCACCTCGGTGACCGTTCCCTACCGGGCCAACCGCGCGGTGATCTTCGATTCCGATCTCTTCCACGAGACCGACCGCATCAGCTTCCGCGAGGGGTATCGCAATCGCCGCATCAACGTCACCCTGCTGTACGGGCGGCGCGAAGAGGACACCGCAGCCCATGCCGGCTGATCGCGAGGGAGCATCGTGACGGAGATATTCGAGGAACTGAATCCGCCGCAGCGCCTGCTGATGGGGCCGGGACCGGTGACCGCCGATCCGCGCGTGCTGCGCGCGCTGGCGATGCCGCTCGTCGGCCAGTTCGATCCTGCCTTCACCCGCTACATGAACGAGGTGATGGTGCTGCTGCGCCAGCTGTTCCAGACCGGGAACCGCTGGGCCTTCCTGGTGGACGGCACGGCGCGCGCCGGCATCGAGGCGATCCTGGTCTCGATGATCGCGCCGGGTGACCGCGTGCTGGTGCCGATCTTCGGCCGCTTCGGCCATTTGCTGGCGGAGATCGCCCGCCGCTGCGGCGCCGAGGTCGCCACGATCGAGGCAGAATGGGGCACGGTGTTCCCGCCCGAGCGCATCATCGCCGCGATCGAGAAGACGCGTCCGAAGCTGGTGGCGCTCGTCCACGGCGATACCTCCACTACCATGGCGCAGCCGATGGATGGCATCGGCGCCGCCTGCCGCCGCCACGACGCCTTTCTCTATGTCGATGCCACGGCGACGCTCGGCGGCATGGACGTGGCGGTCGATCGCTGGGAGGTCGATGCGATCTCCGCCGGCCTGCAGAAGTGCCTCTCGGGTCCGCCGGGCTCTTCGCCGATCACCTTCAACGAGCGGGTCGCCGCGCTCGTCAACGGCCGCAAGCACGTGGAGCAGGGCATCGTGCCCGCGGGATTCGTGCCCGGCAACGGACCTGTCATCCGCTCGAACTATTTCGACCTCGCCATGCTGATGGACTACTGGGGCCCCGAGCGCCTCAACCACCATACGGAGGCGACGTCGATGCTCTACGCCGCGCGGGAATGCGCGCGCATCGTGCTCATGGAGGGGCTCGAGGCCTGCTTCGCGCGCCATCGCCGCGTCAGCGCGGCGCTGGTCGCCGGCATCGAGGCGATGGGCCTCGCGCTCTATGGCGACATCAGCCACAAGATGGCGAACGTCACCGGCGTGGTGATCCCCGACGGCATCGACGGCGAGGCGGTGCGGTCGGCCCTGCTTAGGGATTTCGACCTGGAGATCGGCACTTCCTTCGGGCCGCTCAAGGGCCGCATCTGGCGGATCGGCACCATGGGCTACAACGCCACCGAGAAGAACGTGCTGTTCTGCCTCAATGCCCTCGAGGAGGTGCTGCGCCGGCAGGGGTTCGCGCTCTCGTCCGGCGCCGGCGAGGCGGCCGCCAGGGCCGCATTCGGCGCGCCAGGCGCCGCCTAGCGTTCTGGGCTCCACCCTCGGCAGTGTCCGCGTCCGGCGGGTGGCGAAGGAGGGGGACGCGCGCTCCCCGGGAGCTTTGCAGCGAATTTTCTCCTTAAGATTGGTTATCCTTTACTGTTTCGTAAGACCACGGTTGCATTTTGGAATTCCCGAGTTTTCCCACGGCTCGACTGGAATTCCCCATGCTGCGCTTCCTCGACGACCGGAAGGTCATCGTCAAGATCCTGCTGCCGGCGCTCCTGCTGGCGGCGATCTCGGCCGCCGCCGTGACCTATGGCGCGCTCGCGCTGAACATGGTCAACGAAAGCGGCCAGCGGATCCGGACGGTGAACGCCAAGCGGCTCGAGCTCGCGCTCGCCGCCGAGAGCGTCTTCAACAGCGCCGCCGTCAGCGAGAAGAACGTCATCCTCTCCGGCGACGAGCCGACGATGCGCAAGCACATCGGCCTCTATGACAAGGCGAGCGAGGAGACGCTGAAGCTGATCGAGCGCCTGGCGCCGCTGGTGCGCGCGGCGGATGAAAAGGCCCTGGTGGATGCCTTCCGCACGGCCGTCCAGGCGCGTCGCCAGGCGAGCGCCCATGTCTTCGAGCTTGCCCTCAAGGGCGACGTCAAGGGCGCGTTCGAATCCTCGAGCCAGGTGGCGGCGAAGCATCGCCAGGAGGCGATCAAGGCAGTCGATGCGATCATCGAGCGCGAGCGAGCCGCGATCGATGCGTCGGGCATCGCTGCCGACCACGAGGCCGCGCTGGCGCTCTGGGTGCTGGCGGGCGGCTCCGCGCTCGGCCTCGCCATCGCCTTCGGCCTGTTCTCATTCATCGCCGTCAAAGGCATCGCCCGGCCGATCACCGGCATGTCGAGCCTGATGGAGCGGCTCGCCGACGGTGACCTCGGCGTGGCGGTCGAGGGCGCCGAGCGTCGCGACGAAGTGGGTACGCTGGCGAAGGCGCTGCTGGTCTTCAGGGAACATGCGGTGCGCGCGCAGGCGCTGGAAGCCGAGAAGGCCGCAGAGCAGCAGCGCAAAGAGCACCGCCAGGCCGTCGTCGACGAGGCGATCGCCGTCTTCAAGAGCTCGGTGAGCGATGCGCTCGAGGGGCTGGCCTCCGCGGCGACGGAAATGCGCGCCACCGCCGAGAGCATGTCGGCGACCGCGGAAGCGGCGAGCCGGCAGGTGACCGCGGTTTCGAGCGCGTCCGAGGAAGCCTCCGCCAACGTGCAGACGGTGGCCGCCGCGACCGAGGAGATGGCGTCGACCGTCTCGGAGATCGGCCGTCAGGTCGCGCAATCGAGCGCGATTGCCGCCAAGGCGGTGGACGAGGCGAAACACACCGACGTCACCGTTCAGGGCCTCGCTGCCGCGGCGCAGAAGATCGGCGACGTGGTGCAGCTCATCAACGACGTCGCCAGCCAGACCAATCTTCTCGCCCTCAACGCCACCATCGAGGCGGCGCGCGCCGGCGAGGCCGGCAAGGGATTCGCCGTGGTGGCGAGCGAGGTGAAGGCGCTTGCCAACCAGACCGGCAAGGCCACCGAGGAGATCTCCGCGCAGATCGCCGCCATCCAGGGCGCCACCCGCGAGGCGGTCAATGCCATCAAGGACATCGGCCAGACCATCACCCAGATGAGCGAGATCGCCACCGCGATCGCCGCCGCCATCGAGGAGCAGGGCACCGCCACCCAGGAGATCGCCCGCAACACCCAGGAAGCCTCGCGCGGCACCCAGGAGGTCTCCAGCAACATCGTCGGCGTCAACCAGGCCGCCAGCGAGACCGGTGCCGCCGCGAGCCAGGTGCTGGAATCCGCGGGCCAGCTCAGCCAGCAGTCCGAGACGCTGCGCACCGAGGTGGACCGCTTCCTCGCCAGCATCCGCGCGGCCTAGGCCTGGCATGCTCTGGCGCGGTTCTGGACCGGTCTCGGCTGCCCGGGCGTGCTTGCCGTCTACAGGGCGGTCCGGGCGGCCGCCGATCTGATCGGAGCCGTCTAGCCTCCCCAATCCTCAAGACGCCGGTGCATAAAGCTCCGCGGGTTCCGCGAACCCCTTGAGCGCGTGCCGGCCGATCGACGCCGTCTTGCGGTCGCCAAGCAGCGCCGCGAACCGCCCGGACATCAGCAACGGGCGTCCGACGCTGCCGCAGATGGTCTGGATGCGGCTCACCATGTTGACGTCGGGCCCAATCACGGTGAAGTCGAGGCGCCGGGCCGAGCCGATATTGCCGTAGCTGACCGCGCCGTAATGCAGCGCGACGCCGGCATGGAGCGCGGCGTCGGGCGCCCTGAAGCCGGCGAGCCTCTCGAGCGCGCTTTCAGCCGAGCGGAGCGCCGCTGCGCAGGCGGCCGCGGGGTCATCGCGGTGGAAGAAGGCCAGCACCGCATCGCCCATGTATTTCAGCACCTCGCCGCCGCCGTCGGCGATCGCCGGCACGACGCGGTCGAAATAGGCATCCAGCAGCGCCAGCACGCGCTCGCTCGGCAGTCGGTTGGAAAGATCGGTGAAGCCGCGGAGGTCGCAGAGCAGCAGCGCCGCCTCGAGGGATTCGACCTGGCCGCGGCGGATGCGTCCGGCGAGGATGCGCTGCGCAGTGGTGGGACCGATGTAGGTGTCGAGCAGGGTGAGCTCGACCTTTCTGAGGGTGCGCAGCTCGCAGGCGTTGCGCAGCGCCGGAATGATCCGGTCGAGCGCCGCGCGCTCCTGCGAGGCGAAACCCGAGGGCCGCATCGTGCAGAAGGACGCACAGCTCACCAGGCCGTCGCCGCTGCGGAGCGGAATGAAGAGCATCTCGACGAGGCCGCGGTCGCGGAACACGTCGATGTTGGTCCAGCGTGGCGCGCTGGTAGCGCCGAGCCGGACGGCGAGCGGCTCGCCGGAGTCCATCGCCTGGCGAAGCGGGCTGCCGATGAAATCGGCGGAGACCTCGATTCCGTGCTCGCGGTCGTGGATCTCCACCGGCTCGTTCGGCGACCACGCCACCGTCCGCCCCAGGATCTCCGGATGGAGGGTGCGGAGATGCAGGGTCAGGCGGTCGATCGGCAGGCCGGCGGCCCGGAGGCGGTGGCCGAGCCCGGCGATCAGCCCGGCATCGTCGAGCTCGTGGCAATCGTCGCTGCTGAGCCACTCGACGACGTCGAGGATGGCGCCGGTCGCCGCGGCGTTGGCGGGCTTCGATGCTCGCGTGGACCGGCTCGTGGTCTGTTTCCTCTCGAGCGAAGTCGTCATCGCGATCTCCGTCAAGCGGCCGGATGGGCCGGTTTGGTGGAATGCACGGTCCGGAAACCGATGGCGATGCGGTTCCAGACATTGATGGTTGCGATCGCCAAGGTCAGCTTCACCATCTCCTCCTCGGAGAAGAAGCGCCGCGCCTCCTCGTAGACCGCGTCCGGCGCATGGCCGTCGGCGATCAGGGTCACCGCTTCCGTCCAGGCCAGCGCCGCGCGCTCGCGGTCGCTGTAGAGCGGCGATTCATGCCAGGCATCCAGCAGGTAGAGCCGCTGCTCGGTCTCGCCTCGGCCGCGTGCCTCCTGGGTGTGCATGTTGATGCAGAAGGCGCAGCCGTTGATCTGCGAAGCCCGGGTCTTCACGAGATCGATCAGCGATTTCTCCAGGCCGCATTCCTGCACATAGCTCTCGAGCGCGCCCACCGCCTTCATGGCGTCGGGCGCGGCCTGGTAAGCGTTGAGTCTGGCTTTCATGATCTTTCTCCTTCGGTTCGGGTCGGGGTCAGGGCGGCTCGTGCCGCAGTCGGTGACGAGAGATCTTGGTCCGATCGGGGTTGTCGTCTACGGGGGGCTCAGTGCGCGCCACCGGCTTCGAGATGGTCCGGCTTTTTCAGCAGCAGCGCCGCCGCCAGCGCCACCACCAGGGCGGCGCCCAGCAGGTAGAAAGTATCGCTGAAGGCCATGACATAGGCCTGCTCGCGCACCACGCCGCCGATTGCCACCACCGCCTTGTGCCAGGCGGTCGCCGGATCGGCGATGCCGTGGGAGAGAAAATACCGCGTTAGCTGCTCGATCCGCACCCGGGTCGCCGCCTCGAAGAGGGAGACCGGCGCCGACAGGACGTTGGAGTGGAACTGCTCGCGCTTGGTCAGGAAAGTCTGCAGCATGGCGATGCCGACCGCGCCGCCCAGATTGCGCATCATGTTGAAGAGCGCCGAGGCGGAGCCGGCATTCTCCCGCTCGATGCCGGCGGTGGCGACCGCGGAGAGCGGCGCGAAGACCAGGGCCTGGCCCACGGCGCGGACGATGTTCGGCCAGAGGAGCTGGTCGGCGGCGTAGTCGCCGGTCATGTCGATGTTCATGAAGTTGCTGGCGGCGAAGAGGGCGAAGCCGGTGCCGATGACGAGGCGCGGGTCGAGGTGCTTCATCAGCCGCGGCACCATCGGGATCAGTACCAGCTGCGGCAGGCCGGTCCAGGCGAGCACGGCGCCGATCTGCTCGGCGTTGTAGCCCTGGATGCGCGAGAGATAGACCGGGAGGATGTAAACCGAGCCATAGAGCGCGATTCCCAGCAGGAAGTTGGCGACGATGCCGAAGCCGAAATTCCGCCGGGCAAGAAGGCGCAGGTTGAGGAGCGGCTTCGCGCTCGTGAGCTCGATCCAGAGGAAGAGCGAGAGGGAAACCGCGCCGACGACCGAGAGCCGGACGATGAAGGGCGAGCCGAACCAGTCGTCCTTGTTGCCCTCCTCGAGGACTGTCTGGAGCGCGCTGAGACCGATCGCCATCGTCGCGATGCCAGCCCAGTCGCCCTGCCGGAGGAGCGAGAGCCGCATCGGCGCGGGCTCCAGCGCGAACCACAGCATCCCCAGCATCAGGGCGCCCGGCACCAGATTGACGTAGAAAATGTATTGCCAGCCCCAGTTCTCGGTGAGGTAGCCGCCGACGGTGGGGCCGATCGCCGGCGCGAAGGTGGCGGAGAGCGCGAAGAGGGCGAGGCCCACCGGCTGCTTTGCCTTCGGCAGCAGCGTGATGATCAGCGTGAACGCCATCGGGATCAGCACGCCGCCGCTGAAGCCCTGGATGGCGCGCAGCACGATCATCTGCTCGAGGTTGTGCGCGAAGGCGCAGGCGGCGGAGAAGACGAGGAACAGGGCCGCATTGGTCAGGAGGTAGATCCGGACCGAGAACACCTGGGCGAGCCAGCCGGTGAGCGGGATCACCACGATCTCGGCGATCAGATAGGAGGTGGAGATCCAGCCGCCGTCGTCGATGCCGGCCCCGATCGCGCCCTGGATGTCCGCCAGGGAGGCATTGACGATCTGGATGTTGAGCACCGCCATGAAGGCGCCGAGGGTCGCGCCGATGACGGCGATCCAGGTCTTGAGCGGGGTGTGGGTGGCGCCGGTCATCGTCTCGTCTCCATGCTGCTGACGCGGAGGAGAATGCGACCTGGAGCGGCTTGCGATAATCCGGGAAAGAGCGGAAGGATTGTTTGCTGGGAATTGAAGATCGCCAGGCACCCGCGGCTATCGCCTTTTGACTCGTCATGCCCCGGCCTTGAGCCACGGCTGTCCGGTTCAGCGAAATCAGTTGAGGAGACAGACTGTTGGTGCTCCCCAAGCTCGTCATGCGCGGGCTTGACCCGCGCATCCACGTCTTAATGCCGGGCGCGGTGCCCCGTGGATGGCCGGGACAAGCCCTGCCGTGACGACGTCTGGTGATTGGCTTCACCGTACTGGTTCAATCTCGTCGCGAC
>DATJOK010000297.1:0-2246 GCA_035507155.1 Allostellaceae bacterium
CCGTCGGTGATCTCGGCGATCGTCCGGCGTGACAATGGCTCGGTGATGAGGAACCCGTCGCCGCCGATCTCGGCCATCGCGTCGGCCATCTCCGCGGCGACGCTCTCCGCGGTTCCGATGAACGGGATGCCAGTCACCTCGTCGTCGAGGGCGACGTCGCGGAGGGTGGCGGCGCGCGCGGTATAGGCGTCGACCATGGTCCGGGAGGCGTTCGATTCCGGCCGCGTCAGCGGCTCGTCGAGCGGCACCTTCGACAGATCCCGCTGGGCGAAAAAGGAAAGCGCGGCAAGCCTCGGCTCTAGATTCCGGGCGAGTCTTTCTCTTCTCTGCTGCCGGCGCGCCTCCGCCGCCTCTTTGGTGTCACCGAGCAGGACGGAGGTGCAGAACATCACCTTGCATGCCTCCGGCGGGCGATTCCACGTCCGCAGCAGATCGGTGATGTCGGCGCGATACTTCTTGGCATCGGCGACCGTCCGGACGAGGGCGATGACGGTGTCGGCGTGGCGGGCGGCGAAGCTCTTGCCGGCCGGCGAGCCGCCGGCCTGGCAGATGACGGGACGGCCCTGCGGACCCGGCGGCAGGTTCAGCGGGCCTCGCACCTTGAAATGGGCCCCCTGATGATCGATCGCATGCACCCGGGAGCCATCGGCGAAGGTGCCGCTCGCCGTGTCGGCGCGGATCGCATCCGGCTCCCAGGATCGCCAGAGCTTGTCGGCGACCTCCACCCACTCGCTGGCGATCTCGTACCGCTTGTCGTGCTCGTAGATCCTGTCGAGGCCGAAGTTCTGCGCCGCCCGGTCGTTGTGGGCGGTCACCAGGTTCACCCCGGCGCGCCCGCCGGTGATATGGTCGAGCGTCGCCGCAAGCCGGGCGCCGAGATAGGGCGGATAGAAGGAGGTGGTCATCGTTGCGATGATGCCGAGCCCCTCCGTCGCCTGGCCGAGGAGGGGCACCAGCGGCATCGGATCGGCCTTCGGCGCCGATACCGCGTGGCGCAGGTAGGCGTCGTGCGAGCCCTGATAGGCATCCGGGATCAGCGACCCGTCCTCGATCATCACGAAGTCGAAGCGCGCGCGATCGAGCGCCTGGGCAAGGCTGATGTAGATCGATGGGTTGGTCCAATCCCGGAATTCGTCGCCCCACCAGTCCTGCTGCCAGCCGTGCACCGAGTATCCCCGCCCGACGAACCACCCCAGATGCATCATCCTGCAGTCTCCCCTGGTCCAGCGTGTCGTCGGTTGCAAGGAGCGCGCCATGCGGCGATTGTCGTCGAAGCCTCCCTCGAAATTCCGACTTCGACAACTTGCGTGCAATGCAACCAGCTTGCAGAGAAAATAGGCAATGGTTCGGACGGGTGCAGCCGCGGGATCGACCCCCGTCGCTGGCATGCAATTTGCGTTTTGGCGTCCAGAGGCTCGCGCGCCGCGGGCGATTCCGGCACCATCGCGAACGATCCACTGGGGAGGACGGAATGGGCGAAATCCGCATCGACCGAAGCAAGCGGCTGATCGAGGAGCCGCATCTCGGCCATAACCGCTTCCATCCCGATATCGAGCCGGTGCTCGAGGCCGCGGAGGGCGAGGAGGTGGTCATCGAGACGAGGGATTCCCTTGACGGCCAGATCACGCCGCGGACCACGGCGGCGGATTTCCCCAAGCTCGATACCATGGCGGTGCATCCGCTCACCGGCCCGGTCTACGTGAAGGGCGCGGAGCCCGGCGACGCGCTCGAGGTGGAGTTCCTCGAGGTCGTGCCGCAGCCCGTCGCCTGGAGCGCCTGCATCCCCGGCCTCGGCTTCCTCCGCGACGTGATGACGAAGCCATTCCTCGTGCACTGGAAGATCCAGCATGGCTGGGCGACCTCGGAGCAGATCCCGGGCGTGCGCATCCCCGGCGCGCCCTTCATGGGCGTCTCCGGCGTCGCGCCCTCGGCGGCGAAGCTCAGGGCATGGAGCGAGGCGGAGCAGCGGGCGCTCGACAAGGGCGGCTTCGTGCTGCCGCCCGATCCCAAGGGCGCGGTGCCAGGCGGAGCCTGCGGGCTCCATGGCCTCCGCACCAACCCACCGCGGGAGAATGGCGGCAATTTCGACGTGAAGCAGCTCACCAAAGGGTCGAAGCTGGTGCTGCCGGTGTTCAAGGAGGGCGCGCTGTTCTCCACCGGCGATGCGCATTTCGCGCAGGGCGACGGCGAGGTCTCGGTGACCGCGGTGGAGATGTCGGCCACCGTGGCGGTGCGCTTCAAGCTGC
>DATJOK010000298.1:0-3789 GCA_035507155.1 Allostellaceae bacterium
CCCTCGAGATGGCGGAGCCGCCGCGAGAGCACCTGCATCACGGCGACGGCGAAGCCGGGCTGCTCCTCGATCAGCGAGAAGAAGCGGCGGCCGTCGATCTCCACCAGCTCGCAGTCGGTGACCGCGACGGCGGTGGCGCTCCGCGAGACATCGTGCTCGACAAGACCGCTCTCGCCGACGATGCCGCCGCTCTCGACGAACTCGTTCGAGCCAGTGATGCTCTCGATGCTGAGCCGGCCGCTGCGCACGATGTACATGCGCCCGGCGGGATCGCCGGCGCGGAACAGCACTTCGCCGGCCTTGAGCGCGAATACGTTCTGCTCACCGCGCACCAGCTTCAGGATGTCGCGGGGGCCGCGCCGCTCCGGCTGCGCGCGCCGCTTCGAAACCAGGATGGCGTCGTCGACCTCGACCGGCTCGGCGGGCGGGGCGAAGGGAGCTGGGGCCACCGGCATGGCCTCGGCCATCGGCATCGCCGGTTCCGGTGTCAGCGGCAAGGCGCGCGAGATCTGCTGCTGCATCTGGCCGGCATCGGAGGTCGCCGCGCCGACGCGCAGCTCGCCGAACTGCACGCCGAGATAACCGCTCTTTTGCCAGGCGATGATACCGTTGAAGGTGCCGAGCGGCTCCAGGATCAGCGTCACCGGCTGGCCCTGGGCAAGCTCTTCCTTGATCTCGACCTTGGCGCCGCCGCGCGAGAGGTCGAGCACGAAGCACTCGAAGGCGCCCGCCTCGGTCGCCAACTTCGCCGGCAAGAATGCCTTCTTGCGCGGGTACTTGCGGCGCTCCCGTGGTTGCGGCTGCGCGGATCGCGGTTCGGCCCCACTTCTCATCACGCTACCCCTAAGGTACGAGCGGACTACGGACGACAACCCTGGAGCGTGGCTAAGAGACGTAAAGACGACGTTAGCAATTGCGGGCTTTATCGGTATCGACCGGCACGGCTTTTTCTCCGTCAGCGGGGAGAAGGCAGAAAAGCCTTACGCCAGAGGCTTCTCGAAGAATACCCGATGGTAGCCGTCCTCGATCCGGCGGCCGGTCTCGCGATAGCCGAGGCGCGGATAGAAGACCAGGTTCTCCGTCATCGCGATGTTGGTGTAGAGCTCGATCCGCTTGGCTCCGCGCCGGCGCCCCTCCGCCTCGGCGAATCCCATGAGCGTTCGGCCGTGGCCCTGGCCTTGCGTCCTCCCATCGACGGCGACGTTCTCGACGAAGAGCGCGTCGGCCTCGCTCCGGAGCACGACCAAGCCGGCGACCCGTCCGTCGCTCTCCAGCAGATAGACCTCGCCGGCAGCGATGAGCGCGCCGTAGTCGGCCAGCATCGGCGCCGGCTCCCGACCCATTCGTGGCACGTAGTGCTGATAGGCGGCACGCGCCAGCGCCCGGGTGGCGTCGGCCTCCTCCGGGCGCGCGAGGCGGATCGTCGACGGCGCGCTCACTGACGTCGCCTCACCACGTGCAGGCCGGCCGCAGCTTCGCGAGCGCGGCGTCGATGCCGGTGAGATCGAAGCTCGTAGAGGTGGGTTCGGCGTCGGGGAAAGTCAGTGTGAGATCGAGGCGGTTCTTGCCTTCCAGAGCGCGCACGAAGTCGACCTTGTCGTCGGGCGCAAGCGCGGTTGCATCGTCGCGCGGTTGCCAGGTCGCCTGCATCGGCGGGCCGCCATCGAGGCTGTAGCTCACCGCGACCGAGCCGCTTGGCGCCTCGAAGTTGAGCTTGAGAAAGAAATCGGGCGTCGCGTTCCGGCACTGGATGCTGAGTACCGGGAGAACGCGCACCGCATGGGGATCGCTCGGCTCAGGGTTTAAAATACGCCCCTCGGCCTCGAGCCAGAGCGCCGACTGGCTGTCGCCGGTGACGCCGCTCGGATCGAACTGGGTGAGCTCCCAGCGGCCCGGCAGCTCCTGCTGCTGCGCCTGCGCGAGGACGGCGCCGCCTGTCAGCAGGGCGCCCAGGAGCAGCGGGCGGAGCGCGCGCCGCATCGGCCCTAGACGAGCGCGGCGCAGGCCCTTTGGATCCGCGTGCAGGCGTCGCGCAGCACCTCGTTGGAGGTGGCGTAGGAGATGCGGAAATGAGGCGAGAGGCCGAAGGCCGCGCCCTGCACCACCGCGACGCCGACGGCATCCAGCAGGTACTCGACGAAGTGAGTGTCGTTCTCGATCACCTTGCCGTTGGGCGTGCGCTTGCCCAGCGTGCCGGCGCAGGAAGGATAGACGTAGAAGGCTCCCTCCGGCCGCGGGCAGAAGATGCCCGGCGCCTTGTTCAGCAAGTCGACGACGAGGTCGCGCCGCGTCTTGAAAGCATCGTTGTTGCGCGGGATGAAGTCCTGTGGGCCCGAGAGCGCCTCCACCGCCGCCGCCTGGCTGATCGAGCTCGGGTTCGAGGTCGACTGCGATTGCAGTGTCGCCATCGCCTTGATGAGCTCGGTCGGGCCGCCGGCATAGCCGATGCGCCACCCGGTCATGCAATAGGCCTTGGAGACGCCGTTCATGGTGAGAGTGCGCGGATAGAGCTTGGGCTCGACGTCGGCGATGGTGGCGAACTTGAAGCCGTCATAGAGCAGGTGCTCGTACATGTCGTCGGTGAGCACCCAGACATCCGGATGCCGGAGCAGCACGTCGGCGAGCTGGCGCAGATCCTCCGCACTGTAGGCGGCGCCGGTCGGATTAGATGGTGAATTCAGGATCAGCCACTTGGTCTTTTTAGTGATCGCCGCCTCGAGATCCTCCGCGCGCAACCGAAATCCATTGTTTTGCGAGCAGGGCACCGCCACCGGCGTCCCCTCGGCGAGCTCGACGATGTCGGGGTAGCTCACCCAATAGGGCGCCGGGATCACTACCTCGTCGCCGGGATTGACAGTGGCCAGCAGCGCATTGAACAGCACCTGCTTGCCGCCGGTGCCGACGATGATCTGGTTCGGCGCGTAGGTGAGGTTGTTCTCGCGCTTGAACTTGGCGGCGATCGCCTTCTTGAGCGCCGGCGTGCCGTCGACCGCGGTGTACTTGGTGTCGCCGGCATCGATCGCACGCTTCGCCGCGTCCTTGACGTTCTGCGGCGTGTCGAAATCGGGCTCGCCGGCGCTCAGCCCGATGACGTCCTTGCCCTCCGCCTTCAGCGCCTTGGCGCGGTCTGACATGGCGATGGTGGGCGACGGCTTGATGCGGCCGAGACGGTCGGCGATGAAGGACATGGGAGGGCTCTCGCGGGGCTCGAGTCTGGGTTTCGGGGAAGCTCGGCGGCTACCCTAATGCCCGGGGCAAGCGCACGCAACGACGCGCATAGCAGCCCCGCGGCCGGCCGCTGGCGCGTTGGATTCGCGGGGCGGGATGCCCCGCGTGCCAGGCCCTTCACCGTGGCGCTCGCCTTCTCGCCCTCCTCGGACGCGGAACGCGCGACCCGCGTCGACTGCTCGACCTGGCGGCCGATCTCCTTGATCGAGCTCGTGAGCTCCTCGGCCGCGGAGGCGGCGGTCTGCACGCCGGCGGCGGTGCCGCTCGAGGCCGAGGCCACGGCGCTCGATTGCTGCGTGGCCCGCTCGGCGATCCGACGCGGCTGGATTCGCAGGAAAAATTGCCGCAGCGCATAATCCGGCGGCGGTGGAACTGCCATGGCATGCCGCCGACCGCGGACGGTCGCGGATCAAGAGCTTACAGAGGGCCGGGCAGGCCTGCTGCGGCGCTTCTGGCATCCGCCCATCGGGCCCCCTATGTTAACCGATCCATGCAGCAGCCCCTGACCCAGCCCCTCCTCGCCTCGGACCGGCCGCTCGCCGATATCGGCCGGCCCTTCCA
>DATJOK010000299.1:0-7237 GCA_035507155.1 Allostellaceae bacterium
TGCTGGAGATCCCGCTCACCGTCGGCTGGTGCGGGCTGCTGCGCGGGTTCGGCGCCGTGCTGCAGCCCGGCCTGCTGTCCGAGCTCGGACTGCGCCTGCATCTTCCCGGCGTCTGCGCGCGGCTCGGGCTCTTCGAGCGGATCCGCCTCTCGCCGGAGGGCATGAGCTTCGACGAGCTCCGGCGCCTCACCGACACGCTGCTGGCGGCAGGCCAGCGGCTCTTCAGCTTCACCTATCACAGCCCCTCGCTGGTGCCGGGCAATACGCCCTATGTCCGTGACGAGGCCGAGCTCGCGCGCTTCACCGGGCTGATCGAGCGCTACTGCGACTACTTCATCGGCGCCTGCGGCGGTACCGGCGGCACGCCGCAGGAAGTTCGCGCACTGCTGCTGCAGGACCGGCGGGATCGCGCCGACGCGGCGGCGTAGCGCCCCCTGATGGTTATCGTCATGATCTCTGATATAACCGGCGCACGAACAGCGCAGTGGGCGGAGCGGAGATGGTGATCGACGACGTGAAGCGCGTGCTGGGGCGCACGTTGCAGCTTGGTGACCGGACGAAATCCCTGGAGGCGGGCACCGGCCTCTTCGGCGCCATTCCGGAATTCGATTCCATGGCGGTCGTCCAGGTGATCACCGGGCTCGAGGAGCAATTCGGCATCACCATCGAGGACGACGAGATCACTGCCGAGATCTTCGAGACCGTCGGCAGCTTGTCGCGCTTCGTCGAGCAGAAACTGGCGGGATGAGCGACCGCGCTACGCCGCCGCCCGAGCCCGTCTTCCTCGCGGGGCCGGCCGGGCGGTTGTTCGCGGTCTATCACGCGCCGGCACCGTCCGCGCGCCGGGGCATCGCTCTCGTCCATGTGCCGCCCTTCGCCGAGGAGATGAACCGGGCGCGTCGAATGGCGGCGCTGCAGGCGTGCGCGCTCGCCGCAGCCGGGATTCCCGTGCTGCTCCCGGATCTCCATGGCACCGGTGACAGCGAGGGCGAGTTCCGGGATGCACGCTGGCCGCTGTGGCAGGCCGACGTCCGCGCGGCGGCGGATTGGCTGCAGGCGCGCCACCCCGGTGACGTCGGCCTCTGGGGGCTGCGGCTTGGCGGCCTGCTGGCGGCGGAGCTGGCCGCGGGCGATCCAGGCCGCTTCGCGCGGCTCGTGCTCTGGCAGCCGGTCAGCGAAGGGAAGTCGATGCTGACGCAGTTTCTGCGTCTGCGCATCGCCGCCGCGATGCAGGAGGGAGCGCGGCAGACCACCGAGGCTCTGCGGGCGCAGCTCGCCGCCGGCGAGATGCTGGAGGTCGCCGGCTACGAGATCGCGCCGGAGCTCGCCGCCGATCTCGACCGGGCGCGGCTGCAATCGTGCCGCCCGGCCGGGCCGGTCGATTGGCTCGACGTTGCCGAGGCGACCGAGACGGCGCTGGCGCCGACGCGCCAGCGCGCGGTCGATGCCTGGCGCGAGGCCGGCGTCACCGTCGCCGCCGAGGCCGTCGCCGGAGAGCCGTTCTGGGCCACCCAGGAGATCGCGCTGGCGCCGCGATTGATCGGCGCGACGGTGCGCCGCCTCGCCGCGTGAGCGCCGCCGCGGGCGAGATCCCCGTCACCTTCCAGTGTGGCGGCGCCACGCTGCTGGGCGTGCTGCATCGGCCGGCGGGCGCGCCGCGGACTGGCGTGGTGATCGTCGTTGGCGGCCCGCAGTATCGCGTCGGCAGCCACCGGCAGTTCGTCCTCTTGGGCCGCCGCCTGGCGGCGAGCGGCATTGCCGCGCTTCGTTTCGATTGCCGGGGCATGGGCGACAGCGAGGGCGACTTTCCGGGCTTCGAGGCGACCGCGCCCGATATCGCCGCAGCGCTGGCGGCGCTCCGGCGCCTCGTGCCGTCGATCGACCGGCCGGTGTTGTGGGGCCTCTGCGACGGGGCGGCAGCGATCACGCTCAGCGCCAATGCAGGCCCAAAGGTCGCCGGGCTGGTGCTGCTCAATCCCTGGGTACGCACCGAGGCGAGTCACGCCCAGGCGCGGCTCAAGCACTACTACCTGCAGCGGCTCGTCGACCCCGATCTCTTCCGCAAGATCGCCCGCGGCGAGTTCCGGCCGTTCGAGGCACTGGGCTCGCTGCTCGCGCACTTGCGCCGCGCGTTCGGCAGGAGCGGCGAGGAAGGAGATCCTCGGGCCGCACTGCCCGAGCGCATGGCTCTGGGCCTTGCCGGCCATGCCGGCCCGCTGCTGCTGATCCTCAGCGGCCGCGACTTGACGGCGCGCGAATTCGCCGACGTCACCCGCCAGTCGGCACGCTGGCGCCGCATTCTCGACTCTTCTCGGCTCACGCGCCACGAATTGCCGGAGGCCGACCACACCTTCTCGCGCCGCGAGTGGAGCGAGCGTGTCGAAGACTGGACGCTGCGTTGGATCGCGGAGCAGATCGGCGTTTGAATCCTACGCCTGACGCTTGGCGTCAGGCGGCGCGTCCCCGCCGCAATAGCCTTCGATGATCCACTCGAGGGGTGGCGCCAGCAACCGCGGCGCCATTAGGATCGCGACCAGGATGGCGGCCATCACCCACCACCATCGCGGATTGTAGGGCGCGCCGTTGATTTTCAACACCAGCGCCATCAGTGCGACATAGCCGATGCCGCCGAGCGTGCCGAGCACGATCTGCAGGCGCCACCGCCCTTTGCTCCGGTTCATGTCCCGTCTCCCCGATGCCCCGCCAGCTTCCGTACCTATAGCTGATTCCCCCGGCGGCTGGGATGCGATTCGGGATCTTGTCAATGGCGGTGTCTGGCGGCGCGGGCGGACGTGAGCGCGCCGCAAAATCGACCGATCCGAATGTCGAGGGATTTTACGATCCGCATCGGCGGCAATTTTCTGCCGCTTCACGGGTGGTGCAGATTTTGCTGAACTTCAGCGAGGCAGAGGGCGTCGGTAGCAAGATCTTGTTGTAGGAGCCGCACATGCATCGTCGGTATTTCTTTGCGCGTCCGCGCGACGCGGCGGTGGAAACGCGCTCAGCGCCAGCAGTCCGCTCGGGCGATATAGGCCCGCGCGGTCATCAGCAGCTCCGCGCCATTCAGCTGCTCGCCCTGCTGCAGGAGCTGGAACTTGACCCCGTGGCTATGCAGAAAGTCGAGGACGATCGGCGTCGCGATGCCGATGCCGATGTCCTTGCCGGTCTTGCCGGTGGCGCGGTACTCCGCCACCTGGTTCACTTTCGCCTGGATCACGCCCGCCACCAGGCCGTAACGATCGAGCACCGGCCCGCCGCTATCGCCGTGGCGGATGTCAGCCTCGATGACGATGCGGTCGCCCCAGGACCTGCCGGGCGGCGGCATCAGCAGCGCGCCCGGCGTGGCGATCGGCTCGCGGGGCGGCAGCCCCTGATCGGGGAATCCCACCGCGGTGACCGGTGCGCCGGCTTCGCTCAGCGGCTGGGAACGGAACGCAGCGATCGCCGGCGATCGCACCTGCACCTGCAGCAGCGCGAGGTCGCGCGCCACATCGACGGCGGCGACCTTCGCCGGCAGGGAGTCGCCGTCGGCGGTCTCCACGGTCACCGCCGCGCAGCCATCGATCACGTGATTGTTGGTGAGCAGCGTGCCGGCGCCGTCGACGAAGAAAGCCGTTCCGATAGAGGCGATGCGCGCGCCGCCGGCGGCGGTGGGCGCGCCGGCTTTGAGCGCCTTGGCGATCTGCTGGTTGCGCCGCTCCTCGACCTCCCGCGCTTTCGCCTCGGAGACGATGGCGCCGTGGCAGTCGGCGGCGAGCTTGCGGCTGACCACGTCGCGCGCCTGATCGTAGCAGTAGACGACGAATTGCGGCTGCTGCGACGGCGCCGTGGGGGCGGGTGTCTCGTCCGCTACCGCGCTGGCGGCGGGCAGCAGCGCCATCACCGCAAGGCCGAGCAGGAACGATCGTCCGATCCGCATCCCAGGGACCCCAGTTGCGCCGGCCGTTGCGGTGCCGGCAGACCGGCAGGATACACGGCCTCGGGGCACGCCACAAACCGCGCGCCCCCGCCCGACACGCGACACGAGCGTCGTCCGGCAGTTGCCTCAGCTACCGCGGTGCGCGGCCGGCGAGCCATTCACCTGCCATCCGCCGGTGTCGCCGGTCGGCAGAATTGGAATAAATATGGGCCTGCTCGAACGAGGCGATGGGTTCCTGCGGCAGACGCTCGATGATCTCGCGGATCAGCTGCGGCGAGATTTCCGAATAGAGGTCGAGGTCCTCGAGATCCTCCTGCAGCTGCTCGTGGATCTGCTGCAGAAGCCGCAGCCGCTCGTTCCAGCTCTTGTTTCTAAGCTGCGGCACCCAGCGCGACGCCAGTTCCTTGGCGAGGCTGACGACGGTCGCGTCGGGGACTTCATCCACGCCGTCGACATCATCGTCGACGGATTTTCCCCGGTCCTTCACGTCAGGACCCATTGTAACTCTCCTGGCAGGCGTTTCGTGCGCCGTTCTTGTGCTTCGCGTAACCCCTGCGTCCCCGCTGATAAAGTCGCTCCGCATCCATTTCGCGCCTTGGTTTGCGCCGGGTCGATTTTCGATTCTGCCGTCGGTCTCCGTCGCTATCGCGCTGCCTTAGCCCCGTGATCAATAAGAGCACGTTACGCGGAACCTGTCGCAAGTTTCATGCCATTTTCCGTGGTGCCGATGTCGCGCGATCGTCCGAGCCTGCCCTTCGCGCGGCACAACGACATCGCGCCGCGGCTCGACGAAGCCGAGAAGAAACAGCCAGATGAAGCATTTCGCGCGCGCGATGACGCCGAGCCGCAGACGCTTCCGACAGCGACAACGACTCGGCGCTCGCGGCGGCGATGAGACGATCCGGCTGACTACCGGAGAACGCAGCGTCGCGAATGTGTCATCTCTGCCGACAGTCGCATCGCCGATTCCGACGACGGGCCGCGGGAAGCGACCGCGCGCTCAAGTAGCATACGGTTGAAACGCAACCACCAGGGCGCAGCAATCCTCCCTGGCTTGCGGGCCGAGTCGGAGACGGCGAGACGCCCGAGAGATCGCCGCGACCTGAGCGCCGCCATGGCCCCGCCGTTTCATTCCGCTTAGAGTGGCTGGCCATGCCGTCTTCTCAGCGTGATCTGCTGCGCGGCCTGCTGCGCCGCCCGCAGGGAGCGACCACGCTCACGATCTCCGACTGGGATCTCGTCGTCCGCCAGGCGCGGCGAGCCGGGCTGCTGGCGCGCCTCGCCTGCTGCCTCGAGGAGGAGCAGCTGCTGTCAGCCGTGCCGGCGGAGCCGCGCCGCCATCTCGAGGCCGAGCAGGCGGTGGCGCGGAAGCTCTCTCATGACGTGCGCCGCGAAGTGCGGCGGATCGCGGCGGCGCTCGCCGGCCTTGAGACGCCCATCGTGCTGCTGAAGGGCGCCGCCTACGTGATGGCGGGGCTCCCCGCCGCCGCCGGTCGTCTCTTCAACGACATCGACATCATGGTGCCGCGCGAGCGCCTTGACGCGGTGGAGACCGCGCTCCGCGCCGCCGGATGGGTCGCCGGCGACATCGATCCCTATGACGAGCGCTACTATCGGCGCTGGATGCACCAGATCCCGCCGCTGACGCACGGCACACGCGGCACCACAGTGGACACCCATCACACCATCGTCGCGCGCACCACGCGGTTGGAGCTGCGCGCCTCCAAGCTCTTCGCCGCTGCGGTGCCGCTGGCCAGCGATCCCGCGCTCAGCATCCTGGCGCCCGCCGACATGGTGCTGCACAGCGCGACGCATCTCCTGAACGAGGGGGATTTCGATCGCGGCCTGCGCGACCTCGACGACCTCCACCGCCTCATGCGGCATTTCGGGCGCGATCCCGCCTTCTGGGAGACGTTGGTGGCGCGCGCCGCGGAGCTCGATCTGCGCCGGCCGCTGTTCTACGCCCTGCGCTATTGCCGGGAGCTGCTCGGGACGCCGGTTCCCGAGCGCATCGCCGCGGCCTCAGCGCTGCAGCCGCCGGGGCCACTGCTCAGCGCGCTCATGGACCCGCTCTTCGAGCGGGCGCTCCGGCCCAGCCATGCGAGCTGCCGAGACGGACTGAGCGGCATTGCGCTCTTCGTCCTGTACATCCGCGCCCACTGGATGCTGATGCCGGTGCGGATCCTGGTCCCGCATCTGCTGCGCAAGGCAGTGATGCGCTGGCGCGGCGCGGAGGCGGAACCGGCCGCGCCAGAACCACAACACTAGCGAAAGTCGGTCGTCGCTCCCGCCATTAAGGCGACCTCAAGCCGAGCTGGCGACCGGCGGCGGGGCGTCGGATTTCCAGAACCGGCCGCCGTCGGTGATCACGTCGGAGGCGTCGGGGCGCTGCTGATAGATGCCCGCGAGGATGTCGTCGAGCGGGCCGTAGCAGGGCTGCCGCCGGCCGTGGTGGTCGACGAGGGGGCCGACAGGCGTGAATTGGATGCCGAGGCGGCCGAGCAGCCGCAGCAGAGCCGGCTCCATCACCGCGCAGAGGTGGGTTATCCCGTGCTCGCGGGACATCTGCGTCACCGCCTTCATGAGGCCGAGGGTGATGTGGGGGATGACGCGGCGGTCGCCGGGATCGGGCTTGCGGGGCTCCATGAACCCGCCATCGACGATCGGCTTGTCGGTGGCACGCCGGCGGAAGGATTTCGACACCGCGAAGCGCGAGACCTCGGCGGTGCGGCCGGGGGGCACGAGGATGGGATCACGCAGCAGCGGGTCGCTGCAGATCTGGGTGATCGGCAGCGGGTGGCGCGGGTCGGGGAGGATGAGGCGCACGGTGCCGGCGACCTGTCCGGTCTCGCGGTGGATCAGCAGGCTGTGCACCGAGTGGCTGTCAAACTCGTCCCGCTCGAGCCCGTCCGGATGCTCCGCCGGGTTCTCGAACGCATTCTCCACGCAATAGACCTCATAGCGCAGCCGGTAGGCCTGCTCGATCAGCTCCGGCGTATTCGCGGGAATGACGTCGAAATAGCGCTGATAAATGTCGATAAGCGAAGGATCTTGAAGGGCGGGAGCCGCCGAGGTCGGTTCGGCGGATGTTGCGGAGTCATGGGCCGATATGACGTGGCGACGCGGCGTCAAAGGCATTCTCGGGGCTCTCATGGGCTCTCTGGACCGTCAGTCCATCGAGCCTCCCAAATAAGAAAAATGCGGGCTTTCACGCAAAGCGTGTAAACATTGGGTACGAGACTATATCCAGCGCCTTTAGTTTTTATGAATGCGCATTCCGATTTGATAGTATTCAGTAGAAATGCGCGACGATATCGA
>DATJOK010000300.1:0-2864 GCA_035507155.1 Allostellaceae bacterium
GGGTTCATCGACATCTTGACGTTGGCCGTCTCGACGCCGGTCTTGTCCGCCTTCACCCGGATCTTGACGTTGTAGTCGATCACACGCTTGACCGCGACGAGCACTTTCATCGAGCAATTCCGCCCTTGTTAGCAGCCCAAATGACGAGGTGGCGCCGAATTGTGCATGTGCGAAACTCCATGGCAAGCCTTTCCTATGATCCGCCCGAGGGGTAATTCGCCTCAGCGATGCGCGCCGGGGTGCCAGAGCACATCCGAACGGCCGCGGTCGTTGCTGGTGCGAGCCAGCACGAAAAGGTGGTCGGAGAGGCGGTTCAAGTACTTGATCGCTTCGGGATTGACCCGCTCCTCGTCGGCGAGCGCGACCATCAGCCGCTCCGCCCGCCGCACCACCGTGCGCGCCAGGTGCAGCATGGCGCCGACCTCGGTGCCGCCCGGCAGCACGAAGGAATCAAGCGGCTCCAGTTCCGTGTTCGAGACGTCGATCTCATGCTCCAGCCGCTCCACCTGCTGCGCGGTGACGCGGAGCGCGGGTCTGCCGGGATCCTGCTGCTCCGGCTCCGGCGTCGCGAGATCGGCACCGAGATCGAAGAGGTCGTTCTGCACCCGTGCCAGCATGTTGTCGATCCCCGCGAGCGCGTGACGTCCGGTGGTGTAGAGACGCGCGACCCCGATCGCAGCGTTCGCTTCGTCGACGGTGCCGATGGCCTCGATCCGGAGCGCATATTTCTTGACCCGCGAGCCGTCCGCGAGAGAGGTCTCGCCGCGGTCGCCGCCGCGGGTATAGATCCGCGTCAATCTCACCATCGCCCGCGTCCTCCCCTGGATTGATGAGGCCCGACTGCCAGCGAGCCCGGCTCATCTTGCGGCCGGAGCCAGGGGTCGCGCAACGCTGGGAGAAGGCGTCGACGCCCCCTCGTCTAACGGCGGAAAAGCCACATGAAGATGAAGAACAGCAGCAGCGCCAGGCCCTGCAGGACGACCCGCGATTGCATGAGTTTGTTGGAGCGCCGGCCGCTGTCGCCGCGCGCCATGGAGAGGAGGCCAAGCCCGAGCACGCCTAAGGTGGCGAGCATGGCGAGCACGACCAGGACCGGCAGGAGATGTTCCATGCCCGGCACTATAGCGCCGGCGGTTATCCCGCCCCAGCGCGCATTTCAGGCGCTCAGGCCGCGACGGGCGCTGCGACGCCCGATCCCCGCTCGATCAGCCGCGCGGTCGGGAATACCAGCGTGATGGTGGTCCCCACGGTGACAGCGCTCTCCACCTCCAATGCGCCGTCGTGCAGCTCCATCAGCCGCTTGGAGAGCGGCAGGCCGAGACCGGCGCCTTCGTAGCGGCGGGCGAGGCTGTTGTCGATCTGGCCGAACCGCTCCAGCGCTTTGGGGATATCCTGCGGTGCCATGCCGATGCCGGTATCGGTCACCGAGATGACGAGGTCGCCACCGCGCCTGGCGGCCGCGACGCGGATGGAACCGCCCGGGGGCGTGAACTTGACCGCATTGCCGAGCACGTTCAGCAGCACCTGCTGCACGCGGCGCAGATCGACCCGCAGCATCGGCAGACCGGCTTCAGCCTGATATTCCAGCCTGAGGCCGGCGTCGTGGGCCTGGCCCCTGATGAGTGAGATTGCGGCCTCGACGACGGCGCCGGACTCGATGACCTCTTCTTGCAGCTCCACCCGGCCGGCATCCAGCTTGCTGAAATCCAGCACGTCGTTGATCAGGCCGAGAAGGTGGCGGCCGGCCTGGGCGATGCTGCCGGTGTACTCGCGATAGCGCGCATCGCCGAGCGGGCCGAAAATCTCCGATGCCAGCATGTCGGCGAAGCCGATCACCGCGTTCAATGGCGTGCGCAGCTCGTGACTCATGGCGGCGAGAAACTGCGATTTCGCCTGGCTGCCGGCGGCGGCGGCCTGGAGCGCCACTTCGAGATCGCTGGTGGTCGCCTCGAGCCGGCGTTTGGTTGCCTCGAGCTCGGCGACATAGGCGCGAAGGCGCAGCGCCTCCGCTTCCGCACGGCCGGTGAGATGCCGATCGACGATCGAGCCGATCAGGCCGAGGGCGACGATCAGCACCGTCACCGCCGCAATGGCGACCGCGAGCCAGCTCGAATCCACGACGCGCGTCGGCAGCGCGATCGTGGGATCCGGCACCAGCGACACCGCGGCCATTCCGGTGAAGTGCATGCCGCAAATTCCGGCGGCGAACAGCGAGGCGCCGAGGGCGGTGTAGCGGACCCCCCGGCCCCCGAAGGAGACATGGGCGGCCAGGGCGCCGAATCCGATGCCGATCAGCAAGGCGGCAAACACGTAGACGGGATCGTAGTCGATTCGCGCGGGGACCAGCAGCGCCGCCATGCCGAGAAAGTGCATGGCGCCGATGCCGGCGCCCGCGACGGCGCCGCCGAGCAAGGGGAGGGTGGTGAGATAGGCCGCCACCATGAGCCCGAGCCAGATGATCGCGATTGCTGTGGCGAGCGACGCAGCGGTCAGGCCGACGTCATACCCCATCGGCAACGGCGGCTGGAACGCCAGCATGGCGACGAAATGCGTTGCCCAGACGCCGCATCCCATCACCAGGGCGGCCGCCGCGCGCCATTTGAAGCCGCTGACGCCGCCGGCGGCGCGGGCGCGGGCGATCAGGCTGAAGCCGGTGTAGCAGGCAAAGAGGCAGATCAGGGCGGCGAGGGCGACAAGCCGGTGATCGTGCTCTGTGGCTACGCAGGCGATGACGCGAATCATAAGTACTCGTAATCCGCGCATCCCTAAGGGAATGCTAAAGCGCGGGGCGGGGCTTACCGAAAATGCCGGACATTGTTGCCGGCGGCCCGAGCGCCGGCACGAAGCCCCGCGGCCGGGGCTAG
>DATJOK010000301.1:0-3919 GCA_035507155.1 Allostellaceae bacterium
GCGCCGAACAGCGCCTTGGGCGACGGCAGCAGCGCCGGCGCCTCTTCCGCCGTCGCGCTCGCCGCGCTGCTGATACGTTTCCTTGCCATAAAGTCCGATCCTCCGAGCCAGCATTGCCCAAGAGGGCGAAGCGGCCGCAGCCGCGAACGTCCATGCTGCGTTGCAGCATCAGCAACATATAAGCGCCGGCGCCAGCATCGCAAGCGTCTTTGCCGCGACCGCACCCGCCCGCATGCCACGGCCCAGCATCGAAAAATACCGTCAAATCAAGGAGATCTCCCTGCCTCGCAAGCGGCCGAGCGGGGCGCCGCAAAAGCGCGCATTTTGCCGTTCATCATCAAGGCGGCATCAAGGCGCTGGCGCCGCCATTGGTTCTATCATAGGATTCAATGTGCTCGCGCAAGATGCTCGCGCGGCATCTCGGCTTGGTTAACGAGCGGATCGAGGATTTCTTAACCCAACTGTGCTGAAATCCATTTCTGGGTTTGGCCGGAGGATCGGGGGCGTACAAGTGGAAGGTTCCAAGAGCGTAGCGCGTATCGTCGGTGGCTTTGTCGCCTCTCTCCTCCTGGTGGGTCTGGTCGCCGCCCCGCTCTCACCGGCGGCGGAAGCGAAAGCCAGGGTGAAGCCGAAGCACGTCACCCTCGTCTCGCGGCACCAGGAAGACACCTCGATCGTCATCGACGCCGAGACCGGCAAGGTGCTGAGCGAGGACAATGCCGATACGCCCAATTATCCGGCCTCGCTCACCAAGATGATGACGCTCTACCTGCTCTTCGAGGCACTCGAGAAGGGCAAGGTGACGCTCGACACGCCGTTCTCGGTCTCCGCCCACGCCTCTGCCCAGGAGCCGACCAAGCTCGGGCTCCTGCCCGGCGAGACCATCTCGGTGCATGACGCCATCCTCGGTCTGGTCACCCGCTCCGCCAACGACGCCGCGGTGGTGATCGCCGAGAACCTGGCGGGCAGCGAGGACGCCTTCGCCGAGCGCATGACCGCCAAGGCCCACGCCCTCGGCATGATGAACACCACCTTCCACAACGCCTCGGGCCTGCCGGATCCCGGCCAGCTCACCACAGCGCGCGATCTCTCCAAGCTGGCGCGCGCGCTCTATCGCGATTTCCCGCAGGACTACAAGTTCTTCGCCACTCAGGAATTCACCTTCCGCGGCCGGGTCATCACCACCCACAACCACCTGATGGCTCGCTTCGAGGGCATGGACGGGATCAAGACCGGCTATATCCGCGCCGCCGGCTTCAATCTCGCCGCCTCCGCCGTGCGCGACGGCCACCGCCTGATCGGCGTGGTGATGGGCGGCCGCAGCGCCGTCTCCCGTGACAACATCATGGCCGGCCTCCTCACCACCGCCTTCGTCGAGGCGCGCCGCGAGGATGTGGCCAAGACGATGGTGGCCAGCAACGCCGCCGCGCCCGCAGTTCCGCCCGCCGCGCCGGCTGAGGTCGCCGCCGCTCCGGCACCCGCCCCGGCCATCGTGCCGGTGCCTGCTCCGACGCAGGTCGCCGCCGCCGATGCCAGCGCCGCCGACCAGCCCGTCGCCGCGCCGGAGCCGCAGAGCTTCACCGCGCGCGCCAAGCGGACGCTGAGCCATCTCTCGCCGGTCTCCACCGCCGAGGCGGCGACGCCGCGCCGCGCCGAGCCGACCACGGAGCGCTGGAGCATCCAGGTCGGCGCCTTCAGCCAGAAGGCCGCCGCCGAGAAGGCCGCCAGCCATGCGCTCGCCACGCTCCACCCCGGCAAGGGCAAGATCATCGCCGTGCTGGCGCCGAGCATCCCCGAAGGCGAGCGCTATTTCCGCGCCCGCATCGTGAACTTCAGCGAGCGCGAGGCCGAGCGCGCCTGCCACGTCCTGCGCAAGAAGGGCCGCGATTGCGCGGTGCGGCCGCCGAGCTCGATGCACATGGCGCAGGCGAACTGAGCCGCTCTATCAAGACGACAAAAGGGCGCCTCCGGGCGCCCTTTTTCACTTCCGGAGATCAGATCTTGTAGGCGAGGCGGAGGCCGCCCCAGTGGCGGCCGCGCACGGTGATCGGCGCCGAGACGTCCTTCATCAGCTGGAACTGGCCGCCGCCCATGGCGCGGCGATAAGTCTGCACCAGGAAGGGCTTGCGGTTGCGGCCGGCGGCAAGCCCGGTGCGGTCGTCGAATTTCCGCCGGTTGCGGCAGTGGGCGATGTTCCAGGCGATGTCGCTGCCCTGCGGCTGCGAGAATTTGAGATTGTGCGTCGGCAGGTAGCCGTTGCGGTCGACCGCGGCGCAGAACACCACGCGCGGATCGAGCCCCAGCACCGGCTCCTGCAGCGCCGGCAGCACGCGATCGGTGAAGGCGACGAAGCGCGTCAGCTGCTGCTCGGGATTGCTGCCGGGGATCGGCTGATAGCGCTCGTCGAAGAGATCGGCCTCGCCGATCTCGCCGTTCTCCACCGCCGCCTCGAAGAGGCGCGAGATCTCCGCCGCGAGCGCGGTGGCGCGCTCGATGAAGGGCGTGTCGACGGTGGCGACCCCCGCCGCCGCAGTCGCCTCGATCAACGTCTCGGCGACGCCGATCAGCGCCGTCACCTGGTCGCGGGCGAGCTTGAGGTCATTGCTGGAGGTGGCGACGTCGGCATTGAGCCCCTCGATCCCCTCCAGGAAGCGGCGCGAGCGCTCGCCGATCTCCGCGGCGCCCGTGGCGATCCGCTCCGCGCCGCCATCGACCTGGGCCAGGGTGTCGCTCGCGGTGCGGATCACGCTGGCGATCGTCTCGGTGCCCGCGCGCACGGTTTCCGCCTGCTGCATGCCGCTGCCGGAATGGGACATCAGCGCCTGCGCCTTGGCGCCGAGCTCGGCGAGCGTCGCGTCGATCTCGGAGGTGGCGGCGCTGGTCTCCTTGGCGAGCGACTTCACCTCGCCCGCCACCACCGCGAAGCCGCGGCCGGCCTCGCCGGCGCGCGCGGCCTCGATGGTGGCGTTGAGCGCCAGCAGCGAGGTCTGCCCGGCGATCGAATGGATGAGCTTGATGACCTGCTCGATGCGGCCCGCCGCCAGACCCAGATTGCGCATGGTCTCGTCGGCGCGCGCGAGTTCGGTGGTCGTGCGCCGGGTGGCGGCGCGGGCTTCATCGACTTGTTGGGCCGAATTCATCACCAGCGTTTCAACGTCGCGGGCCGCCGCGGCGACGCCGGCGACCTCCTCGGCGGCCTGGGCCGCGGCGTCGGAGGCTTGCGAGACCTGCAACGACATCTGGCTGTTAGTCTGGCCCAATTCGGTGGCGGTGCGCCTGATGCGCTCGCCGGCACTGGTGAAGGCGTTGACCACCTCCTCGACGGCGTGGCGGAAATTGCCGGTGAAGAACAACCTGCCGGCGTGATGCAGCCGCGCCTCGGTCTCGCGCCGAAGCTGATCCACGGTGAGCGTATCGGCCTCGAGCAAAGCGGCGCGCACGGTTTCCGCGGTGCCGGCGAATTGCCGGATGGCGCCGTCACCGACCAGGTCGGGCAAGGTGGTGTAACGGTCGCCGCGGGCGATGCGGTCGATCGAGGAAATGATGCGGGCCAGTCTTCTTTCGGCAAAAATGCCGACGACGGCCGCGCCGAGAAGACCGACCAGCAGGGCGAAGAACACGCCGGCTTTGAGGCTTGCCGCCACGGCCAAGCTGACAAAAAAGGTCGGCACCGCAATCCACAGAGCTGGTCGCGGAATAGGCGGTCGGCCTGTCGGTGGCATTTACGTTTTTGTCCGCAGCGGAATTCCAGCGAACAGATTCACCCGAATATGGTTTCCAATTCCTTTCGCAAGCGCGAAAAGACCGCATGAAATAAGGGCAAAAGCGACTAAACCACGCCTAAAGTTTGTGCGGTGCTCGTCCTGCGATATCCGCAGCATCCGTTCACCCATTCCCCTTGGCGGAAAGGGTGCCGGGA
>DATJOK010000302.1:0-5176 GCA_035507155.1 Allostellaceae bacterium
CGAGGGGCTGCCGCGCGGCGGCCGGCTGATTGTCGATGCCGGGGCCGCCGAGCTGTTCGTCGAGGGTGTCGGGGAGGCCGCCGGCCTTGCCCCGGAAGCGCGCGCCGCGATGGAACTGGCGACCCCGGTTGCCGAGCTCGCCTCGCGTACCGTGCACGCCTATTTTACCGGCGTTCTGGCTCGCAGCCTCGGAAGCCGCCTTGTCGACGTGCCCGGCGGCGAGGGCGGGTTTCGCGTGATCGCGGCGGCGGTTTAGCCCGGGCTCAGGCCTCGGGCACCGCAGCGGCGGCGGCCGGTACGCCTCGGCGCAGGCGCGCCTCGGCGGCGGCGATCGGGAAATCGGCGGCCGCGGTGCCGCGCGCGGCGGTTGCCTCGACCGGGTCGCGCAATACGTAGCCGCGACCCCAGACCGTCTCGATGTAGTGCTCGCCGCCGGTCGCTTGCGCCAGCTTCTTGCGCAATTTGCAGACGAACACGTCGATGATCTTCAGTTCCGGCTCGTCCATGCCGCCGTAGAGATGATTGAGGAACATCTCCTTGGTGAGAGTGGTGCCCTTGCGCAGGCTCAGGAGCTCGAGAATGCCGTATTCCTTGCCGGTGAGGCGGAGCGGCTGGCTGTCCACTTCCACGGTGCGGCTGTCGAGATTGACCAGCAGCTTGCCGGTACGGATCACCGACTCCGAATGGCCCTTGGCGCGGCGCACGATCGCCTGGATGCGCGCGATGAGTTCGCGGCGATCGAAGGGCTTGGTGAGGAAGTCGTCGGCACCGAAGCCGAGGCCCTTGATCTTGTGATCGAGCTCGCTCAGCCCCGACAAGATCAGAATCGGCGTGCGCACCCGCGCAGCGCGCAGGCGGCGCAGCACCTCATAGCCGTCGATGTCCGGCAGCATGAGGTCGAGAATGATGATGTCGTAATCATAAAGCTTGCCGATCTCGAGGCCGTCCTCGCCCAGATCGGTGGTGTCGACGATGAAGTTCTCGGCTCGCAGCATCATCTCGATGCTCGCGGCAGTCGCAGAATCGTCCTCTACCAGAAGCACCCGCATCCTGACCTCCGCCGTTCAGCGCCGTTCACTCCGCTTTCGCCTCAGCGCTATATTAAGCATTCTTACCGCGCTGGGTTAACAAGAGGTTAACCGGGCCCTGCCCGAGTCGCAGAAATCCGCGAGTTTTTGCAACCAGAGAGCGGCATGCGAGTCGGCTCCCGCCCACCATAAATAACGCGACTCGGGCCGGCGCCAAGCCCGCAAGCCCCTCAGCGGCGCGGGTTTCGGGCCGAAAAACACCGGTGGCGCCCGGGGTTAACCGCACTTTAAAGCGCCTCGGAGATACTTCCGGCGGTACGGTTAAGCGCCGGTGTGGCGCTCCTGCAACGGTAAGCGAGGTAAAGCGTGGGTCTGCCGAATCTTCTCGAGGAAGTCCGACAGATTCCGAATTACCAGCGCTACGGCCGGGTCACCGGCGTTCTGGGGTTGCTGCTGGAGGTGGCCGGCGTGCCGCAGAGCCTCGCGGTCGGTGGCCACTGCGAGGTGGTGGCCCGCGACGGCCGGCGGGTGCCCTGCGAGGTGGTGGGCTTCCGCAGCAACCGTGCCCTGGTGATGCCGTTCAGCGCCCTCGACGGCATCGGTCTCGGCTCCAAGGCCGAGGTGGTGCCGACGGGTGCCGTGATTCATCCGACCGAGGCCTGGCTTGGCCGCGTCGTCAACGCCATGGGCCAGCCGCTCGACGGCAAGGGGCCGCTGCCGATGGGGCCCCGGGCCTATCCGCTGAGGAGCCAGCCGCCGGCGGCGCATCTAAGAAAGCGCGTTCAGGGCAAGGTCGATCTCGGCGTGCGCGCGCTCAACACCTTCCTCACCTGCTGCCGCGGCCAGCGCATGGGCATCTTCGCCGGTTCCGGTGTCGGCAAGTCGATCCTGCTCTCGATGCTCGCGCGCTACACCGCAAGCGATTGCACGGTGATCGGCCTCATCGGCGAGCGCGGCCGCGAGGTGCAGGAGTTCATCGAGGACGATCTCGGCCCCGAAGGCCTGAAGCGCAGCGTGGTGGTGGTCGCGACGTCGGATGAATCGCCGCTGATGCGGCGCCAGGCCGCCTATCTCACCCTCTCGGTTGCCGAGTACTTGCGCGACAGCGATCGTGACGTGCTCTGCCTGATGGACAGCGTCACGCGCTTTGCCATGGCGCAGCGCGAGATCGGGCTTTCCGCCGGCGAGCCCCCCACCAGCAAAGGCTATCCGCCGACCGTCTTCGCGGAGCTGCCGCGGCTTCTGGAGCGTGCCGGGCCCGGGACAGGGAAGGGCAGCATCACCGGCCTCTTCACGGTGCTGGTGGAAGGCGACGACCACAACGAGCCGGTCTCGGATGCGGTGCGCGGCATCCTCGACGGCCACATCGTGCTCGATCGCGCCATCGCCGAGCGCGGCCGCTATCCCGCCATCAACGTGCTGCGCTCGATCTCGCGCACCATGCCCGGCTGCAACAGCGAGGCGGAGAACCAGCTCGTCTCCCATGCCCGCCAGTACTTGGCGACCTACGAGGACATGGGGGAGCTCATTCGCCTCGGCGCCTATCGCAAGGGCAGCGATCCCAAGATCGACGAGGCGATCCGCTACTATCCCGCCCTGGAGCGCTTCCTCTCCCAGGCGCGGGAGGAGCGCGCCAGCATGGCCGACGGCTATGAGGAGCTGCAGCGCATTCTCGCTGAGACCGCGGCGTGAGCACCTTCGATACCCTGATCCGCATCCATCGCTGGCAGGTCGACGAGCGCCGGCGGCAGCTGGTCGAGCTCGAGGTGCTGGCGGAGCGCGTCCGGCAGGACCTGCAGCGGCTTGCGGAGGAGCGCGAGCTCGAGGCGGCGGTGGCGGACGCCTCGCCGGAGGCACATTACGGTTATGCCGGCTACATCCGCGGTGCGCTCGATCGGCGCGCCACGCTCGAGCGGTCGCTCGCCGAGGCCGAGGAGCAGATCGTCCAGGCGCGGGAGGCGGTCGCCGCGGCATTCCAGGAGATGAAGCGCTACGAGATCGCCGCCGCCAACCGCGAGCGCCACCGCCGCCAGCTCGCCGATCGCCGTGAGCGCCTCGAGCTCGACGGCATCGCTCTCGACAACTACCGGCGACGGAGCGGGGCGGCATAGGCTCCGCAATGCGTCCATCGCGCCTGCTGCCGATCACCGACGCAGTGGGCCAAAGATTGCAAGTGCGAGGCATTTTCATTCCAATATGCCAGCCGCGCAAGGCAGGCATTTGCCGCCATTGCGGCCGTTTGTGATCTCGGTCACAGGAAATTGCTGCGGCGCACAATAGATCCCTGTGCAGGAAATCGGGGAGAGCGCCATGTATCGTGCCGCTGTGCTGAGCGACGCGTCGCCGGCCATCGATCGAATGCTCCTGAGCCGCTGTGGCGACGCGGATGCGATCGCCGAAGAGTTCTCAGCCAGCCTCACCCCGGTCCATCGCCAGGTGCTCTCTCACTGGAAGGAGCGCCGCGGCGAACGGCGGGCGCCTCGCCATCGCGACATCGATCCGGGTGCCATACGGCGCGCGCTCCCGCATCTGCTGATCTGGGAGCTCGATGAAGAGGATGATTATTCCTGCCGGCTCTCCGGGACTGCGGTCGACGTTGCCTTCGGGGGACCACTCAAGGGGGGCACGCTGAGCCGGATTCCCTGCCGGCTCATCGACGACGTGCGCCGCGAGTTCGATACGGTGCGCGAGCGCGGCATTGCCTGCGTTGCTGAGCGCACGATGGGCTGGGCCGGGAAACCCTACCTCTACTACCGCCACCTGCTCCTGCCGCTGACCCACGAGACCGAGGAAGTCGAGCGCTTCCTCAGCGTGCTGACGTTTCACAGCCTGGCAGAGGCTGGCGAGCGCGTGAGCTGACCCAGCCGCCGGCAGGGGCGTGGCGGCTCAGATCCTGATTCCGAGATGCGGCCTCAGCTCTTCGAGCGGCGCCACCGGGAAGCGGGCGGTGGCGACGAAGGCGATGTCGCCGTTGAAGCCGCTGGCGGCGAGCGAGTTGCGGAAGATCGTGGCCATGTCCGACTTGATGTCGGCAGCCATCGGCTCGTGGCTGCGCAGCACGAGGTCGAAGCGGCCCTTGCGCACCAGGCCGTCGAGCTGCAGCGCACCGAGGCGGCTCATGTCGAGGTCGAGCACGAAGCGTGAGCCGCGCTCCGCACGCTGCTGCGGAGTCTCGTTCTCCGGGTCGCGCCGGACGTAAAGCCGGAGCGGCTGGACGCTGCCTTCGTCCATGAGCGGCAAGGTGAGAACACGCCAGTCGCCTTTCGCCTGCTCGCCGCCGAGGCGGCGGAGCTCGCCCAGGTCCTTCTGCAGCCGGTTGCGCAGGTCGGCGCGACCCGCGCCGGCCAGCGCGGCGGCGATGCTGTCCGAAGGCCAGTTGGCATCCCCGTTCAGCACTCCGACGAAGAACAGGAGCGTCGCCGTGAGCCGAGGCGCGGTGCTGGGCGTGAGGTCGGCGCGCAGCTGGGAGGCGAGTCCGGGTGCCACGCGCTCAAGTGTCTGCAGCGCATCGTTGAGAGCGGGCCAGTCGCTTCCAAGAGCCGGCGAGGAGAGCGCCTGCGCGTTCGCCGTCGGCGCATACCCGCTCGGCGCGTCGAGCCGTTCCAAGTTCACCAGCGTGCCCGGCGCGAGGTCGAGACGCTGGTCGAGCGCGAGGCGACCGACCGGCGTATCGAGAAGGGTGATGCTCCCGTTGCTGAGTCCGACGGTGCCGGCGATGACATTCGGCGCCGGGGTGAACGCCGCGCTCGGTGCCGCAACCGGTGAGGAGGTGGAGCCGGTGCTGACCGGCAGGGCGGCGGCCGTCGGCGCCGGCGAGCCAGGACGGAGAGCGGAGATCTGTGTCGTACCGGCTGCCTGGGGAAGCGCAGCGGCGGCAGCCGAAGCGGGCGCGGACGCAGGGGCGGCCGCGGCATAGGCGGCCGTGGCAGAGGCGCTCGGAGCGCTCCAGCTGCCGATGCTGCTCGTCGTCAGCGGCAGAGACGGAGCGGTGGACGCCGGCTCCGGCGCGGCTGCGTCGGGCGCCGCGATGTCGGGCGTGCCGACGGCGGGCGGCGCCGTAGCGCGGATGGCGCTTGAAGCCGGGGCGGCGGGAGCCGATGCGGTTGCCGGACCGCCGCTCGGCGGCGCCGTCACGCTGAGACGGAGCG
>DATJOK010000303.1:0-20187 GCA_035507155.1 Allostellaceae bacterium
GATGACGCCCGATCCCAGCGAGTTCTGGATGCGGTCCTGCGGCATGCCGAAGGCGTGGTCGCCGAAGAAGCGGCGGAAGATCGGATCGTTGGCGAAGGGCGAGGCATCGGTGTGGACGACCCGGTGCGAGAACACGTTCACGACCGCCGGCGCTGCCTTCTTGACGATCGGCGCGAAGGAATACCGCATCGCCTCGCGGCTGGACGGCGGAGTGCGCGTCTGTGCGGGGGCGACGGCAGGGGCAGCTCCCAGCAGCGCCGCCAGGAGCAGGACGGCCAAGCGTTTCGGCATGGCCGGGAGTCTAGGGGAAGCGGAGAGGCCGCGCCAGCGGAGCGGACGCCGGCGGGAGCGTCAGTCCTCCAGCCAGTTCCGCTTCTTGCCGAAGCGCGGCGCGGCGGTGTCCGGCGCGAGCTGGCAGAGCACGCTGTCGGGATCGCCGTTGAGCGGCCCCAGCGGCAGCGCGATCAGGCGGAAGCCCGAGGCGCCGGCGCGGGTGGGAAGCCGCTGCAGCTCCTCGATCGGCTCGCAGGCCTCGAGCGCGGCACGGCCGAGATCCAGCATCCACTCGGTGGCGTAGGGCGCGTAGTCGACGGCATTCTCCGCATCCGCGCTGGCGATGCCGAGGCGGGTGACGCGCGCGAGGCTAGGCTCGCTGCGCGGGTCCTGGGCGTTCCGCATGAAGGCGATCAGCAGGCTGCCGGGCCAGCGCGCCGCGACCACGTCGCGGTCGAGAGCCTCGGCGGTCGGGAACTCGGCGCTGCCGCGCAGGTGACGCCAGTAGCCCGGCAGATCCGTGAAGACCGGGACGGTGGGCGCCGGCTCCACGTCGGAGATCGCCGCCGCGATCTCCTCGCGCTCGACCAGGGGCGCGCGCACCGGCTCCGGCGGCGGCTCCTCGGCTTTGGGCGCCGGCGGCGTCCAGACCGGCATCGGCGCCGGCGCCAGATCCTCGACGGGCGTGATCTCGGGCTCGACGATGGGCTCGGGCTCGGCCATGGGCCCGGGCTCGAAGGCAGGCGCCGGCTCGGCAAAAGCCTCGGTCTCGACCGCGGCGTCGACGGGAGCCGGCGGCTCGATCGCCGTCTCGGGCTCCGCCTCGACGCGCTGTGTCAGCTCGATGACCGGCTCCGGCGCCGGCGTCAGGAACTCGGGCTCGGCATCCAGCTCGGCGGTGACCAGCGGCTCGGTCTCGATCGCCGGCTCGGGCGCCGGCGGCGGCGCGAGCGGGCGCTTCGCCTCGATCACCGGTGCCGGGCGGGGCGGCGGGAGATGGGTCTCCGCCTCCTCGAACAGGCGATTGGTCAGATCGCCGCGCTTGCGCGCGGCGGCCGATTTGGTGCGGATCGTGATGCCGGTAAGGCTCGCCGGCGGCGCCCGCTCGGCGGCCGCCGAATTGCGCCTGCTCATGACTTGGGCTCCGTCACCACGCGGCAATTGTCGCCGCCGCAGGTCGCGTCTGTCGTCGGATCGGCCACCAGGCAGGGGCAGGCATGGCCGAGACGGGCCGGGACCACGGTGCTGAAATAGTGGTCGAGCGCGGCGAGGATCAGCTCGCGGCCGCTGGTGTTGAGCTTCACCGAGGCGAGCTTCAGCCGCATGTGGCGCTCGCGATCGAGCATGATCGAGTGGCGCACCGGTCCCTCAGTGTGGAACTGGCGCGGCGCCGGCGTGAACTGCACCGGCGCCGGTGCGGCCAAGGTCTGCACCGACGACTGGTTCACGACCGCCTGCGGCTGACGGGACAGCAGGAAGCCCACGGTTTCGGCATTGCCCTTCGGGAAGAGCAGGTTGCCGGTGAGCGCTGCCGTCTTGCCATACCTCATGGGAGACCCGCGGTGATCGGTGACGGAAAATCAGGGCTCGGCTGCTCGCCCGAGGGCTTCACCTCGATGGCGGGAGGCGCATGGTCGGGCTCGGGCGGCGGCTCCCCGCTCGCCGGCTGCTCGGCGCGCGGCTGGTCGCCGTTGAGAAGGGTGCGATATTCGCCCTTGAGACGGCGCGAGAGATACTCCCAGAGCATGGCGATCTCGCTTGCGGCGCGAGCCTCGCCGGGGATCTCCATCACCGTCCGGCCGTCGATCATGCTGGCGGCGAAGGCGGTGCGGTTGTGAATGATGGTGGGCGCGAGCGTGCCGTGCTGCGAGAGCGCCATCACCGCTTCCGAGGTGATGCGCGCGCGGGGCGCGGCGCCGTTGATCACGAAGACGAGCGGCTTCTGATAGCGCTCGATGAGTTCGACGGTGGCGCCGGCGGCGCGCAGGTCATGCGGGCTCGGTCGCGCCGGGACGACGACGATGTCGGCGATCCGCACCACCTCGGTGATGGTGGCGGCAATCGCCGGCGGCGTATCGATGACCAGGAGATTGACGCCGAGCGCCTTCAGTCGGCCGATGTCCTCCGCCAGCCGGTCGGCGCTGGTGCGCGCGAAGAGTGGCGTCTCGGCGACGCGAGCGTTCCACCACTCGGCGAGACTGCCCTGCGGGTCGGTGTCGACGAGCGCGACCGGGCCGAAGCCCTTGAGATCCGCCTCAACGGCCAGGTGGCCGGCGAGGGTGGTCTTGCCCGATCCGCCCTTCTGGGACGACACGGCGACTACATACATCAGCGCTCTCCTTGAGCCGGAACCCCGCCTCGATGCAGTCGCCTCGAAACGGTCCCCGGGTGGCTACCGAGCCGCCCGGTTCTCTGCACCATAAGGGATCCCGGACTCCAATGAACAGAAGTAACGATCGGGATTTTCACCAATTCCCGGCGACGGTAATATTTGGCGCGCAAAATGGTTTACAGAATATTGATTTATTCACGCCCGTCCGGGCTAGTTTGGACGGAGTTTTAGGAAGATGTCTTCGAGCCCCGAATTTGCCGGTCGCAGGCTGAGCCGCGGAATCCCGGGCGGCCGGCGGGACCGGCGCGCGAGCGGATGCCGGCCGGCGCCCTCGGCCGCGGTAACGAATTAGCGACTTATGGGCGAGGCGCGATATCGGGCTTTCGCGGCGATTCCTCGGCCGCCCCGGCCGGCCCAGCACAGGCGAGGCTGGCGAAAGCCGGCTCGAAGGTGGCCTTGAGGGCGGCGTCGAGCTCGGCCATCGAGATCGGGATGCCCTGCTCGGCAAGGGAGGTGACGCCGTGCTCGCGGATGCCGCACGCGACGATGCCGCGATAATGCGAGAGGTCCGGGTCGAGATTGAGGGCGACGCCGTGATAGGTCACCCATTGCCGGATGCGGACGCCAACGGCGGCGATCTTGCTCTCGCGGCCAGCGCCCTCGTCGATCCAGATGCCGACCCGCCCCTGGCGCCGCTCACCCGTCACGTTGAAGAGAGCAAGCGTCGCGATCATCCATTCCTCCAGCGCGTGGACGAAGCAGCGCACGTCCCGGCCCCGCCGCCGGAGGTCGAGCAGCACGTAGGCCACCCGCTGTCCGGGCCCGTGATAGGTGTACTGGCCGCCGCGGCCGCTGCGGTAGACCGGCAGCTGGCCGGGATCCAGCAGGTCGCTCTCCCGGGCGCTGGTGCCGGCGGTGTAGAGGGGCGGATGCTCCAGCAGCCACACCAGCTCCGGGGCGGTCCCGGCGGCGATCTCGGCGACGCGCGCCTCCATCTCCGCCACCGCCGCCTCGTAGGCGACGGGGCGATCGCTCACCCGCCATTCCAGCGCCATCGCGGCTCCGTCCATGCCCCTCGCTCGCTTGCTATGATTGCAAGGATTTGGTAATCACGCCCGCGACCGGCGACAAGTCCCAAGCGCGCCGGCCCTGCGGTCGTGGCGGAATTGGTAGACGCGCTAGCTTGAGGTGCTAGTGCCCGAAAGGGCTTGGAAGTTCGAGTCTTCTCGACCGCACCAGCCTCCCTTGCCAGAGCGGCTTCATGCCCTGAAGGACCGGCAGCCATGCGCCGGCATCGTCGGCGCGCGCCCCGAGCCGGGGGCGGTCGGGTTTGCAACGGCAACCGCTTGCGTGACCCCGTTGGCGGGGCAGTGTAGAACCGATCCCGCACCGGTTTCGGGAGGACGTTCGAGATGACCGAGGAGCTGCGGGAGAGCGCGCTCGAATACCATCGGCTGCCAACGCCGGGGAAGATCGGCATTGTCGCCACCAAGCCGCTCGCCAACCAGCGCGACCTGGCGCTCGCCTATTCGCCGGGCGTGGCGGAAGCCTGCACCCTCATCGCCGAGAGCCCTGCGGAGGCCGCCAACCTCACCGCGCGCAGCAATCTCGTCGCCGTCATCAGCAACGGCACCGCGGTCCTCGGCCTCGGCGCCATCGGCCCGCTCGCCGCCAAGCCGGTGATGGAGGGGAAGGCGGTCCTGTTCAAGAAATTCGCCGGCATCGACGTCTTCGACATCGAGGTGAACGAGCGCGATCCCGACAAGCTCGTCGACATCATCGCCGCTCTCGAGCCCACCTTCGGCGGCATCAACCTCGAGGACATCAAGGCGCCGGAGTGCTTCGAGATCGAGGCGAAGCTGCGCGGCCGGATGAAGATCCCGGTCTTCCACGACGACCAGCACGGCACCGCCATCATCGTGGGGGCGGCGATCCTGAACGGGCTGCGCCTGGTGGGAAAATCCCTCGACCAGGTGAAGCTGGTGACCTCCGGCGCGGGCGCGGCGGCGCTCGCCTGCCTCGATCTCCTGGTCGACATGGGGCTCAAGGTCGAGAACATCATCGTCACCGACCGCTACGGCGTCGCCTATCGCGGCCGCAAGGAGGAGATGGATCCGCGCAAGGAGCGCTACGTCAAGGACACCAACGCCCGCACCCTGGGCGACGTGATCGGCGATGCCGACGTCTTCCTCGGCCTTTCGGCGCCCGACGTGCTGAAGCCGGAGATGGTGGCGCGGATGGCGCCGAAGCCGCTGATCCTGGCGCTTGCCAATCCCAATCCGGAGATCCGGCCGGAGCTGGTGAAGGAGCTGCGGCCCGATGCGCTGATCGCCACCGGGCGCACCGACTATCCGAACCAGGTCAACAACGTCCTCTGCTTTCCCTTCATCTTCCGCGGCGCCCTTGACGTCGGTGCCACGGCGATCAACGAGGCGATGAAGCTCGCCTGCGTGCGAGCGCTTGCCGATCTGGCGTTGGCGGAGCCGTCCGATGTCGTTGCCGCCGCCTATGGCGAGACGGCGCTCACCTTCGGCCCGGATTATTTCATTCCCAAGCCCTTCGATCCGCGCCTCATCCTCCAGCTGGCGCCCGCGGTGGCGAAGGCGGCGATGGAGAGCGGTGTCGCCACCCGCCCGATCCACGATTTCGACGCCTATCGCATGCGGCTGTCGCAGTTCGTCTTCCGCTCCGGTCTCGCCATGAAGCCGATCTTCGACCATGCGCGGCAGGAGCCGAAGCGCATCGTCTACGCCGAGGGCGAGGACGAGCGGGTGCTGCGGGCGGTGCAGCAGGCGATCGACGACGGTCTCGCCCGGCCGATCATCATCGCGCGCCGCTCGGTGGTGGAGCGGCGGATCGAGCGTCTCAATCTCCGCCTCAAGCTCGGCGAGAACGTCGAGCTCTGCGATCCCGAGGATGATCCGCGCTTCGCCAGCTACTGGGCGCTTTATCACGGGATTATGGAGCGGAAGGGGGTCTCTCCGGAGTTGGCGCAGCGCGTGGTGCGCACGCGCCCGACCGTCATCGCGGCGCTGATGGTGCGGCGCGGCGAGGCGGATGCGATGCTCTGCGGCGCCATCGGCCAGTATCGCCGCCATCTGCGGCATGTCGTCGACGTGCTCGGCCTCGGCAAGGGCGTCACGTCGCCGGCCGGGCTCAGCGTCCTCATCATGTCGAAGGGTACTTATTTCCTCTGCGACACCCAGGCGACCGACGATCCGAGCGCCGAGCAGGTGGCGGAGATGACGCTCCGCGCCGCCGACGCGGTCCGGCATTTCGGCATCGAGCCCAAGGCGGCCTTGCTGTCGCACTCGAATTTCGGGAGCTCCGATGATGCGGGCGCCCGCAAGATGCGGGATGCCCTGGTACTGATCCGCGAGCGCGCGCCGGACCTCGAGGTCGAGGGTGAGATGCATGCCGACGCGGCGCTCGCGGACGACATCCGCCGCCGGATCTTCCCGAACTCGCGCCTCAAGGGCTCGGCCAATCTCCTGGTCATGCCGACGCTCGATGCCGCCAACATCACCTTCAACGCGCTCAAGGTGCTGGGCGATGGTCAGCCGATCGGGCCGGTGCTGCTGGGGGTGGCCAAGCCCGCCCACATCGTGACGCCCTCGGTGACCGTCCGCGGACTCCTTAATATGACGGCGATCGCATCCTATGACGCCCAGCTCGCCGCGGAGGCGGCGGGGTCGACCTAGCATGTCCGCCGACGACACTGCATTGCTGCAGGCGGCGGAGGCGGCGCTGCGCCAGGCCTATGCCCGGTACTCGGGCTTCCGCGTCGGTGCCGCGCTCCTCACCGCTAGCGGCAATCTGTTCCGCGGCTGCAATGTCGAGAGCATCTCCTTCCCGATCGGGCAATGCGCCGAGCGCAATGCGATCGCGGCGGCAGTGCTGGAGGAGGGCCCCGCGATGCGGATCGCGCGCCTCCTGGTGGCGGCAGAGCATCGCGGCTCGACCGCGCCCTGCACGCCCTGCGGCGCCTGCCGGCAGGCGATCATGGAATTCGGTGCCGATGCCATCGTGCTGTTCCGCGATGCCGATACCGGTTTCGTTGCGGTGCCGGCGCGGGACCTGCTGCCGAACACCTTCGGCTTCGGCGCCGGGAACAAGCGCTAGTCTAGAGCTCGGCGCCGGCGATATCCCGAGATCGCCCGTTCAGTCACGTCTTCTTGCCGGCGAGATTGCTCATCATGTCTGTCGATTCGATGTTGAAGCCGTTGATCATCCAGACGCCGTCGATCTTAAGAAGCGCTATGTGAATGGCGGCGGTTCCCTTCTGGAATCGCGCCTCGGCGACATAGTTGGCGGAGATCACGGTACCTGTTCCCGTCGTCGCGCTCATCAACGATTGGCCTTGCGCGCCGCGATACTCAACGAGCGGTCCCAAGCCGAAGCCTGCCGCGTCAAACAGGTCGTCGAGGGCTTTCGGCTTTGCGCTCTGCAAGAGCTGCGGCGTTGCGCGCTTCATGAATTCATCCTTCTTCCAGTGCGCTGTGATCGCGATGACGGCGTCGTCAACGTAGGCCTTGCTCTCCGCGTCCAGCGCGGCGCCATTCCGAGCCAGCACGAAAAGTCCAACGGTGCCGGCCACCAGAATGACGGCGAACACGATCCCCAAGGCGATGAAGAGTTTGCGCATCGTTCCCCCTCGCGTGAACGAGCCACGCGACCGAATTTGCCATAAATGATAGTATCAGATCGTCTCCAGATCTAGAAACACTCCGCGCTCAACACCGCACGACCAGGCAACGCGCCAGGAGATCGTGCAGCGCCTGTTTCCGGAGCGTGAAGGCGGCCATCACGAATCCGAGGCCGAGGATCGCGGTGGAAAGGAGCTTGCCGGCCTGGCGTCCGAAGGAGCGCCAAAAGCCGATCCGCTGGCCGCCGAGATCAGTCACCTTGATCGAGAGGGCGCGCTTGCCCAGCGTCGCCTGATGGCGACCGCATTCCAGGATCGCGTAATAGAGCCAGATCACCACCACGCTGAGCGGTTTCACCGCCACGTAGCTGAGTTCGAGGTAGCGGGAGACCGCCCGCTCCATGTCGCCGCTCAGCAGCACGTAGACGACACCGACGCCGAAGACCGTGATGGCGAAAGCGGCGATGACGACGAGATGGTCGATGGCGAAGGCGGCGAGCCGGCGCCAGAAGCCGGCATAGCGGAGAGCCGCGCTCGCCTGATCGCCCATGCCCCATTCCGATTGGCCGACCGCGCCGAAGGACGGAGCGTGGCGTCGATCGCGTCGCGATCCCAGCCACTATCGCAAGAGGACCGGCGCCACGCAACCGCGCGGCGCCGATATCAGGTCAGACGCGATGATGGTGGTGGTGTCCGCCCATCATCTCGTCGGCGCTCTTCTTCTGATCGGGGCTCAGCGAGTTATAGAGCGGCCGGAAGGCGGCGAGGAAACGCTCGGTGCCCTGCGCCTTGAGCTGCTCGAACTTCGCATGGGTCTCCAGCCGCTCGATCGCGGTGGGCTTCGGCGCGTTGGGATCGTGCCGCAGCTGGCTCGCGGCGCCGTCCATGTCCTTCGCGTTGGCGCGCATGGCATCGGCCACCTGGTTCCAGAGCGGCGTCTGCGCGTCGGTGATCTTGAGCTCCGCCTTCATGTAGGCGATCCGGCCCTCGATGTGGCGGCCGGGCACGAAAGCGGCGTGCGTGGACTGGGCCTGGGCGTCGGCGTAACTCGGCGCCAAGGCGACCGCGGTTCCACCGGCCATGAGGGCGGCGAGAGCGAGGGCGGTGAAGGTGCGACTGGCCATGGGTATCGGTCTCCTGGTTGGGGCTTTCCGGACGCCCATTCGCGGGCGCCCATGATGCTTTTTCTATGGGTGTCCTGCCCCAACTATCCCCTCGAATAAGCGCCGTCTTCGATTACAAAGCGGTAAGCGCAGCGCCATGAATCCGCCATCTATGATGCTGCGGCCGCTGGCTTTTCGATGCCGCATCGATGTGCGGCCATAGTGCTGGCCGCATTGGCCATCTCGCCTTTTCTGCGCCGAACCGGTATGCACGTCGGCGGAGCACTGCTTCAGGCATCGGAGGGCGCCATGGCGAGTAACCGCTATCCAACACTCGATTTCGATCTCCCGCCGGAGATCGATATGCTGCGCGAGAGCGTGCGCAGCTTCTCCGAGGCCAACATCGCGCCGCTCGCCGACGACATCGACCGCACCGACCGCTTTCCGCGCGAGCTCTGGCCGGGCATGGGCGAGCTCGGCCTGCATGGCGTCACCGTCGAGGAGGAATACGGCGGCACCGGCCTTGGCTATCTCGCTCATTGCGTCGCCATGGAGGAGGTGAGCCGCGGCTCGGCTTCGGTGGGGCTCTCCTACGGCGCCCACTCCAACCTCTGCGTCAACCAGATCCGGCGCAACGGCAGCGAGGCACAGAAGAGGAAATATCTGCCGAAGCTGATCTCCGGCGAGCATGTGGGCGCCCTTGCCATGAGCGAGCCCGGTGCGGGCTCCGACGTGGTGGGAATGCGGCTCCGCGCCGAGAAGAAGGGCGATCGCTACGTCCTCAATGGGAACAAGATGTGGATCACCAACGGTCCCTATGCCGACACTCTGGTGGTCTACGCCAAGACCGATCCCGAGGCTGGGGCGCGCGGCATCACCGCCTTTCTGATCGAGAAAGGCATGAAGGGCTTCTCGACCGCGCAGAAGCTCGACAAGCTCGGCATGCGCGGTTCGCCGACCTGCGAGCTTATCTTCAGCGACTGCGAGGTCCCGGCGGAGAACGTGCTCGGCAAGGTGAATGAGGGCGTCCAGGTGCTGATGAGCGGTCTCGACTACGAGCGGGCGGTGCTGGCGGCGGGGCCGCTCGGCATCATGCAGGCATGCCTCGACGTGGTGATCCCCTACGTCCACGATCGCAAGCAGTTCGGCCAACCGATCGGCGAGTTCCAACTCATGCAGGGGAAGCTCGCGGACATGTATACGACGCTGAACGCCTCCAAGGCTTATGTCTATGCGGTGGCGCGCGCCTGCGATCGCGGCCAGACGACACGCAAGGACGCCGCCGGCGCGATCCTCTACGCGGCGGAGAAGGCGACCCTGGTGGCGCTCGACGCCATCCAGTGTCTGGGTGGCAATGGCTACATCAACGAGTTCCCGACCGGCCGGCTGCTGCGGGACGCGAAGCTCTACGAGATCGGCGCCGGCACCTCGGAGATCCGGCGCATGCTGATCGGCCGCGAGCTCTTCGCCGAGACCGCCTAGGCGGCACGCGGCAAATCAATTGACCGCCCGGTCTTGAGCCGGCGTAGTATCGGGCACGATCGCGTGAAGGAGGGATCATGGCGCGCCGCCTCGTTTCTTCGGGCTCGAACTTCGAGCGCACCGTCGGTTACAGCCGAGCCGTCGTGGATGGCGACTGGATCTTCGTCTCCGGCACCACCGGCTTCGACTACAAGACCATGACCATCGAAGGCGATACGGCGGCACAGACGCGGCAGACCTTCAAGAACATCGCAGCCGCGCTCGCGGAAGCAGGCTCGAGCCTCGCCGATGTCGTGCGTGTCCGCTACTATCTGACGGATGCCGCCGACTGGCCGACACTGGCGCCGGTTTTCGGCGAGTTCTTCGGCGAGGTGCGTCCGGCGGCAACCGCTATCGTCTGTGACCTCGTGGATCCGCGCATGAAGATCGAGATCGAAGTGACGGCGAAGCACAAGGCGTGAAGAAGCGGACGGCGCGTCGATGCTGCTGAACCAGGAACAGACGATCATCCGGGATACCGCGCGTGGCTTCGCGACCGAGAAACTGAAGCCGCATGCGGCGACGTGGGATCGCGACGGTACCTTCCCACGGGAAGCTCTGGCCGAGATGGCTGAACTCGGTTTCCTCGGCATGATGGTGCCGGAGACCTACGACGGCGCCGAGGCCGATCACGTCTCCTATGCGCTGGCGCTGGAGGAGATCGCCGCCGGCGACGGCGCCTGCTCCACCATCATGAGCGTGCACAACTCGGTTGGCTGTCTGCCGATCCTGAAATTCGGCACCGAGGAGCAGAAGCAGCGCTTCCTGAAGCCGATGGCGCGCGGCGAGATGCTGGCGGCCTTCTGTCTGACCGAGCCGGAGGCGGGCTCGGATGCGTCCGGCATCAGGACCCGCGCCCAGAAGCGCGGCAATCGCTTCGTGCTCAACGGCACCAAGCAGTTCATCACCTCGGGCACCGAAGCGGATGTCGCCATCGTCTTCGCGGTGACCGATCCCAAGGCCGGCAAGAAGGGCATCAGTGCCTTCATCGTGCCGACGGACAGCGCCGGCTACAAGGTGGCGAAGCTCGAGGAGAAGCTGGGGCAGCGTGCCTCGGACACGGCACAGATCGTGTTCGAGGAGCTGGAGCTGACGCCGGACCTGATGCTGGGCGAGGAGGGGCAGGGCTATCGGATCGCGCTCGCCAATCTCGAGGGCGGCCGGATCGGCATCGCCGCACAGTCGGTCGGCATGGCGCGGGCCGCCTATGAGGTGGCGCTCGCCTATGCGAAGGAGCGCAAGAGCTTCGGCGTCTCCATCATCGAGCACCAGGCAGTCGCGTTCCGGCTCGCCGACATGGCGACCCAGATCGAGGTGGCGCGGCAGATGCTGCTGCATGCGGCGACGCTCCGGGACGCTGGCCAGCCCTGTATCAAGGAAGCCTCGATGGCGAAGCTCTTCGCCTCGGAGATGGCGGAGCGGGTCTGCTCCGGCGCGATCCAGACCCTCGGCGGCTATGGCTATCTCGCGGATTTTCCGGTGGAGCGCATCTATCGCGACGTGCGGGTGACGCAGATCTACGAGGGTACCAGCGATATCCAGCGTCTGGTGATCAGCCGCGAGATCGCCCGCGAATGAACCGCGCTATCGATCATCTCGTGCACTGCGCCGGCGACCTCGAGGCGCTTCGCGCGATCTATCAGCGCCTGGGCTTTACCCTCACGCCGACGGCGCGCCATCCCTTCGGCACCGCCAACAGCCTGGCGCTGCTGCAGGGCAATTTCCTGGAGCTGCTGACGGTCGCCGATCCCGCGATGATCCCGCCGGCGACCCCTGGCCACTTCAGCTTCGGCGCCTTCAACGAGACGTTTCTGCGCCGGCGCGAGGGCATGTCGATGCTGGTCTTCGACAGCAAGGATGCCCGCCGCGATCAGGCGGAATTCGCGGCGCGAGGCCTCGACACCTACGCGCCCTTCGATTTTTCCCGCAAGGCGAAGCTGCCCGACGGGATGGAGGTCGAGGTGTCGTTCTCGCTCGCCTTCGTCACCGATCAGCGCTTCCCGGACGCCGCCTTCTTTGCCTGCCACCAGCACACGCCGGAATATTTCTGGAAACCCGAGTACCAGCGCCATGCCAACACGGCGGAGCGGGTGGTCGAGGTGGTGATGATGGCGAACGACCCCGGCGCGCTGGCGGAGTTCTTCGGCAGGCTCATCGAGCCCGGGGCAGTGCGGCAGGGAGAAGGCGCGCTCACCGTGAGCCTCGGAGACGGCGTGCTCAGCGTGCTGGACGCAACGCGGCTCAACGCCCGCTTTCCCGGACGCCGTCTGCGCGACGTGCTGAGAAAGCCCTATTTCGCCGGCTACAGCGTCAGGGTCAGTGACCTCGCGGTTGCCGAGTCCGTGCTGCGCCAGAACGGCGTCGGCTTCGAGCGTGTGGGCAAGGCACTGCAGGTGCCCGCGGAGCAGGCCTTTGGCGCGGTCGTGGAGTTCGTCGGCTAGGGGGTCAGTTCGCGAGAATCCTGAGGAACAGCTCGCGATCGATATTGCCGCCGGATTGGATGACGGCGACGCGCTTCCCCGCCATCTGCTGCTTCTCCTGCAGAAGACCCGCCAGCGCCGCGGCTCCAGCGCCCTCCGCCAGGTTGTGCGTATCCGTATAGAGGTGACGGATGGCGGCGCGGATCTCCTCCTCGCTGACGGTGATGATGCGCTCGGCGCCTTTGAGGATCACCGCGAGCGCTTCCGCGTTCGGCACCCGGCAGGCAAGCCCGTCGGCGAGCGTGTCGGCGGAATTCGTGGAGATCGGTTTGCCGGCGCTGAAGGAAAGCGCATAGGCGGGTGCTTCTGCCGCGACCACGCCGACGATCCTGGTCTTGAGGCCGAGCGCGTCGCGGGCGGCAATGGTGCCGCAGATGCCGGAGCCGAGGCCGATCGGCACATAGACGGTGTCGAGATCCGGCACCGCACGGAAGAGCTCGAGGCCGTAGCTCGCCACCCCGGCGGCGAGGAGCGGGTGGAACGACGGCATCAGGTGGAGCTCGCGCTCCGCGGCGAGCACCTGGGCATGCTCAAGGGCGGCCTGGAAATCGTGGCCGTGCTCGACGAGCGTCGCGCCGAAGGCGCGCATGGCGGCGTTCTTCTCGCGACTGTTGCCGTGCGGTACCACGATGGTGGCGGGAATGCCGTTCCGCCGCGCGGCGAGCGCCACACTCTGGCCGTGATTGCCGCGGGTCGCCGCGACGACGCCTGGGACTTCGGGCTCGCGGCGCTTGAGGTCGGCCATGTAGACCAGGCCGCCGCGCACCTTGAAGGCGCCGATCGGCGTGGCGTTCTCGTGCTTCACCCAGACCTCGGCGCCCACGCGCTCCGCCAGCAGCGGCCAGGCGATCGCCGGCGTCGGCGTCACCACGCGCTGGACCAGCTCGGCGGCGGATTTGAGATCGGCAAGGGTGAGCATCGGGCTCCCGTGGCGTGCATGGCCATTTCCCCGTTTTTCCCTTGCCGGGTCAAGCGCTCTTGAGCAAGGTGTCCCGCCAGGAATGCGCCCCAAGCGACTCGCCGGAGAATCCAGCGATGACCGTCCTCAAATCCGCCGTCGACCCGCGTTCCGCGGGCTTTCTCGACAACAAGGCGGCGATGGGCGCGCTGGTGCAGGATCTGGCGGGGCGCGTCGAGAAGATCCGCGAGGGCGGCGGCGCGGAAGCGCGTCAGCGCCATCTCAGCCGCAACAAACTCCTGCCGCGCGACCGGGTGCGCACGCTCCTCGATCCCGGGGCGCCCTTTCTCGAATTCTCCCAGCTCGCCGGCTACAAGCTTTACGATGACGCGGTGCCGGCCGGCGGCATCATCACCGGCATCGGCTCGGTGATGGGTCGCGAGTGCGTCGTCATCGCCAATGATGCCACGGTGAAGGGCGGGACTTATTTTCCGATCACCGTGAAGAAGCATCTGCGCGCCCAGGATATCGCGCGGCAGAACAATCTCCCCTGCATCTACCTCGTCGATTCCGGCGGCGCCAACCTGCCGAGTCAGGATGACGTGTTCCCCGACCGCGACCACTTCGGTCGCATCTTCTTCAACCAGGCCAGGATGTCGGCGGCAGGCATCCCGCAGATCGCCGTCGTCATGGGCTCCTGCACCGCGGGCGGCGCCTATGTGCCGGCGATGTCCGACGAGAGCATCATCGTCCGCAATCAGGGCACCATATTCCTGGGCGGCCCGCCGCTGGTGCGCGCGGCGACCGGCGAGGTGGTGACCGCCGAGGAACTCGGCGGCGCGGACGTGCACAGCCGCGTCTCTGGCGTCACCGACCACTACGCCCTCGACGATGCCCATGCGCTCGGCATCGCCCGGCGCATCGTCGGCCATCTCAACCGACCGAAGCGCGTCGGCACCGAGATCGCGCAGCCGTGCGAGCCGCTCTACGACCCCGCCGAAGTCTATGGCGTCGTTCCCGCCGACACGCGCAAGCCTTATGACGTGCGCGAGGTGATCGCGCGGCTCGTCGACGGCAGCGGGTTCGACGAGTTCAAGCGCCTCTATGGCGAGACGCTGGTCACCGGCTTCGCGCGGCTCTGGGGCTATCCCGTGGGCATCGTCGCCAACAACGGGATCCTCTTCTCGGAAAGCGCGCTCAAGGGCGCGCATTTCATCGAGCTCTGTGCCCAGCGCGGCATTCCGCTCATCTTCCTGCAGAACATCAGCGGCTTCATGGTCGGGCGCAAATACGAGGCGGGCGGCATCGCCAAGGACGGCGCCAAGATGGTGACCGCGGTTGCCTGCGCCAATGTGCCGAAGTTCACCGTCATCATCGGCGGCAGCTTCGGCGCCGGCAATTATGGCATGTGCGGGCGCGCTTTTGATCCGCGCTTCGTTTTCATGTGGCCCAATGCGCGCATCTCGGTGATGGGCGGCGAGCAGGCGGCAGCGGTGCTGGCGCAGGTCAGGCGCGACAATCTCGAGAGCCGCGGCCGCAGCTGGAGCACAAAGGAAGAAGAGGACTTCAAAGCGCCGATCCGCGCCCAGTATGAGGAGCAGGGACACCCCTACTACGCCAGCGCGCGGCTCTGGGACGATGGCGTCATCGATCCCGCGGACACCCGCCGTGTGCTGGCGCTGACGATCTCGGCGAGTCTCAACGCGCCGATCGCCGAGACCCAATTCGGCGTCTTCCGGATGTGAGGAACATGAGCGAGACCTTGGTGCTGGTGTCCACCGACGCGCGCGGCGTCGCCACGGTGACCCTCAACCGCCCCGATTCCCATAACGCCTTCGACGAGACGCTGATCGCGACCCTCACCGAGACGTTGCAGAAGCTGGAGAGCGATCCGGCCACTCGCTTGGTGGTTCTCACCGGCGCGGGGCCCAGCTTCTCCGCCGGCGGCGACCTCAAGTGGATGCAGCGGATGGCCGGCTACGGTCATTCGGAGAATGTTGCTGACGCCGGCGCGCTGGGGCGCCTGATGCGCACCCTCAATCTTCTTGCGAAACCCACCATCGCGCGCGTGCAAGGCGCGGCTTTTGCCGGCGGCGTCGGCCTCGTCGCCTGCTGCGATATCGCGGTGGCCTCGGAACAGGCGATCTTCTGCGTCTCGGAGACCCGGCTCGGCCTGGTTCCCTCGGTGATTAGCCCCTATCTCGTGCGCGCGATCGGACCGCGCGCGGCGCGGCGCTACTTCCTGACGGCGGAGCGCTTTTCCGCACTCGAAGCGAAGCGCCTCGGCCTCGTTCACGAGGTGACCTCGGCGCAGCAGCTCGATGCCACGGTGGATCGGCTGGCGGGCGCGTTGCTGGAAGGCGGACCTGGCGCCCAGGCGCGAGCCAAGCGGCTCATCGAGGAGGTGGCCGATCGGCCGATCGAGGACTCGCTCATCGATCTGACGGTGCGGGTGATCGCCGAGGCGCGTGCCTCGACGGAAGCCCGCGAGGGACTCACCGCCTACTTCGAGCGCCGCAAGCCGAGCTGGCGGCGCTGACGGCGGGGTGATGTTCCGCAAGATCCTGATTGCCAACCGCGGCGAGATCGCCTGCCGGGTCGCACGCACGGCGCGCCGCCTCGGCATCGCCACCGTCGCGGTCTATTCCGAGGCCGACCGCGACGCGCTCCACGTCGCGATGGCCGACGAGGCGGTGGCAATCGGTCCGCCACCCGCGCGCGAGAGCTACCTCGTCGGCGAGCGCATTCTGGCGGCGGCCCGCGCCACCGGCGCCGAGGCGATCCATCCTGGATACGGCTTCCTCTCGGAGAACGCGGATTTCGCCGAGGCCTGCGTCAAGGCAGGTCTCGTCTTCATCGGGCCGCCGGCCTCGGCGATCCGCGCCATGGGCGACAAGGCCGCTTCGAAGGCCCTGATGGAGAAGGCCGGTGTGCCGATCGTGCCGGGCTATCATGGCGCCGAGCAGGGCGAGAAGAAGCTCGCCCAGGAGTCGGCGCGCATCGGCTTTCCTGTCCTCATCAAGGCTTCGGCAGGCGGTGGCGGCAAGGGCATGCGCGTGGTCGAGCGCGCCGCGGATTTCGCCGCCGCGCTGGGCTCCGCCAAGCGCGAGGCGGCGGCCGCCTTCGGCGACGATCGGGTGCTGATCGAGAAGTACCTCACGCGCCCGCGTCACATCGAGGTGCAGGTCTTCGCCGACGGCGCGGGCAACACCGTTCACCTCTTCGAGCGCGACTGCTCGATCCAGCGCCGCTATCAGAAAGTCATCGAGGAGGCGCCGGCGATCGGGCTCGATCCGAAGCGGCGCGGCAAGCTCTGCGCGGCCGCGGTGGCCGCGGCGAAGGCGGTCGGCTATGTGGGGGCCGGCACGGTGGAGTTCATCGTCTCGGACGAGCTCTTCGCCTTCATGGAGATGAACACGCGCCTGCAGGTCGAGCATCCCGTCACCGAGGCGATCACCGGTCTCGATCTCGTGGAGTGGCAGCTCCGGGTCGCTGCCGGCGAGGATCTGCCGCTCGATCAGGAGCGGATCGTGATCCGCGGCCACGCCATTGAGGCGCGGCTCTACGCCGAGGATCCACGGCGCGACTTTCTGCCGGCAACCGGTCGCCTCGACACGCTGATGCCGCCGGCAACCAGCGCGCGGCTTCGCATCGATACCGGCGTTCGCGCGCACGACGCAATTTCCATCCACTACGATCCCCTCATCGCCAAGCTGATCGTCTGGGGTGAGGATCGCCCCGCCGCGGTGCGCCAGCTCGCCGCTGCGCTCGCCCGCTATCGCATTGCCGGCCTCACGACGAACCGCGAATTCCTCTATCGCGTGGCAACCCACGCGGCCTACGACGCCGGCGAGCTCGATACCGGTTTCATTCCCCGCCACCGGGAGGCGCTGTTGCCGGTGCCGCAGCTGGCGCCAGTCGCGGCGCTTGCCGCTGCCAGCTTGGCGCGTGTCCTCGATCAGTCTGCTGCCGCTGCCAAGCCAGGCGATGGCGGCGACCTCTGGTCGCCCTGGTGCCGGCGCGATGGCTGGCGTCTCAACGGCGCGACATATCAGGACGTCTCCTGGCTCGATGGCGAGGACGCGCGGCTCGTACGAGTTCATTACTTGCCGGCGGGCTATCGGCTGGAGATCGACGGTCGGCAGATCGCTGCCTCGGCGGAGTGGGAAGCCGGCAGCGCCATCGCACTCGTCCTTGACGGCACGCGCCGGCGTGCTGATGTCCTCCGGCAGGGCGAGAGCGTCACGGTCCTGCTCGATGGCCTCGAGCACCGGCTGCAGCATGTGGATCCGCTCTCGCCCACCGTGGTGGTGGACGAGACCGGCGGCCGGCTGACCGCGCCGATGCCGGGAAAAGTGATCGAGGTGAAGACGGCGGCAGGCCGTCGGGTCAGGCGCGGTGAGCCGCTTCTGGTGCTGGAGGCCATGAAGATGGAGCATACGGTCGTGGCGCCGGCAGACGGGCTCGTCGAGGCGGTGCATTACAACGCCGGCGACCTCGTCGAGGAGGGCGCGGATCTCATCGCTTTTGCGATCGCCGAGGCGGGAGAGGGCGATGCAGCTGCCTGTTGAGCTGCGCATGGTCGAGGTGGGGCCGCGTGACGGTCTCCAGAATGAGGCGCGCTCGGTTCCGGCGCCGGTCAAGATCCGGCTCATCGAGCGGCTCGCGGAGGCCGGTCTCCCGGCCGTCGAGGCCGGCGCCTTCGTCTCGCCGAAATGGGTCCCGCAGATGGCCGACAGCGCCGAGGTGCTGGCGGGGCTGCGGCAGCGGCCCGCAGTGCGCTATCCGGTGCTGGTGCCCAATCTCCGGGGTTACGAGGCGGCGCGCGCCGCGGGCGCGCGGGAAATCGCGATCTTCGCCGCGGCGTCGGAGACCTTCTCGCGCAAGAATACCAACTGCTCGATCGCCGAAGGCTTCGAGCGTTTCGCGCCGGTGGCGCTCGCAGCGAGGCGGGACGGCATTCCCATGCGCGGGTATGTCTCCTGCGTCGTTGATTGTCCCTACGAGGGAGCGATCGCGCCGACGGCGGTGGCTGATGTCGGGCGGCGGCTTCTCGATATCGGCTGCTACGAGATCTCGCTTGGCGAGACGATCGGTACCGCGACGCCGCACCGCGTCGAGGCGATGCTGCGCGTGGTGACGGGGGCGGTGCCGCGCGAGAAACTGGCAGTGCATTTCCACGATACCTACGGCCAGGCGCTCGCCAACCTGATGGCGGCGATGGAGCAGGGTATCGCAGTGGCGGATAGCTCCGTTGCCGGGCTTGGCGGCTGCCCCTACGCGAAGGGGGCCAGCGGCAATGTGGCGAGCGAGGATGTGCTTTATCTCCTGAACGGGCTCGGTGTGCGCACGGGTGTCGATCTGGAGAAGCTGGCCGCAGCTGGCCGCTTCATCTGCGGCGAGCTCGGGCGCGAGCCGGCATCAAAGGTGGCGCGCGCCCTTGCTGCGAAAGCTGCCACGTGAGAAAACCTGCGGCGGTATGACCGTTCACCTGATCAAGCTCGCTGTCGGCGTCGATGATGTCGCGCATCTCCGGAAGCTGCAGCGGCAGCGCCGCAAGGAACGCGGCAAGTCCGTGTTCTTCACCCGCAACACGCCGCGCCGTGCCGAGGAGCTGCTGGATGGCGGCTCGATCTATTGGGTGATCAAGGGCTATGTGCGAGCGCGCCAGCTTCTCAGGGGCTTCACTTCCACTGTCGATGAGGAGGGGCAACCGCTCTGCGTCGTCCGCTATGACATGAGCCTGGTGACCACCGCGCTCGTGCCGAAGCGGCCATTCCAGGGCTGGCGCTATCTCGAAGCGAAAGATGCGCCCGCCGACCGCAAGATCTCGGCAGGGGACGATGATCTGCCGCCGAAGATGCTGGAGGAGCTGCGTTCGCTGGGGCTGATCTGAGTGCTCCGCTCAGCCGCAGTTCACATGGAACCGGACCTTCTCGGTTTCCATCCGCTTCGGAAAGACGACGACCAGCCTTACCCACCCGCTATAGCTCTTGGTCAGATCCCAATCGATCGACACGGCGCGGTTGCCGGCGGCATCGAAGTTGATGGTCCCGTCGATGCGTTTGTTGTCGCTGCGTACCCACTGATAGGTGACGCGGAGCGGTCCGCTCACATGGATGCCGCCGTTGAAGCGGACCCGCGTTGGGTGGCAGGTGCCGGCGAAGTCCGGACTGGAATTGAGCTGGAGATGATCGACCCGGGCGGGCTTCTCGAAGTCCATCCCGAGAGGATCGCCAAGCTGCGCTTCCGCTGAAATCGGCATCAGGATAGCGATTGCCGTGATCGCCTTTGCCAAGGGCTTCATGCCGCTTTGGTGCCTCCCGAGGGTTCTGCGTCGGCGACGCTAGCACCGCCCTCGGCGGCCGAGGTGAAGCATCCGTCGGCCCGTTATCCACGCTATTCACGGTATCCACAGAGGCGTGACGCTGTTGCGGCTGCGAAGGCTCTGCTTGGCGCTCGTCCGGCACTTTTTCGCGCCGGCGGGCGGCTTATCTTCTGGACAGGACGTCCCGATTTTCCTATATGTTGCCCTGGTCGCGCCGCTGGCGTGGCCTCCGTAGATACGATCCGATTGGGACCATCGCCCCGCGGCGAGGGTTTTCGGTCGGTTGTTGGCTCTCGGATCTGATCTTTGGCATTGTGGATATTTGGGAAGGGATGTGCGGGCGGTGGTGTATTTTGCACCATTGGACGCGCATCTTGGTTATGGAATGTCAATTCCGGACCTGATGCGGTGTTTGTGGTGCTGGGGTCATCTGGGTTTGCTGGTTTCTCTGCGAGGGGGGATTGGCGGATCTGGAGCTCTAACGTGAGAGTTTGATCCTGGCTCAGAACGAACGCTGGCGGCATGCCTAACACATGCAAGTCGAACGCCCCGCGAGGGGAGTGGCGGACGGGTGAGTAACGCGTGGGAACCTGCCCTGGAGTGTGGG
>DATJOK010000304.1:0-13179 GCA_035507155.1 Allostellaceae bacterium
ACCGTCGACGTGAAGCTGGAATTGACCCATGACGGGCGACTTACCGCGGTGATCTCCGCCGATCGCAGCGACACGCTGATGATGCTGCAGCGCGGCTCCGGCGAGCTGCAGCAGGCGCTGCGCGACGCCGGCGTCCAGGCCGACAGCGGCAGCCTCAGCTTCAATCTGCGCGGCGACGGCCAGAGCGGCGGCCAGAACTATTCCGGCGCCGGCCAGAGCGGTTTCACGCAAGTTGCGCAGACCAGCGCCGGCAGCCTCGCCGCAGATCTGCCGCCGGCTCCGATCGCCGCCAACGTGCTGGCGACGACCGCGACCGGCCGCCTCAACATCCAAGTCTGAACGGGTGACCTCATGACCACCACCTCCGGCGTCTCCTCCCAGGCGGTCAATACCGCCGCCACCAACAACGCGGCGGGAGCGGCCTCGCTCAACCAGAACTACCAGACATTCCTGACGCTGCTGACGACACAGCTGCAGAACCAGGATCCGCTGTCGCCGATTGACACCTCCCAGTTCACTCAGCAGCTGGTCTCCTTCAGCGAGGTGGAGCAGCAGATCAACACCAACACCAATCTGCAGAACCTGCTCGCCATGCAGAACACCAGCCAGGCAATCGCCGCGCTGCCGCTGGTGGGCCAGACCATCAACTACAGCGGCAACAGCGCGCCACTGGCAAATGGCCAGGCGAGCTTCTCCTACACGCTGCCGACCGACGCCGCGAGCGCCACCCTCACCGTCAAGAATTCGAGCGGCGCCGTGGTCTATAGCGGCGCCGCCCAGACCAAGGCCGGCACCTACAGCTTCAACTGGGACGGCACGACCAGCGGGGGTGGCACGGCACCGGATGGCGACTACACGCTCACGGTGCAGGCGACCGATGCCGGCGGCAACACTATCACTCCGACCATCACCGCCTCGGGCAAGGTCGACGGCGTCAGCGTCGTCAACAACACCGCCACCTTCAACGTCGGCGGCGTGCCGGTTCCGATGGTGAACTTCATCTCGGTCCAGTCCTCGCAATCTTCGTCCTCGTCGTCGTCCTAATTCGATTTCTGCTGGAAGGAAGCCAATCCCATGAGCGTTTTCGGTGCACTTTATTCAGCCGTCTCGGGCCTCGCCGCAGACAGCCAGGCCCTCGGCATGATCGCCGACAACATTTCGAACGCGAACACGCCGGCCTATAAGGACACCTCGGCGCGGTTCTCGACGCTGGTGACCCAGGCGCCCAGCGAGACCACCTACACGCCGGGCGGCGTGCGCTCGACGCCCTTCACCAACATCAGCGCCCAGGGCCTGCTGCAGGGGACGAGCTCGCCCACGGACCTCGCGATCCAGGGCGGCGGCTTCTTCGTCGTCAACAACACCGCCGACAGCGCAAGCCCGGCCAGCACCTTCTCCTTCACGCGCGCCGGCTCCTTCACGGTCGACTCGGCCGGCAACCTGAAGAACACGGCCGGCTTCTTCCTGCAGGGACAGAAGCTGACCCCCGCGGAAGCGACCGCGATCCAGAACGGCAACATCGATCAGCTCACCGCGAACTCGGTCTCCTCGCTGACGACGGTGAACATCAACGGCCTCAGCGGCTCGGCGCGCGCGACCGCGAATGTCGTGCTGGCGGCGAACCTGCCCGCCGGCGACACGCCGGCCTCCTCGCCGCATACCGCCACCGTGCCGGTCTTCGACTCCCTCGGCAACGAGCACGACCTGACGCTGAGCTTCTCCCGCGTCGTCGGCACGCCGGCAGTGGCTTCCAGCGCCGACCTGACCGTTCCCGTCGGCGCGGTTGGCGGCAACAACGTGACCGCGACCATCGACGGCACGCCGCTCACGATCAACAACATCACAGCAGCGGGCGGCGTCGGCACCCAGCTCACCGCCGCTGACGTCGCCACCGCGGTGCAGACCGCGCTGAACAGCGCCGGTTCGCCGCTCAACACGCTGACCGCCACGGTCGTCGGCGGCAACGTGCGCATCACCGATCCTTCGGGTTCCACCCTCACCGCCTCGATCAACGACAGCACTACCAGCCAGAGCTTCGCCAGCGCCGGCAGCGTCACCGGCTCGCCCGCCCTTGGCGTGCCCAACCAGTGGCAGGTCTCGGCCTCGATCGCCAATGCGGGCGCCACCACCGTCACGATCACTCCTGGCGACAATATCGTGCAGTTCAACACCGACGGCACGATCAACCTGGCCGGTTCCAGCTTCGCCACCGCCGGCGCGCTCAGCATCGGCTGGGACCCCGCCGTCACCGGCGCCACCTCGCCGCAGGCCATCACCTTCAACCTCGGCAACAACGGCGCCTCCAACGGTCTCACCCAGTTCGGCAGCCCCTACTCGGTGACCTCGATCAACCAGGACGGCCTGCGCTTCGGCAACTTCACCGGCATCAGCATCGATCAGAACGGCATCGTCAGCGCCAATTTCGACAACGGCCAGAGCACGCCGATCTATCTGATCCCGATCGCCACCTTCCCGAACGCCAACGGCCTCGCGGCGGAGACCGGCAACACCTATCTGCAGACCAACAACTCCGGCGTCTACCAGCTCCGCCAGGCCGGCACCGGCTCGGCGGGTCTCGTGGCGCCGTCCTCGCTCGAGAACTCGACCGTCGACATCGCGACCGAGTTCTCCAACCTGATCGTGACCCAGCGCGCCTATGAGGCGAATGCGAAGATCATCACGACCTCGAGCGAGATGCTGCAGACGCTCACCGACGCGGTCCGCTGATCTCCGGGAGCAGGCCTACGGCGCCGGCGGATAGCCCCCATCCGTCGGCGCCGCGCCGCTCTCCGCCCTGGCCCGGGCGCCGGCGCTTTACGGCGACGAGGCGAGGTTTTCCGCGGCGGCAAAAGCCGTTGCGCGCCACGGCTCGCCCGCCGCTTAAGCTGCTGTTAACGACGCCAACTAATCGGCACTTCGGCTTAGGGTTTTTTTAAACGGAGAGAACGACAATCGGGTGTCGTCCGCCGTGACCCAGGATTGCTCTGCCGCCACCATGGATACCGCACCTTTTCACGTCGCCACCAGCATCGACGAGCTGCCGCCGCCCGACACCAAGCGTTGGGTGATCCGCCGCAAGGCGGAGGTCGTGGCTGCCGTGCGCAATGGCCTCATCAGCCTCGATGAGGCCTGCCGCCGGTACACGCTCTCGATCGAAGAGTTCCTCTCCTGGCAGCGTCTGATCGACAGCCATGGCCTCGCCGGCCTGCGCGTCACGCGGCTGCAGGACTACCGGAGTCTCGATCGCACGCGCTGACCAAATGCGCCCATCGCCGTGCGGCAAGATTTGCCGCCTCCTAGGCAAATTTTTCCGGGGATTAACCAGTCATTCACCGAGGACATCCTAGCTTCGCCAAGGGCCAATGAGCCCTTGTCGAGTCAAGCCTAGAGGCCTCGTTTCGTGAATGGGTTGATCCAGAACCTCGCCAAGCTCGGTACCACCCGCCTGATGGCGATCGGCGGCGCCGGACTCGCGATGGTCGCGCTGTTCGCATTCCTCGCCACCCGGCTCACCACGCCCGGCATGAGCCTGCTCTATGCCGATCTGGACCTGAAGGACAGCGCCCAGATCGTGCAGAAGCTCGACGCGATGAACATTCCCTATCAGCTTCGCGCCGACGGCGCCCAGATCCTGGTGCCGAACGACCAGGTGGCAAAGCTGCGCATGACGATGGCCGAGAACGGGCTGCCGAGCGGCGGCACGGTCGGCTACGAGCTCTTCGACAAGTCCGAAGGCTTCGGCACCTCGAGCTTCGCTCAGAACATCAACCAGCTTCGCGCGCTCGAGGGCGAGCTCTCGCGCACCATCACCGGCCTCGGACCGGTGCAGGCCGCGCGCGTTCATCTGGTCCTGCCTCGCCGCGAGCTCTTCGCGCGCGACACCCAGGAGGCGACCGCCTCCGTGGTGGTGAAGCTGCGCGGCGCCGAGCGGCTGAGCAAGAGCCAGGTCGCGGCGATCCAGCACCTGGTCGCGACATCCGTCCCGTCGCTGAAGCCGTCCCGCGTCTCGGTGGTGGATGGCGAGGGCAATCTGCTGGCGCGCGGCGACGGCGAGGACGCGACCTCGCCCACCGGCGCTGCCACCGAGGAGCTTCGCGTCAATTACGAGAACCGCGTCTCCCGCAAGGTCGAGGAGATGCTCGAGCGCTCGCTCGGTCCCGGCAAGGTACGCGTCGATGTCCACGCCGACATGGATTTCGACCGCATCACCACGAGCTCCGAGACCTTCGATCCGGACGGCCAGGTGGTCCGCTCGACCCAGACGGTCAACCAGAACGACTCCAGCACCAACGGCAACCAGAACCAGGGCGTCACCGTCGCCAACAACCTGCCGAACAACGGCGGCACCAACTCCCAGCAGACCACCAGCTCCAGCAAGTCGGGCCGCAACGAGGAGACCGTCAACTACGAGATCTCCAAGACGGTGCGCAATCAGGTGCGCGACACCGGCGCGGTGAAGCGGCTCTCCGTCGCGGTGCTGGTGGACGGCACCTACACCTCGAAGCCCGACGGCACCAAGACCTACGTGCCGCGCTCGGCGGACGAGATGAAGCAGATCAACTCCCTCGTCCGCTCCGCGATCGGCTTCGACGACAAGCGCGGCGACACCATCGAGGTGGCCAATCTGCGGTTCGTCAACCCGGATGAGCCGCTGAACGCGGGGCCGCCGCCGCTCAACATCCTTGGATTCGACAAAACCGATCTCATGCACATGGGCGAGACGCTCGTGCTGGCGGTGGTGGCGCTCCTGGTGATCCTCCTGGTGGTGCGCCCGCTGATCTTCCGGCTGCTCGAGAGCACCGCCGCCGCGCAAGACGCGACGGGACTGCTGCCCGAGCCTGCGTTGCCCGGCGGTGGCGCGGTCGCCCTGCCGCCGCCGCCCGGCGGCATTGCGACGCCGGCGCTGCCGGGACAGCCGGCCGGCGTCGGCGCGCCGGCGATCGCCGGTCCGAAACAGGCTCAAGGCGCGATCGATCAGATGATCGACATCGGACAGGTCGAGGGCCGCGTTGCCGCCTCCAGCATCCGCAAGATCGGCGAGATCGTGGAGAAGCATCCGGAGGAAGCGGTCGCGATCGTCCGGAGCTGGATGTACCAGGGCACATGATCGAAGCACCTTTCAACACACCAGGCGGGTTTGTCGATGCGCGTTCGTGAGGATTTCCGCTCCCTGACGGGGCCCGAGAAGGCCGCGATCCTGATGCTCGCGCTCGGCGAGGAGCACACGGCGCGCCTGTTCTCGCTGATGGACGACGAGGAGATCAAGGAGATCTCCCAGACCATGGCGAATCTCGGCACCGTGAGCTCGGAGCTGGTCGAGCGGCTCTTCGTGGAGTTCGCCGAGCATATCTCCGCCACCGGCTCGCTGGTCGGCACCTACGAGAGCACCGAGCGGCTCCTCGCCAAGGTGCTGGGCCAGGAACGCGTCAACTCCATCATGGAAGAGATCCGCGGCCCCGCTGGCCGCACCATGTGGGACAAGCTCGGCAACGTGAACGAGGTGGTGCTGGCGAACTACCTCAAGAACGAATATCCGCAGACCGTCGCCGTGGTGCTGTCGAAGATCAAGACCGACCATGCGGGTCGCGTGCTGACGCAGCTCCCCGAGAGCTTCGCGATGGAAGTCATCATGCGCATGCTGCGCATGGAGGCGGTGCAGAAGGAGGTGCTCGACGACGTCGAGCGGACGCTCAGGAACGAGTTCTTCTCGAGCCTCGCGCGCACCAACCGGCGCGACAGCCACGAGCTCATCGCCGAGATCTTCAACAGCCTCGACCGAAATTCGGAGACCCGCTTCATCACCGCCCTCGAGGAGCGCAACCGCGACTCCGCCGAGCGCATCAAGGCGCTCATGTTCACCTTCGAGGACCTCGGCAAGCTCGATGGCGGCGCGATCCAGGGCCTGCTGCGCAACGCCGACAAGGAGAAGATCCCGCTCGCCCTCAAGGGCGCGTCGGAGACGCTGCGCGACCTCTTCTTCACCAATATGTCCGAGCGCGCCGGCAAGATCCTCAAGGAGGACATGGCCTCGATGGGACCCGTGCGCCTCAAGGACGTCGAGGAGGCGCAGAGCTACCTGGTGGCGCTCGCCAAGGACCTGGCGGCGCGCGGCGAGATCGTCATCTCCGACGGCAGCGCCGAGGACCAGCTGGTGTATTGATCCGCCATGGGCACGCCGCGCAAATACATGTTCGATGCGTCCTTCGATCAGCCGACGCCGCCCCCGGTCGCCGTGCTGGTCAACAAGCCGCAGCCGCAGCCGGAACCGACCTTCACCGCGGCCGAGGTCGAGGCGGCGCGCGCCGCCGGTCTCGAGGAAGGCCGCCGGACCGCCCTCGCCGAAGCGATGTCGTCGATCGAGCAGCAGCTGGTCGAGGCCACCAAGGAGCTCGCGGCTGGAGTCCCGACCCTGCTGGCGCGCGACAGCGAGATTCGCCTCGAGACGGAGCAGCGCTCGCTGGAGCTGCTGCGCGCCCTACTCGCCAAGGCCTTCCCGGTCCTCTCTCAGCGCGCCTCGATCGAGGAGATCGAGACCCTGGTCTCGGACTGCCTGCGCGAAGCCTTCGAGGAGCCGCGCGTGGTGCTGCGGGTGCCGCAGCGCCTCTTCGATCCGATCCGCGAGCGCCTCAACGATCTCGCGCAGAAGAGCGGCTTCGCCGGGAAGTTCGTTCTCCTCGCCGAGGACAGCCTCGGCCCCGCCGATTGTCGCCTGGAATGGGCGGATGGCGGCGCCGAGCGCATCACCGACAGGCTCACGCGCGAGATCGATGCCGTTCTCGAGCGCGCGCTGCTGACCCCACCGCCGGCATCCGAGCCTTCCAACCAGGAGACGCCCCATGAGTGAGCCCAACAATCTGCAGCTCGCCGAGCTCGAGACCGAGCCGGCGGCCGCCGCCGAGAACCGGCCGCAGAACGCCCGCGAGCTCGAGGCGGTCTACGACATCCCCGTCCAGATCTCCGCCGTGCTGGGGCGCGCCACCATGCAGGTGAGCCAGCTCCTGAAGCTCGGCCGCGGCGCCGTCGTCGAGCTCGACCGCAAGGTCGGCGAGGCGATCGACATCTACGTGAACAACCGGCTGGTGGCGCGCGGCGAGGTCGTCGTCGTCGACGAGCGGCTGGGCGTCACCATGACCGAGATCGTCAAGGCCGACCGCACCTGAGCCGTTGAGTACCTGACACAGAGGATCGACGCATGCGCCTTCTCATCATCGGGCCCCTCGAGGGCTATATCAGCACCGCCGGCAAGATCGCGCTCTCGAGGGGCGCGACGGTGGCGCATGTCGACGACATCCCCCGCGGCCTCGCCGCCCTGCGCTCGGGCCAGGGCGCCGATCTCGTCATGCTCGACGTCAAGCTCGACGTCGCCACCCTGGTCGAGAGCCTGAAGCAGGAGCGCATCAGCGTTCCCGTGGTCGCCTGCGGCATCGGCACCGACGCCGACGCCGCCGTGCGCGCGATCCGCGCCGGCGCCAAGGAGTACATCCCGCTGCCGCCGGACGCCGAGCTCATCGCCGCCGTCCTCGAGGCGGTGGCGCAGGAGAGCCACTCGCTGATCTATCGCGACCCGGCGATGGAGACCGCGGTGAAGCTCGCCGAGCAGGTGGCACCGGCCGACGCCAGCGTGCTGATCACCGGCGAGAGCGGCACCGGCAAGGAGGTGCTCGCCCGCCACATCCACCGCCGGAGCAGGCGCGCCAAGCAGAACTTCATCTCCGTAAACTGCGCGGCGATCCCGGAGAACCTGCTGGAATCCGAGCTCTTCGGCCACGAGAAGGGCGCCTTCACCGGCGCCATCGCGCGCCGCATCGGCAAGTTCGAGGAGGCGAACGGCGGGACGCTGCTGCTCGACGAGATCAGCGAGATGCATCCGCGTCTCCAGGCGAAGCTGCTGCGCGCCATCCAGGAGCGCGAGATCGATCGGGTCGGCGGGCTGCAGCCGATCAAGATCGACATCCGCCTGATCGCCACCTCCAACCGCGATCTCGAGGCCGAGGTGCGCAACGGCAACTTCCGCGAGGATCTCTTCTTCCGCCTCAATGTCGTCAATCTGAAGGTACCGCCGCTGCGCGAGCGCCCGAAGGACATCGAGCTGCTGGCAGAGTTCTTCGCCAAGAAATACGCCGAAGTGAACGGCGTCCCGGCGCGCCCGCTGTCGCCGGAAGTGCGCGACACCCTGCTGCGGCATCCCTGGCGCGGCAACGTGCGCGAGCTCGAGAACACCATGCACCGTGCCGTACTGCTTTCGCGCGGCCCGATGATCGGCCCGGAATCGGTGATGCTCTCCAACGTCAAGACCGGCGAGGCCGAGGCCGCCGCGGGCCCGGTCAGCAGCAAGCTGAACCTGGTCGGGCGCACCGTCGCCGACGTCGAGCGCGACCTCATCCTGGAGACGCTCAATCACTGCCTCGGCAACCGGACGCATGCCGCCAACATCCTCGGCATCTCGATCCGCACGCTCCGCAACAAGCTGCAGCAGTACCGGCAGGAAGGCGCCACCGTGCCGACGCCCGGCGAGCCGGAGCGCGCGAGCGCTTAACAGGTCCTCTCTAATGCGCCGGTGTCACACCCCCCTCCCTAGCTCTTCCCCTCGCGGGGAGAACAGGATGAGCCGCGAGCTCCGCGCGGCTTGCAGGGATTCCTTCCCCAATGACTGACACCGCCGCACCGGTCGGCGCCCAAGGCGCCGGCACCAGCGCCAACATGCTGGTCGAGCGCGTGACCTCGGCGCTGAAGCGCGGCGAGATCGCGCTCGCGCTCGGCGTCGTCTCTATCCTGGTGGTGCTGATCCTGCCGATGCCGACCTGGCTCCTCGACGGGAGCCTGGCGCTGTCGATGACCTTCGCCGTGCTGATCCTGATGGTGGCGCTCTTCATCAAGCGCCCGCTGGAATTCTCTTCCTTCCCGAGCGTCCTGCTGATCTCCACGATGATGCGGCTCGCGCTCACCCTGGCCTCGACGCGCCTGATCCTGAGCCAGGGTCACGAGGGCACCGCCGCCGCCGGCCACGTCATCCAGGCCTTCGGCGGCTTCGTGATGAACGGCAATTTCGTCATCGGCGTCATCGTCTTCGTGATCCTGGTGGTGGTGAACTTCGTCGTCATCACCAAGGGCTCCGGCCGCATCGCCGAGGTGGCCGCGCGGTTCAGCTTGGACGCCATGCCCGGCAAGCAGATGGCGATCGACGCCGATCTCTCCGCCGGTCTCATCGACGAGAAGGTCGCGCGCCAGCGCCGCTCGCAGCTCGAGGACGAGAGCAATTTCTTCGGCGCCATGGACGGCGCCTCGAAGTTCGTGCGCGGGGATGCCGTCGCCGGCCTCATCATCACCTTCATCAACGTGATCGCCGGCATCATCATCGGCGTCGCTCAGAAGGGACTGACCTTCTCCGCGGCGACCCAGACCTATACGGTGCTCACCGTCGGCGACGGCCTGGTGACGCAGATCCCGGCCCTGGTGGTCTCCACCGCCGCCGGCATGCTGGTCTCCAAGGCCGGCATCTCGGGGTCGATGGACAAGGCGCTCTTCGGCCAGCTCAGCGCCTACCCGGCGGCGCTCGGCCTTGCCTCCTTCCTGACGCTCTCGCTCGCCATCCTGCCGGGCATCCCGGCGCTCCCGTTCCTGGCGCTCTCGGCGCTGACCGGCGGCGCCGCCTGGCAGCTCACGAACCGGCGCGAAAAGGCGGCGAAGGAAGAGGAGGAAAAGGCGACCGCCGCCGCGGCGCCGCCCGCCGAAGAGCCGATCCAGACCGCGCTGACGATCGACCAGATCCGCCTCGAGCTCGGCTACGGCCTTCTCGCGCTCATCAACAACGACCACGGACCCAAGCTCACCGACCAGGTCCGCTCGCTGCGGCGCCAGATCGCCAACGAGATGGGCTTCGTGATGCCTTCTGTGCGCATCCAGGACAACCTTCAGCTCGGTGCCAACACCTACGTCATCCGGGTCAAGGAGATCGAGGTCGGCCGCGGCGATCTTCGCCCGAACATGCTGCTGGTGATGGACCCGCGGGGCGAGCAGATCACCATCCCGGGCGAGGCGACGGTCGAGCCGACCTTCGGACTCCCGGCGCTCTGGACCGCCGAGAGCAACCGCGAGGAAGCGACCTTCCGCGGCTACACGGTGGTCGAGCCGCAGACCGTCGTCACCACCCACCTCACCGAAGTGGTGAAGGACGCCATGGCGGAGCTGCTCTCCTACGCCGAGACGCAGAAGCTGCTCGACGATCTCGACAAGCGGCACCAGAAGCTGATCACCGACATGGTGCCGAGCCAGATCTCCGTCGGCGGCATCCAGCGCGTGCTGCAGAACCTGCTGGGCGAGCGCGTCTCGATCCGCGACCTCCCCACGATCCTCGAGGGCATCTCCGAGGCCTGCGGCTACAGCCGCAACGTCAGCGTCATCACCGAGCACGTCCGCGCCCGCCTCGCGCGGCAGATCAGCGATGCCAACGCCAGCAGTGCCGGCTTCATCCCGCTGGTGACGCTGTCGGCGCAGTGGGAGCAGTCCTTCGCCGAGGCAATCATCGGCCAGGGCGACGACAAGCACCTGGCGATGGCGCCCTCGCGGCTGCAGGAGTTCATCGGCAGCGTGCGCCAGGTATTCGAGAAGCATGCCATGGCCGGCGAAACCCCGGTGATGCTCACCAGCCCGGCGATCCGCCCCTATGTCCGCTCGATCGTCGAGCGCTTCCGGCCGATGACGGTCGTCATGTCGCAGAACGAGATCCACCCCAAGGCGCGCATCCGCACGCTGGGGCAGGTCTGAGAGGCATGTAGCCCATGCGTCTGCGCAACTTCACCGCGCCCTCGATGCAGGAAGCGATGGCGCGCGTCCGGCAGGAGCTGGGCGGCGATGCCATCATCGTGTCGACCGACGATACCTCTCCCGGCGAAGTGCGCGTCACCGCCGCCGTCGAGGAGGCCGAGCCGAGCGCGGCGCAGGCGTCGGCCGCGGCCGATGTCACCGATCGGCTCAGCGAGGCGCTGGCGGCGAACGGCGTGCCCACCACGCTTGCCGAGAAGATCCTGATGGCTTCCCTCGCGCTCGACACCGGCGACGAACTGGAATCTCTCTCAGGCGCGCTTGCGGCCGTGTTCTCCTTCGCGCCGATCCCCGAGCGCGGCCGCGCGCGGCCGATCATGTTCGTGGGCGCGCCGGGCGCCGGCAAGACGATGACGATCGCCAAGCTCGCCGCCCGCGCGGTGATGGCGAAGCGGCCGATCCGGCTGATCAGCGCCGACACCATCCGCGCCGGCGCCATCGAGCAGCTCGCCGCGGTCGCCCGCATCCTCGGCGTGCGCCTCCATGCGGTCGAGAACGTCCGCCGGCTGGCCGAGCTCGCGGCCGACAGCACCGAGGAGCTGACCTTGATCGACAGCCCCGGCATCAACCCCTACAACGCCGTCGATCGGCGCGACCTGGCGACGCTGGTGGCGGCCGCCGGTGCCGAGCCGATGCTGGTCACCGCCGCCGGCGGGGATGCCGTCGACTGCGTCGAGATCGCCCGCATCTTCCGCGACCTGGGCTGCTCGCGCATGGCGGTGACCCGCCTTGACCTCACCCACCGCCTCGGCAGCGTGCTCGCCGCAGCGGCTGGGGCGAAACTTGCCTTCAGCGAGGCGGGTGTGGCGCCCGAGATCGCCGATGGCCTCAGTCCCTTCACTCCTCTGGTGCTCGCGCGCCGCCTGCTTGCGCAGTCGGAACTCGCCGACCACCCACCGCTCAAGAAGCGAGGCGCGTCATGAACAGTGCTCCGGTCGTGCACGCCTTCCCCGCCGCCCAGCCCGCGAAACGGAATATCCTGGCCGTCGCATCGGGCAAAGGCGGCGTCGGCAAGACGTGGTTCTCCATCACTCTCGCCCACTCCCTGGCGCGGGCAGGCTCGCGGGTGCTGCTGTTCGACGGCGACCTCGGCCTCGCCAACGTGGACGTCCAGCTCGGCGTGACGCCGGAGCGCGATCTCGCCAGCGTCATCGCCGGCCAGATCACTCTGGAGCAGGCGGTCACCCGCCACAGCGCCGGCTTCGACATCATTGCCGGCCGCTCTGGCTCCGGCAGCCTGGCCACTCTCCCGGCGAGCCGCCTCGTCAGTTTGCGCGGCGAGCTCGGCGAGTTCGCGCAAGGCTATGACTGGGTGGTGCTGGATCTCGGCGCCGGCATCGAGCGCACCGTCCGCCTGCTGGCGGCGCAGTCGCGCGCCTGCCTCGTCATCACCACCGACGAGCCCACCGCGATCACCGACGCCTATGCCTTCATCAAGGTGAGCACCCTCGAGCGGCTGGTGGACAATCCGCAGATCGTCATCAACATGGCGGCGAACCAGCGCGACGGCGAGCGCACCTATCAGACGCTGCTGCGCGCTTGCCGCGAGTTCCTGAAGATCGAGCCGAAACTCGCGGGCGTGGTGCGCCGGGACGATCACGTCAAGGACAGCATCCGGCGCCAGACCTCGCTGCTCACCCGCCACCCCGGCTGCGACGCCGCCGCCGATGTGGAGGCGATCGCCGAGCGGCTGGCGGCGTCGCTCTGAGATCGCGAGGGAGGCGCCCGTGGTCGACAGCGTCACCTTCGGCAGCACGCCGCTGATCCTGCCGGCCGGCGCCACGGCCGCGGCGCCGACGGTCGTCGACTTCGCCCTGCCGCCGCCGCCCGCCGCGCTCGCCGCCGGGGGCATCATCGACGCCACGGTGGCGAGCAGCGAGAACGAGAGCGTGCTGGTGCTCAAGACCGATTTCGGCACCCTCGCACTCAAGACCAACATCTCGCTGCCGAGCGGCACGCCGGTCGAGCTGCGGCTGTTCCCAGGGCCTCCGGCGGGCGCCGCCATCCTGACCGCCAACGGACAGCCGCTAGGCTACGGCGCGCTCCGCGCCGCGCCGTCGCCAGCATCACCTGCCGCCAGCGCGACAGCGCAGACCGCCACGCCGCCGACGCCGCCTGCCGCTCCCACCGAGGAAGTGGCACTCGGCCAGACCGTTCGCGCCACCGTGGTCGCGCCGGCGCCGGCTGCCGATGCGCCGGCGGCCGGCACCCAGCTGACGCTCCGTCTCAGCGTGACGGCGCCGCCGAGCGGCGGTCCGGCAACCGCATCGGCTCCCGCCGCCCCGGCTTCAAGCGCCATCCGCGCTACGGCGCCGCCCGCCGTCGGCACGCCCGACATCGCGGCGCCCGACGCAGCCG
>DATJOK010000305.1:0-4442 GCA_035507155.1 Allostellaceae bacterium
GAGCGTACCTGCGTCACCGCCTTCGACGCCTACATCAAGCCGGTGGTGGACCGCTACCTCGCCAGCATGGAGGGCGACCTCGCCGGTGCCGGCGCGACGGCGCCGCTGCAGATCATGCAGTCCCGCGGCGGCATCGCCTCCTCGACGGTGGCGCGGCAGCGGCCGGTCAGGCTCTTCCTCTCCGGCCCCGCCGCCGGCGTGATGGGCGGGCTCGAGGTCGGCCGGCCGCTGGGCTTGGGCGATCTCATCACCGTCGACATCGGCGGCACCAGCTGCGACATCGCCCTCATCAGCGGCGGCGAGCCGCTCATTCGCTCCGAGGGCGTCATCAGCGGCTATACCGTCCGCGTCCCCATGGTGGACGTGAACGCCATCGGCTCCGGTGGCGGCAGCATCGCCTGGCTCGACGGCGCGGCCTCGCTGCGCGTCGGCCCGGAATCGGCGGGCTCCGAGCCCGGCCCCGCCTGCTACGACCGCGGCGGCGAGCAGGCGACGGTGACCGACGCCTCGGTGCTGCTGGGCTACATCGATCCCGCCTATTTCGCCGGCGGCACGCTGAAGCTGGTGCCCGAGCGCTCCCGCGAGGTGATCCGCCGCAGGATAGCCGAGCCCCTGGGCATGACGCCGGAGGCGGCGGCGCTCGGCATCCACCGCGTGGTGAACGCGCAGATGGCGGAGGCGATCCGCCTGGTCTCGATCGGCCGCGGCATCGATCCCCGCGGCTACACCCTGGTGCCGCTGGGCGGCGGCGGTCCGCTGCACGGAACGGCGCTCGCCCGTGAGCTCGGCATCACGCGGATCGCGGTGCCGCTCAATCCCGGCGTGCTGTCAGCGGCAGGGTTGCTGCACGCCCCCATCGAGCACGAGGTCTCCGCCGCCTTCCCGCGCCCGCTCGCCGGCCTCGCCTGGCCGGAGGTGGAGCGCCAGCTCGGCATTCTGGACGACGGCTGCGCCGCGCTGATGCGCCGCGAGGGCGTCGGGCCCGGCAGCGCCGAGATCCTCTATTTCGCCGACGTCTGCTACATCGGCCAGTCCTATCACCTGGAAGTGCCGCTCGCGCCGAAGGCCGGCGATCCGCTCGCCGCGCTCTACCGCGACTTCCGCGCGATGCACGACCGCGTCTACGGCCACGCCGCCGAGGCGCCGGCGCGCATCGTCAACCTCCGCAGCATCCACAGGAGCGCCGCCTCCGAGCGCAAGCCGGTGCCCTATGCCGCCGACGGCACGGCGGCAAAGAAAGGCGAGCGGCGGATCCTGACGGTGGACGGCCCAGTCACCGCCGCCATCTACCGCCGCACCGCGCTCAAGCCCGGCGAGAAATTCGCCGGCCCCGCCATCGTCGAGCAGGCGGACACCACCACCTTGATCGAGCCAGGCTGGCAGGGCACCGTGGCGGAGAACGGCACGCTGATCCTGACGGCGGGAGCCTAGTCAATTAGGCCCCTCGAACTCTACCCGGCCGTCGGCGAGCTCTCTCCGATCGGGCGAGAACGGTGTCCTGCGGGACGAGCCCCCGTCCGGAGATCATACTCCGCCGCTGACACGCTTCTTCGATTTGGGACGACGGTAATGCTGCAGGAACATGCGGATCGTCTCTTCGACCACCTCCTCGACCGGGACGGATAGGCTTTCGCGGCCCATCATCCAGGGCCAAAGAGACAACTCGTTGAGCATTCCCATGAACTGGTGAGCCGCCAACACCGGATTGCGACAATCGAGAATTCCCATCTCCGTCAGATGGGCGACATAGCGCGTGAGCCGCTCGGTCTGCGGGTCCATCACGGCGGCGAACTCCTCGGCGATCCATGGAAACTGACGTGAGTCGGCCACCACCATGCGCAGGAACCCGAGGTACTCCGGGTTCTTGTGCAGATCGAGGATCACCCGCGCAATAACCCGGAGCACGTCCTCGACGTCGCCCTCGGTCTCGATGCCGGGCGGAAAGGCGTCCTCGAGCTGGCGCGACACCCTGAGGAGCATCTCCCGGAAGATCTCCTCCTTGCTCGCGAACTGATTGTAGAGCGTCCGCCGCGCCAGCCCGGCAGTCTCCGCGAGTTCGTCCATGCTGACGGCGCCGAAACCGCGCCGCAGGAACAGGCGCTCGGCCGCATCGACGATCGCCTCCCGCGATCCGCCGCGCTGGGCCCTTGGGGCGGCCGCGCTCGAACCCTTGCGAGTTTTCATCCAAAAATACCTCTTGCACTGATCAGTGCATATTAGTATATTGCATCGTGCAGTGCAGTTCAAGGCCGAAGACCGGGGCGCGAGCCCGTGCCCGTTCTGGCCCGTGGCTGCAGGCAAAACCTCACCTCTGTGGAAGGCAGTGCGATGTCTAAGCTTCGGATCGTAGCAGCCGCTGTGATCGCCGCGACGGTCGTGGGCTGCGACAAGCCAGTACCGCCCGCCCCGCTGGTCCGTCCCGTCCGGACTGTCACTGTCGAGCGCAGCGCGGAAGGCGAGACCGTGTCGCTGACGGGGCAAGTTCGCGCCAAGGACGAGGTCAGCCTCGCGTTTCGCCTCGACGGACGCATGATCGAGCGGCCCGTTCATGTGGGCGATGTGGTCACGGCAGGCCAGGTCGTGGCCCGGCTCGATCCCCAGAATCAGCAGAACTCACTGCGGTCGGCGCAAGCCAATCTCATATCGGCTCAGGCCGTGCTCGACCAGGCGCGTCTCGCCTTTCGGCGGCAGCAGGAGCTCTTGAAGTACGAGGCGACCTCGCGAGCGCAATTCGAGGAAGCGCAGGCGAAGCTCGAGACCGCTGAGGCCCAGCTCACCTCCGCCCAGGCACAGGTGCGCATCGCGCAGGATCAGCTGAGCTATACGAACCTGCTCGCCGACGCGGCGGGCACGGTTACCGCGGTCGGCGCCGAACCGGGCGAGGTGGTCAGCGCCGGGCACATGGTGGTGCAGGTCGCGCATCAGGGCGGCCGCGACGCCGTCTTCGACGTATCCGAGCAGATCGTCCGCACAGGCCCGCGCGACCCGCTGGTCGAGATTTCTCTCGCCGACGATCTGCAAGTGAGGGCCACCGGCCGCGTGCGGGAGGTGGCGGCCCAGGCAGATTCCGCCACCCGGACGTTCCGGGTCAAAGTCGGCATCATCGACCCACCGCCAGCCATGCGGCTGGGATCGACCGTTACCGGCCGCATCAAGCTGGCGGCGCCTCCCGGCGTGGAGGTCCCGGCGGGCGCGCTCACGGAGGCAAACGGACACCCGGCCGTGTGGGTGGTCGATCCGCGGAGCCAGACCGTCTCCCTGCGCCAGGTCGATGTCGTGCGGTACGACCCGGCCACTGTCGTGATCTCGCAGGGCCTGGAAACCGGCGAGCGCGTGGTCACCGCCGGAGTGCAGACACTGCACCCCGCCCAGAAGGTCCAGCTGCTGGAAGCCGCCCGATGAACGGCTTCAATCTCTCCGAATGGGCGATCAAGCACCGATCGCTGGTGACCTATTTCATGCTCGTCATCGTGGTCGCGGGGATCGCGTCCTACCTCCGGCTCGGGCGGAGCGAGGATCCGGACTTCACCGTCAAGACCATGGTGGTGCAGGTCGGATGGCCGGGCGCCTCGGTCGGCGACACGCTCGAGCAGATCACCGACCGTCTCGAGCGCAAGCTCCAGGAGACGCCGAACCTGGATTACCTGAAGAGCTACACCACCGCGGGCCAGGCCACGATCTTCGTCAACCTCAAGGATTCGACGCCCCCCGCCCAGGTGCCGGACATCTGGTATCAGGTGCGCAAGAAGATCGGCGACATCCGCAACACGCTGCCGCAAGGGATCGTCGGCCCCGGCTTCAACGACGAGTTCGGCGACACCTACGGCATCGTCTACGGCTTCACCGCGGATGGCTTCACTCATCGGGAACTGAGGGACTATGTGGACGGCGTCCGCAAGCAGCTCCTGCAGGTGCCCGATATCTCGAAGATCGACGTCCTCGGCGCCCAGGACGAGCGCGTCTACGTGGAGTTCTCGACCAAGCAGCTCGCCGGCCTCGGCATCGACCGCGCCGCGCTGATCGCGGCCCTCCAGTCCCAGAACGCCGTCGCCCCGGCGGGTGTCCTCGAGACCGGCGAGGAGAAGATCCTCGTGCGCGTCTCCGGCGCCTTTCAGTCCGAGCGCGACATTCTGGCCGTCAACTTCGCCGCGAACGGCCGGATGATCCGCCTCGGCGACATCGCCCATGTCACGCGCGGCCCCGCCGACCCGGCGCAGCCGATGTTCCGCGTCAACGGCAAGGACGGCATCGGGCTCGCCATCGCCATGCGCAAGGGCGGCGACGTTCTCGCTCTCGGGCGCAACGTCGAGCGCGCCATGGAGGCCATCAAGGCCAATCTGCCGGTCGGCATCGAGCCGACGCTGATCGCCGACCAGCCGGTCACGGTCGAGCACGCCGTCGACGACTTCATGGAGGCGCTGTGGGAGGCCATCGCGATCGTC
>DATJOK010000306.1:0-25330 GCA_035507155.1 Allostellaceae bacterium
CGATGTGGGATTATCGGCTCCGGATACGCTTCATCCAGAAGGGCTCTACGCCTTCCGCTTCGACCTGAACGGAGATGCGAGGGAAGAGGTTACGTTCAAGTTCAGGTTTGGTGAACCACGACACGGAGATGGCAGTGAGCATACTCACATTCAGCCGTTTGTGGTGCGGAAGGCGACGGGTGGCGATGCTCTTCGTGGTGACGCCGGAGAGAGTCTGGTTGAGGGTAAAACCGGATCGGTATCCACTGATTCGGATCTTCGTGCGTATGTCGGGATTGCTCCAGACCTATTTGCGGCAAATGCTGGATTCCGCACATTTATGACTGCTTTCTACAAGGACCAGCGCTTCGATGGGGACGCCTTTCTGCATCAGCAGAATCCCTTTGCGAGGCGGAATGTTACGGCGATTGTGCTGGAAGTGCCGAGCGAACTGATTGGGAAGGGAAAGATCAACGCATGGGCGACGATCTCCCTCTTTGGCCATGCGCCGGAGGTACAAGTTTCGCGTTGGGGCCTGCCTATGGTTACGCATCTCTTCCTGGACGACCCGAGCGATCAAGAGGTGAAAGAACAATTCAATGCGTCGGTGCCGTCTGAAGATCTAGAGCGCTTCGCGAAGTCGATCGCGGATGTTGCGGAGAAGATGACGACCTATGCCGGTTCGGCGGCGGACCCGGGTGAATACGGGAAGCTGATCGCTGCACGGCTTTGTCCCAACACATTGCCTTACGAGCTTGGAACATCCGCCGCATTTGAGGTGGCCAGCTTCAATGGACGCGCGCTCAGCGACGATGTGCTGGATGTGATGTTGACGCTGGCGGCCAACACGCCACTTGTCGACGGACTTGCTCCCGACCGCGGGCGCATTCGCAAGGATTTCCCGTATTATGGAGCGCCGTATACGGCGGAGGAGCAGGTCGGGGTGACGCCGATGCCGCGCCCGGTTAAGAAATAGACAGGAGCGCTCGCTCGATCTCGAAGTAACAGCCGTCCTTTCGAACGGCTTGGAGACATCCACCACCATGAGATCCACTAGCATTGTGGAGGCGACGGACTTGGATCTGGGGCCACGAGAGGAAACGGAAGGCTGCTCATCGTACTAGCGAACTGATGGTTCTATCGGAGGAGTCATGAGCGCCTCAGCCTCGACGATCCCCACTCGGCCCGGGCCGGAACTGCTCCGCCAGACCGTCGTCATCATTGGCGGCAGCGCGGGCATAGGCCTTGAAACCGCTCGGCGTGCCCGCGCCGAGGGCGCCAGTGTCATCCTCACCGGACGCAACCGCGAACGCCTCGAACAAGCGGCGCGCGAACTCGGCGCCGAGCGCACCGCGGCCTTCGATGCCAATGATCCTGCTTCCTTGCAGTCGTTTTTTCAGGATCTGCCGAGCCCGATTGACCATGTTATGGTCACTGCCGGCGCTCCCCACTACCGCCCTCCTCTCGAAATGTCCCCGGAGGACGCACGACAGGGACTCACCGAGCACCTGCTGCTCGCGCTCAACGTTGCGCGCAGCGCCGCCCATAAGGTCCGGCCGACCGGCTCCCTAATATTCGTTGGGGGTACAGGCGCGCGTCGCCCGGGGCTTGGCCTCGCGATCGTGTCGACAGCCACCGTCGCGTTTCCTGCCCTTGTCGCCAATCTTGCACTTGAGCTGGCGCCAATCCGCGTCAACCTGATCGCCGCAGGTTTCGTCGATACACCGCTGTCGGCATCACTGCTCGGCGACGGACTCGAGAAGCGGCGGGACGAGCTGCGCGCGACACTGCCCATCGGTCGCGTCGTCGGCCCGGCTGATGTCGCGGCGCTAGCCGTTCACATTATGAGCAACACAGCGCTCACCGGCGCTACGTATGATATTGACGGCGGTCAGCAGCTCGTGTCGTGACGAACATACGATTGAAGTAAGCCGCCGTGATGGCCGAAGATACTCTGTGCGGTCGAGGTCCCCGATCTGCACGCTACGGTGCGTGGAAGTGCGTGAGGACGGGGCAGAGGCGCCGCTCCACGCAAATCCCGAGCCTGCATCCTCCGGAAGGGTGAGGGCGAAACCAGCGGCTTTGCCTGCTGGGATCGCCTACGATCCGGGCAGATGCCTAATTTCGGAACAATCGATCATGCCGCCCGACACGCTGCAGGCGGCTGATCCGCCATCCGAGCCGTGGCGCGCTGGAGCCCCGGGTTGTGGCCCGGCACGAGGATGATGACGATACCGACGAGGGCGGAGCCTGACTCTCAGCGGACCAGGAATCCACTTGCAGCGCTCGTCGGCCCAGCTGACCCTCGTTGCCGCCGGCGACGCAGAAGACCAAGCCCCGCGAGAGCGGTACCCAGAAGCACGATGCTGCCGGGTTCCGGAACCGGCGTCGCGCCAAAGATAATCTCTGGGATATTGAAGGAGCCCAGCGCGGCATCCGTGCTTGCGAAGGTCACGCTGGTGAAGGCGATATCGGAAATGATTCCGTCGAACACGAAAGTGGAGGTGTCGTAGCTGGCGCTGCCGGTGCTGACGCCTCCGACGGACGCACTCAAGGAGTAATTGCCGGAGTTCAGATTGACGTTGAAGAAGACGCCGAAATCATTGATGGGCGTCGCGAACGTCACGGTGACGCTATCGCCGCCGAAGAAGAACTGCTGCCCGCCCGACTGATTGCCGCCGAGGCTGAGGCCGCTGAAGCTGTTGAATTGGTTGGTGATGATGCCGCCCTGCAGCGTTCCCGACGGACCGGCAGCAAAGTTGTAGGTCAAGCCGTTGAAAGTCCCGCCGTTGGCGATCGCTTGTCCGGCGGTTCCCGTCGCGTAGTTTTCCGTCGTGAGCGATGTCCCTGCCGCAGCTGCGGTGAAATCCGTCGAGTTGGTGAAGGTGGTGAGGGTCGCATGCGCCGGGGCGGCAAGACCCGCGAGGCCGACAACGAGGACGGCGCCTGCAAGAACACGCATATTCCGCCCCATGCCAGTTTGAGATGCGCGAATAAAGGAAGTGAAGCAACTTTCGAGCCATTGCGATATCGGGCTGAAAAATCAGCAAACCAAGGCGGATACGCGATGGCGAACGGCGGCAAGCTGTAAATATTGCCGACAGACCCGTATCGATTTCCGACTGCGGCGCGTCGGGAGATGCCAAGCTACGGCTGTCGCGCTCGCGGGTATATCAACCGCGCCGCGATGGCTGGGACGACGCGCGCAACGCCCGCTTGCGGTTGCGACCAAGCCGCTCGCGAGCCGCTTCGGCACCACCTCTACTCCGCCGCCTGCGGCGCCGAGCGCTCCAGCGCGGGGTTGTGGCCGAGCACCAGCACGATGATGATGCCGACCAGCGCGCAGCCGGCGAGGAAGATCAGGCTCGCGAGGTCGCCGCCGGTCTCGTCGCGCAGCAGGCCGAAGATCTGCGGGCCGAAATAGCCGCCGAGATTGCCGATCGAGTTGACCGCGGCGATGCCGGCCGCGGCAGCGGTGCCGCTCAAGAAGGCGGTGGGGAGCGTCCAGAACACCGGCAGCACCGCGAAGAAGCCGAAGCCGGCGAGGCAGAGGAACGCCATCTTGAGCAGGGGATCGGCGATGACGGAGGCGGCGCCGAGGCCGAGGACGATGACGGCGAGCGGGATCACCGCGTGGAACTTGCGCTCGGCGGTGCGGTCGGAATGGCGGCTCCAGAGCAGCATGCCGATGGCGCCCACCGCGTAGGGAAGCGCGGTGACGACGCCGGTCTCGAAATTGCTGAGACCGCCGAACGCCTTGACGATCTGCGGCAGGAAGAAGCTGAGACCGTATTGCGGGATGTTGCAGCCCATATAGACGAAGCCCAGCGCGATGACGCGCGGATCGCGCAACGACTGCAGCCAGGAGAGGTGAACGAGGGACTCGCGGTTGTTGCGCTCGTCGTCGAGGCGCCGCTGCAGCCAGCGGCGCTCCTCGGGCGCGAGCCAGCGCGCCTCCGCCGGGCGATCGGTGAGGTAGAACCACACCACCGCCGCCACCAGCAGCGCCGGGATCGCCTCGATGATGAACATCCACTGCCAGCCATGCAGGCCCGCTACGCCCTCGAGATTGAGGATGAGGCCGGAGAGCGGCGCGCCGATCACCGTCGAGACGGGGATCGCGAACATGAAGAGGCCGACGATGCGCGCCCGATAGGAGGAGGGAAACCACAGCGTCAGGAAGAAGATGATGCCGGGAAAGAATCCCGCCTCGGCGACGCCGAGCAGCAGGCGCACGGCATTGAAGCTGAAGGCGCCGGTGACGAAGGCCTGGGCGCCGGAAACCAGCCCCCAGGTGACCATGATGCGGGCGATCCATTTGCGCGCGCCGAAGCGGTCGAGCGCGAGGTTGCTCGGCACCTCGAAGAAGAAATAGGCGATGAAGAAGATGCCGGCGGCGCCGCCGAAGGCCGCCGCGGTGAGGCCGAGATCCCGGCTCATCGTCGCGCCGGCGAAGCCGACATTGACGCGATCGAGATAGGCGATGAAGTAGCAGAACATGAGGAAGGGGACGAGGCGCCAGGCGACCTTGTCCATCGTGCGCTTTTCCAGCTCGTCCATCCGCATCTCCTCCTAAGGTTCGTTTCCGCCCGTTCGTCTCAGCGGGAGGCGCGCCGACGGTCGCTCGCCGGCGGCGCGCACGCTATCGGAAGCTCCGGGAAGCGCAACAGATCTGTCGGAGGCGGGGCACGGCACTGACGCGGAAGTGATCGGACCGCCGCGCTCCCGGCGACAAATTATGGGTTGCGGCGTCGAGCTTCGCTCGGAGGTCGCGGGATCAGCCTCTCGGGTGCGCGCCCGCGCGGGCAGGACCTACTGGTTGAGAGCGCTGTAGGACTGCAGCACGCCATTCGACCCGAACTGCAGCTGGTAGACGTCCGTCCTGGCGCCGCCGCTGGTCGGGACCGAATGGGCCGAGATCACGCCGCCGCGGGCGCTCGAGGTCCCGAGCGTCTGCGTCTCCTCGAGGTATTCGTAGTTCGCGAGCCGCCTTCCGTCCGGCAGCTGCGACTGGCTGGAGGGCTGGCCCAGCTCGGCCACCGCCTGATCGTAGGTGGTCTTGCCAATCTGCAGGTTGGCGAGCTTGGTGGGCGAGAAGCTGCTCTGCTGCGCCTGTCCGCAGGCGGCGAGCGCGAGCATCAGTGCCAGGAGGATCGACCGTATCATCATCGTATGCCTGCCAAGATGAACGCCACGGGGGATACGAGTGACGGCGCCACTCTACACCTGTGGATGATAGATACAATGCGAAAGGAAACTCGCGCTGGGTCAAAAAGAGGAGAGGCCTCGCGGGTCAGGCGGTCGGCAGCGCGGCGAGCAGGGTCCGCGCCGAGCGGAGGTCGGCGGCCTCGAAGCCCTCGCTGAAGCGCTCGTAGACCGGCGCCAGGAGCGCGCGAGCCTCCACCGGCCGATCCCGGCGCAGTCGAAGCCGGGCGAGGCTCTCGGCCGCACGCAGTTCCCAGAGGAGCGCGCCCTGCTCGCGGGCCAGTGCCAGCGCGCGGGCGAGGCAGACCTCCGCGGCGTCGCCGGCGCCGATGCCGCTCTCCCGCAGCCGCATCTCGCCCTCGAGGCGCAGGAGCTCGGGAAGGTACCAGCGCTCGCCCCCCGCTTCCGCCCGCTGCTGCGCGTCCGCCATCGCGGCGAAGGCGGCCGGGAACTGGCCGAGGCCGGCCAGCCCCTCCGCCAGCGTGCCCAGGAATTCCGGATAGTTCACCGTCCAGCCGCTGCGGTCGCAGGTGTCGAGCGCGGCGCGCAGCCGCTCGGCGCCGTCCGCGAACTCACCGCGCGCGATCAGCAGCCTCCCTTCGATGCAATGGCCGAGGTTGCGCCAATAGGGCGCGTTGTGCCGGGTGGCGACATCGATCATCCGCGCCACTGCCTCCTGGGCCGCGGCGAGGTCCCCGGTCATCAGCGCCACCGGGAAGCCGGCGAAGAACAGCGCGTAGAGCTCGGAAGCCGCATGCGCCACGGCCTCGGATTCCCGCAGGCTCTCCCGCATCTGCGAGCCGGCGCGATCGAGAAAACCCTGCAGGCAGAGCACGCGGGCCAGCATCGTGCGGGCGAGGACGCGCTGATCGAACTGGAACCAGATCGTGTGCGGGCGATCCCGGGGCGCGACGTAGCGCTCGAGGACGTGCTGGAAGCGCTCGCGCGCCGCGTCCTGCCGACCGGCGGTGTGCAGCGTCGTGCCGACCAGCCGCTCGCCGACCAGGATGAAGGCGGAGTCCTCGGTGCGCCGCGCGACGCGCAGGAAGTTCTCCGCCACCGCCAGCGAGGCGTGGGTGTCGCCGATGTCCCAATCGAGCGCGCTTAGGCACCAGAGCGTGCGCAACTGCCCGTCGAGGTCGTCGAGCTCCTGGGCCAGCGCCAGCGCCTTCTCCAGCACCGCCCTGGTCCTGGCGACCGCGCCCAAGGTGAAGGTGAGGGCGACGCCGAGCGCGATCAGCAGCTGCATCCGGAGCGCCGGATGGAGGCTCGGCTCGCGCTCGAGGCCGTCGAGGGCGCGCTCGCAGCGCTCGCGGCACTCCGCGAGCAGCTCGAGATGGAGCCAGACCGGCATGTAGGCTGCCGCCAGAACGGCGCCGATCGCGAGATCGCCGGCCGGCGAGCAGGCCCAGTCGAGAGCGGCGCGGACGTTGTCGATCTCCCGGCCGGCGCGCGCCAGGCTTGCCTCGGTCACCCTGGTGTCGAGGAAAACGCCGTCGGGTGCCACCAGGTCGCGGAAGAATTCCGCATGCCGGCGCGCGGCGAGCGCAGCCTCGCCGCTCTCCCCCAGCTTCTCGAGCGCGTAGGCGCGTGTGGTCTCCAGCAGGCGCCAGCGGTTGTCGGTGCCGGTGCCGTCGATCGTCACCAGCGACTTGGTGATCAGGTTGAAGATTCCATCCATCACCGGAGATGCCGCGTCGCCGGCGGCGCCCATCACCGCGGCCGCCGCCTCGGTGGTGAAGCCGGCGGCGAAGATGGCGAGAACGCGCAGCAGGCGCTGCTCCGATTCGGGCAGCAGGTCGTAGCTCCAGTCGAGCGCGGCCCGCAGCGTCTTGTGGCGGGAGACCGCGGTGCGCCGGCCGGCGGTCAAGAGGGCGAAGCGCTCGTTGAGGCGGGAGAGGACGGGGTCGAGGCCGAGGGTCGCCGCGCGGGCGGCCGCGAGCTCGATCGCCAGCGGGATGCCGTCGAGCCGCCGGCAGATCGCGCCGATCGTCGGCAGCTCCGCCGCGCGCGGCGCGAAGTCGGACCGGAGCGCCCGGGTTCGCGCGATGAAGAGCTGCGCGGCGCTGTGCGTCGGCACGTCCTCAGCCGGCTCGTGGACGGCCGGCACCTGCAGCGGCGGCACGGCATAGATCCCCTCGCCGTCGGTCCGCAGGGTCTCCCGGCTGGTGGCGAGGATCGACACCGCCGGGCAGAGCCGCAGCACGGTTTCGGCGAGCGCCGCCGCCTCCGCCACCACGTGCTCGCAGCTGTCGAGCAGCAGCAGCAGCTTCCGCGTGCCGATCGCCTGCGCCAGGGAGCGCGGCGAGATCTCGCCGCCGAACATGTCGAGGTCGAGGGTCGCGGCCACCGCCGAGGCGACGAGGTTGCCGTCCGCGATCGAGGCCAGCTCGACGAGCCAGGCATCGCCCTCGAAGTCAGGCGCAACGGATCGCGCCACCTCGAGCGCGAGCTTGGTCTTGCCGATGCCGCCGGGGCCGGTGAGCGTGACCAGGCGATAGGCGGAGACGAGGTCGCGCACCTGGCGCGCGGCGGCCTCGCGGCCGACCAGCTCGAGCGGGCCCGCCGGCAGGTTGCCGAGGAATGCCTTACGGGGCCGCGCGATCGCCGCGGCCGGGCGCGCGCTCTGCGTCTCGCCGCCGCGATCGACCCATTTGCCGAGCAGACGGTAACCGCGGCCGGAGGCGGTCCGCAGCAGATCGCGATCGTCGCCGAGCGCCTTGCGGATTGCCGAGATGTGAACCTGGAGCGTGTTCTCCTCGACGATCTGGCCGGCCCAGACCCGATCCATCAGGTCCTGCTTGGTGACGAGATCGCCGGCGTAACGCACCAGCGCCTCCAGGATGTCGAAGGCGCGGCTGCCCAGCGGAACCGGAGCGCCGCGCGCGCGCAGCTCCCGTCGGCCGAGATCAACCTCCCAGCCATCCGATGCAAACACCTGTCGGGTCGCTTGTGTCGACATCCTCGACTTGCTGCGCGGCTTTCCGTCTTAATTTTGCCGGATATTCTACAGCGAAAATGCGTCATCGGCACAGTCGCGTGGTTGTGAGCGGAGCATCCGCGCCGGCGATTGCCCGCCCCCGCGCCCTTCCAGGCCTACGGTCTTGACGCGGCGGCGCTCCTCGCCATGCCGGTGGGCGGGCTGGACAGCGGAGGCGATCTTCCTGATGCTGGAAAGAGTGCCGCTCGCCGGAGCGGCGGCGCTCTTCGTGCGGCGGCGCGAGACGGCGGAGAGACTTCCCGCCGCCGCGCCGAGGCACCAGGTGCCCTGATCCACGACCGGAGAGGAGAGACAGTGCCGATCGATCCCCAGCTCGTCGAGCGGCTCGCCCACGCGCTCGACGAGGCCGAGCGCACGCGGACGCAGATCCCGCATTTCTCCCGCCAGCATCCGGAGATGGGGATCGAGGACGGCTACGCCGTGCAGCGCGCCTGGATTGCCCGGAAACTCAAATCCGGCCGCCGCGTGGTCGGGCACAAGATCGGCCTCACCTCGCGGGCGATGCAGCAGTCCAGCAACATCCGCGAGCCCGATTACGGCGTCCTCCTCGACGACATGGTGCTGGAGCCGGGCCAGGACATCGAGATCCGCCGCTTCATCGTGCCGCGGGTCGAGGTGGAGCTCGCCTTCATCCTGAAGCGTGAGCTCAGGGGACCCGGCTGCACGATCTTCGACGTGCTCAATGCCACCGATCACGTGGTGCCGGCGGTGGAGATCATCGACGCCCGCATCCGCCAGATCGATCCCGAGACCGGGAAGACAAGGACGGTGGTGGATACGATCTCCGACAACGCCGCCAATGCCGGGATCATCATGGGCGGCCGACCGGTGAAGCCGGAGGCAACCGATCTCCGCTGGGCGGCAGCGCTTCTCTACAAGAACGGCGTCATCGAGGAGACCGGCGTCGCCGCCGCGGTGCTGAACCATCCGGCGAACGGCATCGCCTGGCTCGCGAACCGGCTCGCGCCCCACGACGTGGCGCTGGAGCCCGGCCAGATCGTGCTCGCCGGCTCCTTCACCCGGCCCACCTACGCCGAGGCCGGCGACAGCTTCCACGTCGATTACGGGCCGCTGGGCGCCATCGCCTGGCGCTTCGTTTAGGTGCGGCTCAGTCGAGCGTCTCGCGATAGGACCAGACGGCGATCGCGGCGATCACCAGGGTGAAGGCGGCGATCGGCCAGACCTCCGGCAGGATCTCGGCGGCGCCGTTCCCCTTCAGCAGCACGCCGCGCACGATGCGGAGCGCATGGGTCGCCGGGAAGATCTCGCCGAACCATTGCGCCCAGACCGGCATGCCGCGGAACGGGAACATGAAGCCCGAGAGCAGGATCGAGGGCAGCAGGGTGAACTGGGCGAGCTGCATCGCCTGCATCTGGCTGGAGGCGATGGTGGAGAAGGTGAAGCCCAGCGCGAGGTTGCTGGCGATGAAGAGGCCGAGCGCCAGGAACAGCAGCAGGATCGAGCCGCGGATCGGCAGGTGGAAGACCGCCACCGAGATCGCCATGATGAGGGTCACCTGGATGTAGCCGATCCCCACATAGGGGACGATCTTGGCGATCATCACCTCGACCGGCCGCACCGGCATCGCCAGCAGGTTCTCCATCGTGCCGCGCTCGCGCTCGCGGGTGATCGAGAGCGAGGTGATGATGAGGGTGGAGAAGATCAGCACGATGCAGATCAGGCCCGGCACGATGTTGAGGACGGTGAGCTGCTCGGGGTTGTAGCGGGCGTGCAGCACGAACTGGAAGGGCGGCTTGCCGGAGCCCTCCTGCAGCAGCGGCGGCAGATCGCGGTCGAGGGCGGCGGCGAGCGGCGCCAGCGCGGAAGTGGCGTTGATGATCGCCGAGGGATCGGTGGCGTCGGCGTCCACCAGCACCGTCGGCTGCTCGCCGCGATCGATCGAGCGGCCGAAGCTGGGCGGAATGTTGATGACGAAGAGAAGATCGCCTTCGGCGAGATCCCGCTCAGCCTCCGCCTCGGTCGAGAGCGTGCGGATGTCGTAATAGCCGGTGTTCTGCAGCGCGGCGATCAGCGTGCGCTCGTACTGCGAATGGTCGGCGGAGAGGACGCCCGCCGGCAGGTGCTTGGGGTCGGTGTTGATGGCGAAACCGAACAGGAAGAGCTGCATGATCGGCAGCGCGATGATGAGGCGAAGCGTGATGGGATCGCGCAGGATCTGAATCCATTCCTTGCGCAGCACGGCGAGGAAGCGGGCGAGGGAGAAGGCGGTCATGCCGCCGCCTTCTGCTTCAAGAGGTGGATGAAGGCGTCCTCGAGCCGCGGCTGCACCTCATGCCAGGCGAGCTGGGCGATCTCGGGCGCCGCCATCGCGCGCGTGAGCGCGGCGCGGTCGGTGCCGGCGATGTGGACGAGGCGGCCGAAGACGGCGGCGGCCTCGACGCCCGGCAGCTGCCGCAGCCGGCGCGCCAGCTCGTCGAGATCCGAGCCGGTCGCCTCGAAGGTGACGAGACCGGCAGCGCGGGTGACTTCGTCGGGCGCGCCCTCGGCGATCACCTGGCCATAGGAGATGTAGACGATGCGGTTGCAGCGCTCCGCCTCGTCCATGTAGTGGGTGGAGACGAGGGTGGTGAGCCCCTCGCCGGCGAGATCGTGGATCAGGTCCCAGAACTCGCGGCGCGCCTGGGCGTCGACGCCTGCGGTGGGCTCGTCCAGCAGCAGCAGCTTCGGCTGGTGCAGCACGCAGGCGGCGAGCGCCAGGCGCTGCTTCCAGCCGCCGGAGAGATGCCCGGCAAGATCACGGGCGCGATCGGCGAGCTGCATGCGCTCCAGGATGCGGCGCACCGCCTCGCGCCGGTTCGGCATCTCGTAGACGCGGGCGACGAAGTTCAGGTTCTCCGAGACCGTCAGGTCCTCGTAGAGGCTGAAGCGCTGGGTCATGTAGCCGACCTGACGCCGGATGCGCGGCGCGTCCCGGATGATGTCGAGGCCGAGGCAGGTGCCGCTGCCGCCGTCGGGCGTCAAGAGCCCGCAGAGCATGCGAATGGTCGTCGTCTTGCCGCTGCCATTGGCGCCGAGGAAGCCGCAGATCTCGCCGGTGGCGACCTCGAGATTCAGACCCCGCACCACGGGACGATCGTCGAAGCGCTTCTCCAGATCGCGGACGTCGATCGCCGGCGCGGTCATCGCCGGGCTCCTGCCGGTTCGACCATCACCGGCTCGCCCGGATTGAGCAGCCTCGCCTGATCGGGCCGCGGCCGCGCCTCGATGCGGTAGACGAGCTTCGATTTGCTGGTCTCGCTGTAGATGAGGGGCGGCGTGTACTCCGCCTGGGGCGAGATGAAGGAGATGGTGCCGCCGAGATCCTTGGCGCAGCCGTCGCAGAGGAAGGCGACGGGATCGCCGCGATGGATCGACGCGAGCGCCGCCTCCGGCACGAAGAAGCGCACGAGAATGTTCTCCGGCGGCAGCAGCGAGACGACCGGCGCGCCGACGGCCATGGTCTCACCCGGCCGCGCCAGCACGTCGGCGACCCGGCCGGCGACCGGCGCATCGACGCTGCGCTGGGCGAGCCGCCACTCCGCCATCGCGAGCGCCGCCTCCGCCGCCTTCACCAGGGCGAGCTGGGCCGTGATCTCGTCGCGCCGCCCCATCGGCGCCCGCGCCTGGGCGAGCGCCGCGCTGGCGGCCTCGAGTTTCGCTCTGGCAGAAAGAAAATCGGCGCGGCGCTGATCGACCTGCTGCACGGAGACCGCCTTGAAGTCCAGCAGCCGCTGGTCGCGGTCGAGATCGGTGCGGGCGCGGTTGAGGGTCGCCTGGGCGTCGGCGAGATTGGCGCTCGCCTGCTCGATCTCGGTGGGCTTGCCGCCGGCTTCCAGATTGGCGAGCTGCTGCTGCGCCTGCGCCAGCTGGCGCGCCGCCTGGTCGCGCGCCGCCTGCTCCTCGGTGGCGTCCTGATCGAAGAGCGGCGCGCCGGCGGCCACCTCGTCGCCGCGGGCGACCCGGACGGCGAGCAGGCGCCCAGCCTCCACCGGCGCCACCTTCACGAAATCCGCGTCCGCATAGCCCTGCCAGCCGGTGGGCGCCGCGGCATGGTGCTGCGACCACCAGAGCCAGCCGACGGCGCCGGCGAGAACCACGAAGACGATCATCAACAGTCGCACGGAGAGAGCCCTCGTCCCGCAGGTTTCGGGAAAGCCGGCCGGATCTTTCTTTTCAATTCAGATACGATATCGTATCGTATCTGAATTGGCAACGGACAGCGGCGGGATGGCGGCGGCACGGGCGCGCGAGGGCGGAACGGGGAAGGTGGGGCCCGGGCGGCCGCGCAGCGCTGCGGTCGAGCGGGCGATCCTGCGCGCCGCCTTTGCGCTCTTCGTCGAGGGTGGCGTCGAGGGTGCCAGCATCGAGAAGATCGCGCGCAAGGCCGGGGTCGCCAAGACCAGCATCTACCGGCGCTGGCGGAGCCGGGACCAGCTCCTCGCCCAGGCGATCGAGGCCGGCCGCAACGAGAGCGCGCCCGGCTACACCACCGACGCGGTCCAGCATGCCTCCGCCGCGGATTTCCTGCAGCTGCTGCTGGGCGCCGGCAACATCATGCTGCGGCCGCGGATGCGCAAGCTGGTGACGCGGCTCATCGGCTCGGTCTCGGACCACCCGCACCTGCTGGAGGTCTATCGCGAGACCTATTTCCGGCCGCGTCGACGCGCGCTCGAGGGCGCGCTCAGGCGCGTGCAGGCGGCGGGCGCGATCCGGCCCGACGCCGATATCGAGAGCCTCGCCGACATGCTGGGGGGCGCGCTCATCTACCGGCTGGTGCTCGTCCATGAGCCCGGTGACACGCCGGAGAAGCTGCGCGCCTACCTCCTGCGGATCCTCCGCGCCGCCGGCATCGATCTCGATCGCGTGACCGGATCCGAGCGCGGCTAGGAGCCGCCCTTCGCGCGGTCGGGATCGACGGCGCGCAGCACGAACTCCTCGACCCAGGGAATGTATTCCTGCCAGAGCGCGCGGAGCGCCGCCACCGGCCGCTCCGCCGCGTCGACCCGGAGATCGACCAGCGGGAAGGAGTACTCGTGGGCGACGTAGAGCGCCGCCGAGCGTACCGGCCCATGCTCGCCGCCCGCCACCAGCGCCGCCTCGATCGCCTGCAGCAGGCGCTCGGCGAGGTGATCCTCGGGCTCGGCCTCGAAGGCGGCGGTCATCGCCGGCACCACGCGGTCGTTCGCCAGGATGTTGCCGATGGCGACGCAGTCGCGGCCATGCGCCGCGCCCAGATGCGGCTTCACCTGGCGACCGGAATGGGAAGCGGTGCGGCCCGCCGCATCGATCACGGCGAGCTGCCGCCAGTCGATGTCCGAGGTGGAGGCGACGAGCGCGTCGAGCGCCTGCTGCGCGGTACAGCCGGAGGCGAGGAGGTCGAGGCCGCGCGGTCCCAGACGCGGATCGGTGCGGTGCTGGGTCAGCACGGCGCCGACCCGGGCACGGACGAAGGGGACGCGGGTGCCGACGGCGATGTTCGAGGTGGAGACCGCGGCGCCGAGCTGCCCCGTCCGCGCGCAGCGGCCGATGAGGGAGAAGGTCATGTGCTTGCGCTCTCTGCCGGCGCCTCCGTCACGTCACGACGCGTAGGCCGGCTCCTCGGCGTCGAGCATCGCCTTCATCGCGGTGAAGTGCAGGTCCGCGTTGATGCTGACGAGGCCGAACTGCTCGTGGGTGAGGCGGGCGAGCTCGTCGGACATCACGTTGAGCGGCCGGCCGGTCTGCATCGCCAGGATCTGCACCTGGGCCGCGCGCTCCAGGTAGTAGAAGTCGTCGAAGGCCTGGGCCACGCTGTTGCCGACCACGATGACGCCGTGGTTGGCGAGGAAGAGGATGCGCTTGCCGCCCATCGCCGCCGCCATGCGGTCGCCCTCGCCGGTCTCCACGGCGATGGCGTTGAAATGGTCGTCGTAGGCGATCTGGCCATAAAACCGCGCCGAGTTCTGGTGCACCATCTCGAGCCTGCCGCCCTTGATCGCGGTGATCGCGGTCGAGTAGGGCGCGTGGAGATGCAGCACGACCTTCGCCGAAGGGTGCTGGAGATGCATCCGCGTGTGGATCGAGTAGCCCGTCATCGGCGGCCTTCCGTTGCCTTCCAGCGTCTTGCCGTGCTCGTCGATGACGATGAGGCTGCTCGCGGTCATGCGCGCGAAATGCGTGCCCTTGGGATTGATCAGGAAGCGCCCGCGCGACAGCATCATCGAGAAATGATTGCACACGCCTTCATGCATGTTGAGGCGCGCGGCGCAACGGAAAGCTGCGGCGAGATCGATCCGCGACTGGATCGTCTCCTGTCGATTGTCGCGATTGAGCGAAGATGCGGTCATGCGGAGCCCCCCTCGATATCGATGACATCGCCGCGACGAGCTTACAAGAATCTGCGCCGCAGGGAACGCAGGAGCGCGTGCTCGTCGCTTAAGCGCTGGATCATCGGTAGTGCAGGGATCATAATTCACGGCGGCAGGATCCGGAACCATCCCGCGTCGCGCTTGGAGCTGGCGCCGCGGAGCCGTAAGCCTGGGCCGGGGGCAAAATCGGGGAGGTATTCCAATGATAGACCCAAAACTCTTGCAGGACCCGTCGCGCTATTCCCTTAATCGGCGTGACGTGCTGAAGGGCGGCGCCGTCGGCATCGCGGCGCTCGCTGCGTCCTCGCTGCCGTTCCGCGCCTTCGCCGCGCAGACGATGACGATCGCGGATCCCGGTGGCGCCTGGTCGCCGGCCTGCGACGCCGCTTTCGTCAAGCCCTTCGAGAAGGAGGCCGGCGTCTCGATCAATCACATCGCGCGCCAGCATTACCCGAGCGTCGAGATCAAGGCGAACGTCGAGACCAAGTCCTATACCTGGGACGTGGTGATCGCCACCGACGCCGATGTCTACGAGCTCGCGCCGCAGAATCTGCTGGAGCCGCTCGACTGGAGCGGCGAGGACATGGGCCAGATCATGCCGGAGGCGCACAAGCCCGGCTGGATGGGCAGCGATCTCTACTGCACCATCATCGCTTTCCGCACCGACAAGTACGGCAAGAACGGTCCCCAGAGCTGGGCCGATTTCTGGAACGTCGAGAAGTTCCCCGGCCGGCGCGCCATGCACAAGCATCCGATCGACATGCTGGAGGCGGCGCTGCTCGCCGACGGCGTGCCGATGGACAAGATCTATCCCATCGACATGGACCACGCCTTCAAGAAGCTCGACCAGATCAAGAAGCACGTCGATGTCTGGTGGACCGGCGGCGCGCAGACGACGGAGATGCTGCAGAGCGGCGAGGTCGACATGATGCCGACCTGGAACGCCCGCGCCCAGGTGGTGATCGACGCCGGCAAGCCGGTGGAGATCTCCTGGAACCAGGGTATCTACTCGCTGGAAGGCTGGGTGATCCCGAAAGGCGCGCCGCAGGCGGAGCTCGGCAAGAAGTTCATCAAGTTCTGCGCCAATGCCAAGCGCCAGGCGGAGTTCGTCTCCTCGCTGCCCTACGGACCCACCAATCCCAAGGCCTACGACTACATCCCGAAGGAGCGGGCGAAATACCTGCCGACCGCGCCCGACAACTTCAAGCTGCTGATGCAGTCCAGCACCGAGTGGTGGGGCAAGAACAAGGAGAAGGCGATCGAGCGCTTCGAGGCCTGGCTCCTCGCCTGATCGAGCGCGACGGCAATGGGCGGCGCGGCCGGGGGAGGCCGCGCCGTCTTTCTTAGGGTGGGATGACGGCGGCGTGGCGGCGAAGACCAAGCTCTCGATCCGGGACGCGACCAAGCACTATGGCGCGGTGACGGCGCTCGCCGGCGCCACCCTCGATCTTGCCGAGGGCGAGTTCCTGACCCTCCTCGGTCCCTCGGGCTCCGGCAAGACCACGCTGCTGATGATGGTGGCGGGGCTGGTGCCGCCGAGCGGCGGCGAGGTCTGGATCGACGGCAATCTTGCGACCTACGCGCCGCCCAACAAGCGCGACATCGGCATCGTGTTCCAGAACTACGCGCTCTTCCCGCACCTCACCGTGGCGGAGAACATCGCCTTTCCGCTGGAGATGCGCCGCGTGCCGGCGGCGGAGATCTCGTCCCAGGTGAAGCGGGTGCTGGAGATCGTGCGGCTTCCGCACGTGGCCGGCCGCTTTCCCCGCGAGCTCTCCGGCGGCCAGCAGCAGCGGATCGCGCTCGCCCGCTGCATGGTCTATCAGCCCTCGATCATCCTGATGGACGAGCCGCTGGGCGCCCTCGATCGCCAGCTCCGCGACCAGATGCAGCTCGAGATCAAGGACCTGCACGCGCGGCTCGGCATCACTGTCCTCTACGTGACGCACGATCAGGAGGAGGCGATGGCGATGTCCGATCGCATCTGCCTGATGAACAACGGCCGCATCGAGCAGATCGGCACGCCGCAGGAGCTCTATTTCCGCCCGCGCACGGTTTTCGTCGCGCAATTCCTAGGCGAGTCCAACATTTTCGATGCGACGGTGACCGAGGCCGGCGGCGGCCTCAGGCTGGCGGGGCCGGCCGGGCTCGAGATCCGCGCGCACGCCGGCGGGGCAGCGCGCGGCGAGACGGTGAAAGTAGTGCTGCGTCCCGAGCGGCTTCGGCTGCTCGGCCAGGGCGAATCCGCCGACAACTGGGCGTCGGGCACGCTCAAGGAGACCGTCTTCGCCGGCGGCGTCACCCGCTATTTCGTGGCGCTTCCCGGCGGCTTCATCCTCTCGGCAAAGCAGCTGAGCCCCGGCGGCGGCGCGGCGCCGCGGATCGGCGACGCCGTCCGCCTGGGCTGGGACGCGGAGCACACGCTGGTGCTGCGCGAGACGCCGGCGTCATGAGCCTGGCCCAGGCCACCGCCGTCCGGCCGCCGCTGGGCCAGTCGCCCCTCATCCGGGCCTGGCCGCTCTATCCGCTGCTGCTGCTGGTCCTCGGCCTCTTCGTCTATCCGGTGGCGCAGATCCTGGTCCTGAGCGCCTTCGATCCAACGGGCGCGCTCTCGATCGCGAACTACGCGCGGATCGCCACCACCGCGGTCTACCTCGAGACCCTGCTCATCACCTTCAAGATCGCCGGCTGGACGACCCTCATCGCGCTGCTGGCGGGCTATCCGGTGGCCTACCTGCTGGCGAATTCCTCGACGCGGACGCGCGACACGCTGACGCTGCTGGTGCTGATGCCGTTCTGGACCAGTTTCCTCGTGCGCACCTTCGCCTGGATGATCCTTCTCGGCCGCAATGGCGCCATCAACCGGCTGCTGATGGCGCTGGGGATCACCGACGCGCCGTTGGCGCTCATCTACAACTTCACCGGCGTGATGATCGGCATGGTGCACGCGATGATGCCGCTCGCCATCATGGCGATGCTGTCGGTGATGCAGAGCATCGACACCAACCTAGTGAAGGCGGCGCGTACCCTCGGTGCGCGCGGCGGCCAGGCTTTCTGGCGCATCTATTTCCGCCTGTCGCTGCCGGGCCTCGCCGCGGCGGGCCTCCTCGTCTTCATCACCGCGCTCGGATTCTTCATCACCCCGGCGCTGCTCGGCGGCCGGCGCGAGACGATGATCTCCCAGATCATCATCACGGTGGTGCAGGAGCTGATGAACTGGCGTTTCGCCGGCGCGCTTTCGGTGGTGCTGCTGGTGGCGGCCGGCATCGTCTTCTTCCTCTACGACCGGCTCCTCGGCATGTCGACGCTGTCGGGCGGCGCCGCGGCGGCGGACCTGGTGGGGCGCAGCGGGCGCGGCCTCATCGCGCGCGCCGGCGCCGCCGTCGGCGTGCGGCTCATTGCCGGCCTCGGCTGGCTCTGCGATCGCGCCGGCGCCTTCTGGGACCGGCTCTTTCCCGTCGCCGCCGACCGGCCGCAGCGCGGCACCGCCCGCATCCTGCTCTGGGTCGTGGGCGTCCTGCTGATCGCCTTCCTCTGCCTCCCCTCGCTCTTCGTGATCCCGGTTTCCTTCACCGGCGGCAGCTTCATCGAGTTCCCGCCCCAGGGCTTCTCGCTTCGCTGGTACGACACCTATCTCGGCTCGCCGGGCTGGGTCGCCGCCACCATACGGTCCTTCATTGTTGCCTCCCTCACCGCCTGCGTCTCGACAGCGATCGGCAGCGCGGCGGCGTTCGTCCTGGTGCGCCAGCGCCTCGCCGGCCGCACGGCGATCATCGCGCTCATCATGGCGCCGCTGGTGCTGCCGCGGCTCATTCTCGCGGTGGCGCTCTTCTACCTCTATGCGCGGCTCGGGCTGGTCGGCACGGTGCTGGGCTTGGTGCTCGGCCACACGGTGCTCGCGGTGCCCTACGTGGTGATCACCGTGATGGCGATCCTCAAGACCTATGACGAGCGCCTCGACCACGCGGCCTGGAGCCTGGGGGCGACGAAATGGCAGACGCTCCGGCGCATCACGCTGCCGCAGATCCGCGGCGGCATGATCGCGGGCTTCCTCTTCGCCTTCATCACCTCCTTCGACGACCTGACGGTGGCGCTCTTCATCACCGGCGGCGGCACCGCGACCCTGCCGCGGCAGATGTGGAACGACCTGCTGCTGCAGGTGAACCCGACCCTCGCCGCGGTCTCCACGGTGATCCTGGTCTTCGTCACCGGTTTCGTGATCATGGCGGAGATGCTGCGCCGGCGCGCCACCCTGAGGACCGGCTGATGGCGGCGCCGGTCCGTGTCGCGCGCCTCGATGCGCCCGTCGTGCGCCTCACCATCGACGGCACGGCCGTCGCGGCGCAGGTGGGCGAGAGCATCCTGATCGCGAGCCTCCGCGCCCGCGGCAGCCTGCAGAAGATCGAGACCGCCGGCCCGGCCCGCGCCGGCTTCTGCCTGATGGGTGCCTGCCAGGATTGCTGGGTCTGGCTCGAGGGCGGGCGGCGCGTGCGCTCGTGCACCACGTCAGTTGCCGAGGGAATGCAGGTCTTCACCGGCGCACTCCCGGGATTCCCGCGCGATGCCTGACATTATTATTGTGGGCGCCGGGCCAGCGGGCATCGCCGCCGCCGAGGTGCTGGCAGAGCACGGGCAGAAGCCGATTCTCCTCGACGAGGGACGGCGCGCCGGCGGCCAGGGCTACCGCCGGCCGGCGCCGGAGCTCGCGCTCGACATGGATCCGCTGCTGGGATCGGAGAGCGGCAAGTACCGGCGCCTGCACGAGCGCTTCGCCGCGCTCCGCGAGCGGATCGACTACCGGCCGGAGACGCTGGCCTGGAACGTCAGCGAGGGCGAGGTCTTCACGCTCTCGGGCGACGTCATCCGCGCCTGCCGCTACGACGCGCTCATTCTCGCGACCGGCGCGGTCGACCGGATCATGCCGGTGAAGGGCTGGCAGCTCTCCGGCGTCTACACGCTCGGCGGCGCCCAGGTGATGCTGAAGGATCAGGGCTGCCTCATCGGCAAGCGCGTCCTCTTCTGCGGCAGCTCGCCGCTCCTCTATCTGGCGGCGCTCCAATACCGGATGATGGGGGCGGAGATCGCCGCGGTCCTCGACACCACGCCCTTCGCGCGCAAGCTGGCGGCACTGCCGAAGCTCGCGGCGCATGTGCCCATCTTGATCCGCGGGCTCAAATATCTGGCGAAGCTGCGGCGCGACGGCGTTGCCGTGCGCTACGGCGTGCGCCTGCTGGAGTTCGCCGGCGGCGACACCGTCCAGAGCGTGCGCTATCGCGATGCGGCGGGCGTCGAGCAGCGCGTCCCCTGCGACGCGGTCGCCTTCGGCTTCGGCCTGCGCTCGGAGACCCAGCTCGCCGATCTCGCAGGGGTCGAGGTCACCTACGACCCGGTCTTCCGCCAGTTCCTGCCGAAGAGCGACCCGGACGGCCGCTGCGGCAACGGTGTCTATGTGGCCGGGGACGGCGCCACCATCGGCGGCGCCGACGCGGCGGAGCTGAGCGGCCGGCTTGCCGGCCTGGCGCTGCTCGACGATCGCGGCATCGCGGTGCCGCCGGACGAGATCGCGCGGCTCCGCCGCGAGCTCGGCCGCTACCGCCGCTTCCAGCAGGGACTCGCCGCCGCCTTCGCGTGGCCGGCGGAGCGGGTCGGCGAGATCGGCGACGAGGTCACCGTCTGCCGCTGCGAGGGCATCACCGCGGGGACGCTGCGCCAGACCGCGCATGCGGAATTCGGCGGCCGGGAGATCAACCGCGCCAAGGCGCTCACCCGCACCGGCATGGGCCGCTGCCAGGGCCGCTTCTGCGGATTGGCGGCGAGCGAGATCGCCGCCGCGGCGCTCGGCCGCCCGCATGGCGAGATCGGCCGGCTGCGCGGCCAGGCGCCGGTGAAGCCGCTGCCGATGTCGGCGCGGCTCGCGGAGTGATGGCATGAGCACGATCCGAAGCGAGGTGGCGATCGTCGGCGGCGGGTTGATGGGCAGCTGGACCGCGTATTTTCTCCGCAAGCGCGGCCGCTCGGTGACGCTCGCCGAGAAGGGCGTCATCGGCGCCCAGGCGAGCGGCGTCAATTTCGGCAATCTCCGCATCCAGGGCCGCGTGCTGCACCAGCTGCCGCTGTCGCTGCGCGCGCACGAATACTGGGAGCGCTTCGAGGAGCTGACCGGCGAGAGCTGCGAGTTCACGCCGACGGGTCACCTGCGCATCGCCTTCAACGCGAAGGAGGCCGCGACGCTCGAGGAATACGCCGCGTCGGCGCGGCCGCACGGGCTCGCGCTCGAGCTCATGGACCAGGCAGGGCTGCGCCGGCGCTGGCCGTGGCTTGCGAAGGCGGTTGCCGGCTCCTTCTCGGCGCGGGACGCCGCCGCCAATCCGCGCGTGACCGCAACGGCGGTGGCGCGCGCGGCAAGGGCGCTCGGAGCGGAGATCTTGGACGGCACCAGGGTGACGGCGATCGAGCGCGTCAACGGCCGCTTCCGCCTCTCGACCGAGAGCGGCGCCGTGATCGAGAGCGAGGTGCTGGTCAACGCCGCCGGCGCCTGGGCCAACGACATCGCCCAATGCTTCGGCGAGAGCGCGCCGATCTTCGCTGCCGGCCCCGCGCAGTTCGTCACCGAGGCGCTCCCCTATTTCATCGAGCCCTCGGTGCAGTCGGTGGATGGCTCGGCGATCTTCCGCCAGGTGCCGCGCGGCAACGTGGTGGTGGCCGGATATCCCCGCGGCTCCTCCGATCCGGTCGCCAATCGCGCGCCGGTGGCGCCGCGCAAGACCGTCGCGCACATGCAGGGCCTGGGCGAGCTGGTGCCGGCGCTCGCCGCCTGCCACATCATCCGCGTCTGGTCGGGGATCGAGGGCTATCTGCCGGATATGCTGCCGGTGATCGGGCCGAGCGGCACCACGCCGGGCCTCTTCCACGCCTTCGCCTTCTGCGGCCACGGCTTCCAGCTGGCGCCCGGCGTCGGATTGGTGCTGAGCGAGCTCATCGTCGACGGCAAGAGCCCGACGCCGCTCGCGGGCTTCGAGATCACGCGCTTCAAGGGCGCGACCGAGGAGGCGGCACAGTTCCGCCGGGAGTTCGACACCTCGATGCTGCCGGCGCGGCCTGGGGCTTAGGGCAGCCTTGCAGATGCATCATGTGTCCTTCGAGACGCGCGCTCTGCGCGCTCCTCAGGATGAGGCACATCGAGAGTGGCGGAAAGAAAATCCCCTCATCCTGAGGAGGCCGCGAAGCGGCCGTCTCGAAGGACGCAGGGAGGCTGGTCCAGATCTCCTGGCTATCCCGCCCGCTGCGCCTGCAGCCGCGCGCGGAGCTTCGCCATCTCCCCATAGACCGCCTCGAGATCGCGCACGGGGAATCCCCGGGCGAGATCCGGGCTCGCGTCGCGCAGGCGGTCGTGCAGCACGCCGGTGTAGCGGACGGTGCCGTCGCCATCGACCACCATGCCGTTCCTCTCCTCGAACTGCGCGTTCCAGGCGATCGCTTCCGCGCGAGTGATCGCGGCGGGGAGATCGAGATCGAGCTTGCCGTCGCGCCACGCGACGGGATAGCCGCCGGGCAATCCCAGGGCGCCGGGAACATGGCCGCTCCAATCGGTGCCGCTTGCCATCGCCAGCATCATCGGCACGCCGCTGGCGCCGGAAATCTCGATCGCCGGCTCCGGCGTGATCTTGACGCCGGCGAAGGTCTGGAAGACGTCGGCGACCTCCGTTCCGTCGATCCAGACCCGCGCCACCGGCCCGCTGCGACCTTGTGCCGCTCGGCGGAACGGCGTCACGCACTGGTAGTGCGCCAGCATCTTGAGCGCGTCGGTCGCCAATCCAAGCTCGCCGGCAAACGCATTCGAAAGAATGGCGATGTTGCCGACGCCGCAGGTGATCGACAGGCCCGCGGCGGCGATCAGCGAGTTCACCACGTCGGGGAAGCAGCAGTTGATCAGTTGACACGGAAGCCTTGCATTGCGGATCGTCTGCGCCACCCGCATGGTGAGCTGCGCCTGGAAGACGGCGGTGGCGCTCAATCCGCCCTCGGCGACGAGCTTGCTCCAGGCGTCGCCCTGGGTCGCGATCACCGAAGACGGTTGCGAGGAGGCCGCCTGCACCAGAACGGCGGGACGTGTCTCGTCGATGAGCGCGCCGAGCGCGTCTTGGTTCAGGAGATCGATCGCGCGACTTTCGAATCTTGCCCGCGCGCCGAAGATGCCGGCGCGCGCATTGCCGGCGATCCGGAGCCAGGAGAGCCGCTCGGCGTTGCGGCCGGCGACCGCGACGGTGACCGGCTTCGTCGCCGTGGCGGCAAGATCGAACACGATCCGCGCCGCGAAGCTCCCGGTTCCCAGCACCAGGATATCTGCCGTCATCAGTTGCGAACCCCCGCGCTGTCTGGCACCCTCGCTCGGCGCTGCAACAGCCGCAGCCGCGGGTGAATTTCAAAGTTAATGCGAAGGTGACTGCGATGCCAGCTTACATCCTGACCGAGCGGAAGGGTTCGGTCGGACTCATCACGCTCAATCGACCGGAGACGCTGAACGCCTGGCATCGTCCGATGCGCGAGGAGCTCAAGGTGGAGATCCGCAAGTTCGAGGCGGACGAGAGCGTGCGCGCGATCATCCTCACCGGCTCCGGCGAGCTCGCCTTCAGCGCCGGCCAGGATCTGGGCGAGACCATCGACTTCGATCCCGACCGCGCCGAGGAGTGGATCCGCGAATGGGAGGATCTCTACGACCTCATCCGCTCGCTGTCGAAGCCGCTGGTCGCGGCCCTCAACGGCGTCGCCGCCGGCTCCGCCTTCCAGGTGGCGCTGCTCTGCGATTTCCGCATCGCGCACCCGGGCGTCCGCATGGGCCAGCCGGAGATCAACTCCGGCATCGCCAGCTCCACCGGCCCCTGGATCATGCGCGAGATGATCGGCCTCGCGCGCACCATCGACCTGACCCTCACCGGCCGCATGATGGAGGCTGAGGAGAGCTTCTCCCTGGGCCTCATCAACAAGCTGGTGCCGAAGGAGCAGGTGATGGCGGAGGCGCTCAAGCTCGCCGAGGAGCTGGCGGCGAAGCCGCCGATCGCCATGCGCCTCACCAAGAAACGCTTCCGCGAGGTGACCCAGGCCGGATTCATGGATTGCCTGGAGGGCGGCATCCGCATCCAGCGCGAGGCCTTCGGCACCGGCGAGCCGGCGCAGAAGATGGAGGAGTTCTTCGCCAAGCGCGCGGCGGCGAAGCGCAACCACTGAGCCGCGGCAAGACTCCGATGGCGAGCGAGCGGCCGCTCGGCGAGGAAGGCTTCCTGCATCTCTTCGCCGCGAAGCGGCGCGAGGCGCCGGAGCGGATCTTCGCCCGCTACAACGGCGATCCCCTCACCTTCGCGGAGCTCGGCCGTCAGGCCGACGGTTTCGCAAGCGCGCTTCGGAGCCGCGGGATCGCCAAGGGCGAGCGCGTCGCCGTGATGATGCGGAACAGCCCGGCGACCCTGGCGGTGGTCTTCGGTCTCGCCGAAGCGGGCGTGATCTGGGTTCCCGTCAACGTGCAGCAGCGCGGTCCCGGCCTCAAATACATCCTCGAGCATTGCGATCCGAGCCTCATCCTCGCCGATGCCGATCTCGTCCCCACCGTCCGCGACTGCGGCGCGGAGACGGCGGCGCCGATCATCGCGAATGGCGGCGCCGGCGACGGGCTGGCTGCGCTGCTGGCGGGCAAGGCTTCCTTCGATGAGCCGTTTCCCGCGCCCACCGACTGCTTCGCCATCTGTTACACCTCGGGCACGACCGGCAACCCCAAGGGCGTGATGCTGTCGCACGCCATGCTGCGCTTCGCCGGCGCCGCGGTGGTGCTGGTCTCCGAGGCGCGGCCGGGCAATGTCTTCGTGATGTGGGAGCCGCTCTACCACATCGGCGGCATGCAGCTCATCGTGCTGCCGCTCACCCTCGGCATCGAGCTCGCGATGATCGACCGCTTCAGCGCCAGCCGGTTCTGGAGTCAGACGAAGGAGTATGGCGCGAGCCATATCCATTTCCTCGGCGGCTTGCTGCAGATCCTGCTAAAGCAGCCGCCGGGTCCGCTCGACCGGACGCATGGCGCGCGCATCGCCTGGGGCGGCGGCTGTCCCAGGGACGTGTGGCGGCCCTTCGAGGAGCGCTTCGGCGTCCAGATCCGCGAATGCTACGGCATGACCGAGGCCTCGAGCATCACCACCTATAACGACAACGGCGTCGTCGGCTCGGTCGGCAAGCCGGTGCCGTGGCTGACGGTGGAGCTCCGCGACGAGAGCGACCGCCCAGTGCCGGCGGGCGAGCGCGGCGAGATCGTGGTGCGCGCGCTCAAGAAGAACGCGATCTTCCCCGGTTATTTCCGCAATCCCGAGGCGACGGCGAAGGCGCTCCGCAACGGCGCGCTCTGCACCGGCGATCTCGGGGTCTTCGACGACGACGGCAATCTCTTCTTCCTCGGCCGCATGACCGACAGCGTTCGCTGCAAGGGCGAGAACGTCTCCGCCTGGGAGGTGGAGCGGGTGGCGGTGACGCATCCTGCCGTCGAGGATTGCGCCATGATCGGCGTCGCCGCCGAGGTGGGCGAGCAGGACATCAAGCTCTTCGTGAAGCCGAAGCCCGGCGAGAGGGTGGATCCCGTGGCGCTCTCCGCCTTCCTCGCCGAGCGCCTGGCGCCCTACCAGAACCCGCGCTACATCGCCGTCATCGACGAGTTCGAGCGCACCCCCAGCCAGCGCATCATGAAGCACAAGCTCTCGAAGGAGACGGCGGGCTGCTGGGACAGGATGGCGCGGTAGCGCTTGCCGAGTCTCGGATTGGC
>DATJOK010000307.1:0-3673 GCA_035507155.1 Allostellaceae bacterium
GGGCATACTCGGCCATGTAGCGCTCGCCGAATTCGACCATCGTCGGCGAGCCGCGGTCGGCGTCGCGGGCCGCCGCGGGGTCCTTCCCGTCGGCAACCACACCGCGCAGCCGCAGGGCCTGCTGCCTAGCCTTCTCGGCCGTCATCTCGCCCTCGCCATGCCGGCCGATCACCAGCCACCGCTGAGCACCGCGCGCGCGGTATTTGAGGAGGTAGACCCTCGCCCCCTTCGGTGTGATCTTGACCCCGAAACCACCGACTTTGTCGTCCCAGGCGTAGACGTCACGGTCGCCCGGCTCGATGGCCTCCACGCTGGTTTTGGTGAGATGCTTCAGCATATCCGCGCGTCCCCTCTCCAGCCCCGCAACAACCACCTAACAACCACGGTGGGGTAAATCGGGGTAATTCAGGGTATCGACACGCAGACTTCACTACGCCGTAGATGCCGATTTTGCAAGCTTTTGGTAACGTCCGGTATCTTCCAACAACCAAGGGAAATATAGACATGCCAGATTGTGATTCTGGATGTCGCCGGTTCGAATCCGGTCGCTCGCCCCAAATTTCAACGAGTTAGCGTGAGCTGACGACCCGCGGCCTCCCGCCGCGGGCGGCTCAGGCGCTGTGCTGGTCGACGGCGATGGTGTGGGCGGCCCAGACGCGGTCGCGGCCGGCGTGCTTGGCGCGGTAGAGCGCGCCGTCGGCGCGGCGGACGAACTCGCCGAGCGCCTCGCCGGGCTGGTACTGCGCGACGCCGATCGAGACCGCGATGGCGCCGACCGAGGCGCCGGTGTCCTTCTTGACGATGCGGCGGCCGACGAAGGCGCGCCGGATGCCCTCGGCGACGGTGGTGGCGTCATCGAGGCCAGTATGCGGCAGCAGGATCGCGAACTCCTCGCCGCCGAAGCGGGCGGCCAGGTCCTGGCCCTTGGTGTTGCGGATCAGCATGCGCGCCACCAGACGCAGCACGTCGTCGCCGGTGTCGTGGCCCCAGTTGTCGTTGAAGGCCTTGAAGTGGTCGATGTCGAGCATCAGCAGCGAGAGCGGCGTCCCCTCGTCGAGGGCCTGGGTCGCGCATTCCCTGAGGCTGAGGTCGAACATCTTGCGGTTGGCGATGCCGGTGAGGCCGTCGGTCATGGCGTCCTTGCGGACGGTCTCGAGATGGCCACGCAGCTGCTCGATGGTGACCGAGGACTGGGTGAGGCGGAGGTCGAGGAGCTCCGCATGGCGGGTCATCTCCGCCATCTCGGCGGTGAGCCGCTCCACCAGCTCCTCGAAGGGGCTGCTTCTCTTCTGCAGCTTGCCGCTGATGTCCGAGAGGGTCTCGTTGAACCGGCCGGCGCCGCCCTGGGCCTCGTTGATGTGGCCCACCACCGCCTTCAGGGTCTCCTGCACCCGGCGGGAGGTCTCCCTGACCGCCTTGTGCTCGAGGGTGGTGGCGAAGAAGCGCTCGTAGATCTCGTCCATCACCGCTTCGCTGAGCTCGCTGCGGTTGGCGAGGAGGATGTCGATCACCCGGTTGAGCTCGCGGTTCTGGCCGCGGTGGTACTCGTACCAGATCGCGAAATGCTGCGGGGTCGGCGCCGTCGACAGGCCGCGCAGCGACGCCAGCGCGTGCTCGGCGTAATTCGTCGCCTCTCCAAGGGTCTCGAAATTCATGTGCTCTCCCCCGACGTCCCCGGCGCGGCTTCTCCGCCCCATAGGCGCCAGGGTGGATTTATCCATGGCGATTACTTACATACCCTTACACTTCCAGGCAGATTGGTTGCTCCGTTGGTGTGGCCTCGCCTAGCGCCGGCTAGCAAATGGCCGGCGCCCGGTGCCAGAATGCCGGCGCAGCCCCCCGGCAACCGAGGAGAGCCCGATGCGGCCTCTGCTCCTTCTCGCCTCCCTCCTCGCGGTCCTCCTGGTGCAGGGCTGCGACACCACCGAGTCGGTCCGCGGCAGCGCCAGCGACCACGGCGGCCGCGGCCGGATCTCCGTCGGACTCCCGTTCTAGAACGGCCGGCTTTGCGGCTTCTCGCGCGCGCCGCGCATCGAGCCGGCGGCGCTGCCTAAAATCCGCCAAAATCAGGCGTTTCTATGCGCGCGCGTTAAGTTTCGCTACATCCCTCCCCGCTACAGTCTCGGCGTCACGTCACGGAGCCTCCCCATGAGCCGTCCCAACCGCACCAGCGGCAACCGATGGATTGCCTTCGCCGCCGTCTCGCTGGCCGCGGCGACGCGTCTCTTCGCCTTCCAGACCACGGTGGGGATGCTCGCCGGCCTCGGCCTGGTGGCGGCGGCGCTGATCGGGTTCTGGCGGGCGGCGGACCTGATGATCTGGAGCGAGGAGCCTGCCTTCTCCGGCGAGGACCGGCGCGAGCCGCAGCCGCCGGCGCTCGGCGACTGACGCCCCGGAGCCGCCGGCGCGAGAAGGCTGGCGGCGGGCCGGCGCATCGGCCATAAAGGAAGCCTCTTTCAAGGGGATTTCCGATGCTTACCCTCGCTCATCGCATGTCCCAGCTGGGGACCGAGACCGCCTTCGAGGTGCTGGCGCGCGCCAAGGCGCTCGAGGCGGAAGGCCGCTCGATCATCAATCTCGGCATCGGCCAGCCGGACTTCCCGACCCCGCCCCATATCGTCGAGGCCGGCCGCAAGGCGCTCGCCGACGGCCATCACGGGTATACGCCGGCAAACGGCATCCTGCCGCTGCGCGAGGCGGTAGCCGCCGCCTTGAAGCGCCGCCACGGCGTCGAGGTGTCGCCGGCTGAGATCCTGGTGGTGCCCGGCGGCAAGGTCACGATGTTCTTCGCCATCATGATGTTCGGCGAGCCGGGGGCGGAGATCCTCTATCCCAATCCCGGCTTCCCGATCTACGAGAGCGTGATCCGCTTCTCGGGTGCGACGCCGGTGCCGATCGAGCTCCACGAGGCAAAGGGCTTCTCCTTCAGCGCCGAGGAGGTGCTGGCGAAGATCACGCCCAAGACCCGCCTTCTCATCGTCAACAGCCCCGCCAATCCGACCGGCGGCGTGGTGCCGCGCGCCGAGTTCGACAAGCTGGTGAAGGGCCTCGAGCGCCATCCCCATGTCGCCGTCATGAGCGACGAGATCTACGGCGAGATGGTCTATGACGGCGGCGAGCATGTGAGCCTGCTCACCTATCCCGAGCTCCGCGACCGCCTCATCCTGCTCGACGGCTGGAGCAAGACCTATGCGATGACCGGCTGGCGCATGGGCTTCGGCGTCTGGCCGAAGGCGCTCCTCCCGCACGCCGAGCGGCTCGCCATCAACTGCCATTCCTGCGTCAACGCGGCAGCGCAGTTCGCCGGCATCGCCGCGCTCGAGGGGCCGCAGGAGCCGGCGCGGCAGATGGTGAAAGCCTTCGCCGAGCGGCGGCAGTTCATCATCAAGGCGCTGAACGAGATCCCGGGCTTCCGCTGCGTCAATCCCGGCGGCGCCTTCTACGCCTTCCCGAACGTCGCCGGCACCGGCCTCGACGCCCGCAGCCTGCAGGATGTGCTGCTGCAGGAGGCCGGCGTCGCCCTCCTCTCCGGCACCAGCTTCGGCCGCTTCGGCGAGGGCTATATCCGCGTCTCCTACGCCGCCAGCATGGCGCAGCTCCAGGAGGCGGTGGAGCGGATCCGCGACTGTCTCTCCAAGCGCCAGATCCACGGCCGCTCCTCGGCGGCGGATTA
>DATJOK010000308.1:0-50802 GCA_035507155.1 Allostellaceae bacterium
CCAGTGCCGATGGTGCCGCCGCCGCCGGCGCCGCCCGTCGCATTGCTGACGCCGGTGAAGCTGCTCGACGTCGTGTCGCTGCGCGTCAGCGTCGAGCTGGCGGTGCCGGCAGTCCCGCCGGTCCCGCCCGTGCTGGTGCCGCCGGCGCCGCCGGTCGCGTCCTGTCTCAGACGCAGATAGCCACCCGTGGTGGTGCCACTGACGGCGTTGCTCAGCACGCTGTTGGCGCCGGCGCCACCGGACGCGTTGGTGCCGCCGGTACCGCCACTGCCGCCGGTCTGAACCACTCTGACAACGGCATTCTTGCCGCTGGCGGTGGCGGTCGAGCCGCTGACTGCGCCGCCGGCGCCGCCGCTGTTGCCGGTACCTGCAGCGGTGCCGCCATTGCCGCCCACTGCGGACACGTAAGCATAGGCGCGGCCGCCCGTCGCGCTCGGCGCCGATGCCGATGCGCTGCCGCCGATCGCGGTGCCACCGGCGCCGCCACTGCCGTTGTTGTAGTTTGCGCCGCCGTTGCCGCCACCCAGATAGGCGTAGGCGTTGATGTTCTCGGTTCCCGCCGTCGAGCTTGTCGCGATCGAGCCGCCGGTGGCGTTGCCGCCAGCGCCGCCGGTGCCCGTGCCGTAGGCGCGGCCGCCATTGCCGGCAACCGAGCGGCTGTGGGCATTGACCGCGTGCGCGCCGCTCAGGTTGATGGTGGCGTTGGTCGCGCCGCCAGCGGTGCCGCTGGCGGTGTTGGTCGCGCCCTGAGTGCGGCCGCCGGCACCGCCATTTGCCGTCGCGGTGCCAACCACGCTCGTCGCGGTGCCCGAATCGGTGAAGGTGAGCGCCGACGTCGCCGCTCCGGCCGCACCGGCCGCGCCACCGTTGCTATAGCCGGCGGCGCCACCGGTCGCTGTCTGGGTCATCGTCAGCGTGCCGCCATTGGCGGTGCCACTGGCGACGTTGGTCATCGTGCTGCTCGCCCCGGCGCCGCCGCCGGCCCCGGTGCTTCCGCTGCCGCCACCGCCGCCGGTCTGCGTCACGCTGACGGTGGCGGAGAAGCCCGATGCCGTGGCGCTGGTCGCCGTGGCGACGCCGCCGGCGCCCGCCGTGTTGCCGGCACCCGTGGCGTTGCCGCCATTGCCGCCGCGCACCAACATCGTCGCGGTCGCCAACTGGCTGGTGGAGGTCGTGGTCGTGCTGATGGCGCCCGTTGCCGCGCCGCCGGCGCCGCCGCTCTTGGTGGTGCCGTTGCCGCCGGTGCCGGCATAGGAGTGGACCGTCGAGCTGATGGTATGCGCGCCCGTCAGCGTGGCCGACGCGGCCGCTGTGCCGCCGGCGCCGGCCACGGTCGCACCGGCACCGGTACCCGCGCCGCCCGTGCCGCCCGTCGCCGTCACCGTGCTGTTGAGGGTAGCCGCCGTGGTCGTGTTCGACGTGTCGTTGAAGGTCAGATTGGAGGTCGCGCCGCCGCCGTGGCCCGCCGTGCCGCCACTGCTGTAGCCGCCGGCGCCGCCGCTCGAGTTCTGATTGAGGGTGAGCGAGCCGCCCTTGGCATTGCCGCTCACCGCATTGGTCAGCGTGCTGTCGGCGCCGGCCACGCCGTTCGCGCCGCCATAGCCACGGCCGCCGTCACCGCCGCCCTGGGTGACGGTCGCGCTGGCGTTGAATCCCGTGGCCGTCGCCGTGGTCCCGCTGGCGATGCCGCCGGCACCACCCGACTGGCCGGCCGTGGTGCCGCGGCCACCATTACCACCGTAGGCTCTGGCGATCGCGGTCGCGGTTTCCGTCGCCGAGCTGGTGCTCGCGGACGAGGACGAGGTCGCCGCGCCGCCGGCGCCACCGCTGCCGGCAGCCGAATTGCTCCCGCCATTCCCGCCATTGGCAATCGCGCGCGCGTAAACCCCGTGCGAGCCACTCAGACTGAGCGTGGCGGTGCCGCTGCCGCCGGCACCGCCCGTGCTGGAGCCTGCCCCATTGCCGCCGTTGGCGCCGTTCGCATTGACATAGACGTTCGCCGCGTTGGCATTGCTGGCATCCGCCACGGTCAGCGCGGAGGTCGCCGCACCACCCTGGCCCGCAAGGCCGCCGTTGCTGTAGCCGCCTACACCACCGCTCGCCGTCTGGGTCAGGCGCAGATAGCCGCCCTTCGTGGTGCCGCTGACCGCGTTGGTCAGCGTGCTGGAAGCGCCGGCCGTCGCGTTCGCCGAGCTGTAGCCGGCGCCACCGGCGCCGCCGGTCTGGCTGAGATTGACCTTCGCGTTGAAGCCACTCGCCGTAGCGGTGGAAGCGCCGACCGCGCCGGCCGTCCCGCCGGTATTCCCGGCTCCGCTGGCGCGACCGCCAGCGCCGCCAGTGACGACGGTGTGCGCATAGGCGGTGCCGCCGGTGGCGCTGGTCTCCGTCGCGGTGGCGCTCGAGCCGAGCGCCGCCCCGCCGGCGCCGCCGGCCGCAGCGCCGCTGACACCACCGTTGCCGGCGGCCGCTTTGCTGTAGGCGGTGACAGCATCCGAGCCGGTCGTGGTGCTGGTCGCCGCGCTGGTCGCGACGGCCGTACCGCCGGCGCCGCCGGCGCCGCCGCCCGTCGCCGTATTATTGCCGCCGGTGCCGCCGGTCGCCCTTGCCGTCGCGCTCACCACCCGCGTGCCGGTGAGCGTGTCCGAGGTGGCGGCCGCGCCGCCCGTGGCGCCGTTCGTGGCGCCGCCACCGCCGCCGCCGTTTCCCGCCGTCGCGGTGGTGGTGCCCGTCACGCTCGTTGCGTGCGCGGTGTTGGGCGTATCGTTGAAGATCAGGTTCGACGTCGCGGCGCCCGCCGCGCCGGCCGTGCCGCCACCGCTGTAGCCGCCGGCGCCGCCAGTGGCGGTCTGCGTGAGCGTTATCGTGCCGCCGTTCGAGACGGCGGTGACCGCGTTGGTGAGAGTACTGGCGCCGCCAGCACCGCCGCTGGCGCCGGCATAGCCGTTGCCGCCGGCGCCACTGGTTTCGATCGCCTTGGCGCTGGCGCTGAAGCCGGTGGCGCTCGCCGTGACATTGCTGGCGACGCCGCCGGCGCCACCAGCCTGTCCGACGCCGCGGCCCACCCCGCCGGTGCCGCCGATACCGCGTGCATAGGCAGCCGCCGATCCGCCGGTGGCGGTGGCTGCCGTCGCCGTTGCCGCCGACTGGCTCACCGCGCCGCCGGCGCCGCCGCTGCCGCTGCCGGAATTGTTGGCGCCGCCGGTGCCGCCCTGCACATAGCCGTAGGCGGTGATGCTGTCGGTGCCGGTCGTCGTGCTGACGGCGGAGACGGCGCCGCTCGCGCTGCCGCCGTTGCCGCCGTTGGCGCTGGTGCCATAGGCGCGGCCGCCATTGCCGCCCGTCGCGTGCAGACGCGACGTGACGACATGGGCGCCGGTCAGCGCGAGGCTCGCGGTGGCGGTGCCGCCGTTGCCACCGCTGCTCGACCCCGTCTCGCTGACGCCGCCGGCGCCACCCGTCGCGGTGACGGCGCCACTCAACGTGCTCGCATGGCCGGAATTCGCCGTGACGTCGTTGAAAGTGAGGTTGGAGGTCGCGTTGCCTGCCGCGCCCGCGGTGCCGCCGGTGCTCGCGCCGCCGTCACCGCCCGTGGCGGTCTGGTTCAGGGTCAGCGTGCCGCCGGCCGAGGTCGAGCCGCTGACCGCATTGGTGAGCGAACTGTCGGCGCCGGTGCCGCCGCTCGCATTGTTGACCCCGGCGCCGCCGTTGCCGCTGTTCTGATTGACCGTGGCGGTTGCCGAGGTGGTTCCGTTCGCCGTCGCGGTGGAATTGCTGGCAACGCCGCCGGCGCCGCCGACACCGTTCGGGCCGGTTGCGCTACCACCGTTGCCAGCGTTCGCCGTTGCAGTGGCAGTCGCCGCGCCCAGGGTGTTGGTCGCGGTTGCGTTCGCTGTCGCCGTGCCGCCGTCGCCGCCGGCAGCGCCCTGGCCGGTGGTCGCGCCTCCGTTATTGCCGGGTGTGCCGGCATTGCCGCCATTGCCGCCGGTCGCGGTCGCCGTGGCCGTGTCGGTGGAGCTCGAATTGACCGTGGTGCTCGTGGTGGCGGACGCGTTGCCGCCCTTGCCGCCGGCGCCGGCATTGCCGCCGGTGCCAGCCCCGTTCGCGGCACCGCTGCCGCCGGCACCGCCGCTACCGCCGATCGCCTCCGCGGTATTCGTCGTGTCGACGCCATTGCCTGGATTACTCGCCGTCGCATCGCCGCCAGGCCCGCCGATGGTGCCTGGATCGCCAGGATTGACTCCGTTTGTTCCCGCTGTTCCCAGCGTCCCGGTGATGCTGACATCCATTGGCACCCCCAGCGCACGTTCTGCGCGTCAATTGGTTTGCGGCAACCGGCAAGAGGGTCCATCAGCAAGACTCGTGCCGTCCCGCATTGCGATGGTGATGCAAGCGCGTAACTCACGCGTCGATAGGCGACGCCGGCTGCCAGTCCTGAATTCGGAAGAGCGAGACGCCGCGAGCGAGGCCTGCGCGTCGACTCCGCCAGAACGGCGTCGCAGCCCCGAATCACAAGGCGATAGCCGTTCCGTCTCAGGTGGAATTTGGCAGCGAGCCGTCGCCGATCGAGCGTGCTGCCGGACCCGCGCTTGATCATCCGGTCGACGGCAAGCGACGGCGCTGCGACCACTCCTGCAGGCCTCGAATGTCGCGGGGGATTACATGAAGCAGTTCATCTATATGAACTAACCGCGCCGAAACGCCGCATGATTTCAGCGACATCAATATTACCGGCGGTTGTGAGGAAAATCGACAACCGCCGCGCGATCGGCCGCCGGGCACGCCCGCTCGAGTACCGCGCCGACGGCTCCAATCTTCTCGTAACCATATGAAAACGAGACAAGAAACACAGAAACGAGAATGCATCCGACGGTTGCCGGGAAGTGGTTCCCTGATCTCCGGCGAGCGACGATGGGACGGATCTCCGGCCTGACGATCCGCGCCGCGTCCGGCGCCGTTTCAATCAATCGCCCAGTTAAACTCTGGGCAGACGAGATCAGACAACCCGGCAACCACAAGTCATTGGCGTATCCTCACCCGTTGGCATCATGATTTTCATCACCGTCTGATACCTGCGGGGGATTTGCTTCATCGTCTGTTTGGTTGAGGCTGGTGACGCGGTGATTTCGCCATGACAACGGCGACGCATTTTGGCCGCTCGGGCCGGTTTCCGTGGCCCGGATTGTGCAGCATGCGAGGACTGGTCCGGTGGCGTGAGGGGGCATACTCCGATCAGCGGAGCGACGCATGGACGAGCTCGAGCTATTCGACGTCATTGGGCAACTCTATCTCGCGGCTTCGAACCCGGAGCATTGGATGCTGGCGCTCCATTCGGTGGGGCGCATCACCGGCGCGCGCCGCATCACCATCGCTGCCCAGGACGTCCAGAGCGGCGCGGGACAGCTGGAATCCGTCGTCGAGTGGAACGCTGCGGAAATGCCGGCGGGCAGCGAGGCTCCGGCGGAGGATCCGGCGCTGCGGGAAGCGATCCTGCGCCTTGCCGCGAGCACGGCAACGGAATCGCGGCAGTCCTTCGTCGCCAACGGCGGAGCGCCCGAGAACCGCGACGATCTGCTGCTGCTGAAAGATCCCGAGAATGAGATCGGCGTCACCGTCCAGCGGGACAAGGCCTACGTAACGGCCCTGGTCTGCTACCGCCCCCTGAGCATCGGACCCTACAGCGAGGAGGAAACCATCATCGTCCGGCGGCTGGTGCCGCATGTGCTGCGAGCGGCACGCCTTCGCCGGCAGATCGTCAAGCTCGAGACCGAGCGGCGCGCCACGACGCTCTGGCTCGACCGCCTGCGCGTTGCCGCGATTCTTGCCGACAGGGATTCGCATATCGTCGCCATGAACGATGCCGCCAGAGCGCTGCTCGCCGCGAAGGACGGTCTGGTCGCCGCCGGTCCGATGCTCGCCGCCCAGACGGTGAGCGAGTTCACGAAGCTGCAGGAGCTGATCAAGCTGGCCGCCAGCGGCGCGCCGGCGGAAGCGCATCGCCGGGAGACGGGGCTGCGGGTATCGCGGCCATCGAAGCGCCGCCCCTACCACCTGCTCGTCTCGCCCATGCAGCCGTGGGAACCGCTGCCGCGCGAGCAATGCTGCCTCGCCAGCATCCTGATCTGGGATCCGGAATTGACGCCCCAGGTGTCGTTGCCGCTTCTGCAGCAGCTGTTCGGACTCTCGAGATCCGAGCACCGCGTGGCCGTGGGGCTTCTCGACGGGAAGTCGATCGCCGAGATCGCTTCGGAGCACAAGCTGAGCCAGGCGACGGTCAGGTATCAGCTGCGCGGCATCTTCGCCAAGACCGAGACATCGAGGCAGGCGGAGCTGATGAAGCTTCTGATCCGGTTGCCGCATGCCGGGTGACTCCCGCTCCATCGACAGCAGGCGCGGCACCAGCGATCGCGGTGCCGCGAGAGATCGCGCGCGCATCCGCGGCGCCTCAGCCGCGTCCCGCCTCGCGACGGCACTGCGGCGCCAACACTGGAACCGACAATCGGATGTTCTGACATGAAGAACGGCATTCATTTCATTTCCGGCCTGCCGCGATCCGGATCCACGCTGCTCTCCAGCGTACTGCGGCAGAATCCGCGCTTTCACGCCATGATGACGAGCCCGGTCGGAACGCTTTATCTGTCGATGCTGGGGGCGATCAGCCGCAAGAACGAGGCTTCCGTCTTCATCGACGAGAACCAGAAGCGGGAGCTGCTGCAGGGAATCTTCACCGCCTATTACCATGCGATCGGCGCCGAGCGGGTGGTGTTCGATACCAACCGGATCTGGTGCACCAAGCTGCCGGCGCTGGTGCGGCATTTCCCGCGCGCCAAGATGATCTGCTGCGTGCGCAGCGTCTCCTGGATCATGGACAGCATCGAGCTCCTGATCCGTCGCAACGCCTTCGAGCTGTCGGGGATCTTCGGCTTCGATGCCGGCGGCACCGTCTATACCCGCGTCAATCGGCTGGCGGTCAATGACGGCATGGTCGGCTTCGCGTTGGACGCGCTGCGCGAGGCGTTCTTCGGCGAGCACGCCGACCGGCTCATCCTGGTCGACTACGAGGCGCTGACGCGCCAGCCGAAGCACACGATGCAGCAGATCTACGAGTTCATCGGCGAGCCCTGGTTCGAGCACGATTTCGACAATGTCGAATACAGCGCCGACGAATTCGATCTGCCGATCGGCTCGCCCGGCCTGCACACCGTGCGGCGGAAAGTGACGTTCATCGAGCGGAGCACCATTCTCCCGCCGGAGCTCTTCGCCAGGTTCGAGAACGACGCCTTCTGGACCACCCCGGCGGCGCGCGACCGCGGCATCCCGATCATCCAGTACGCCCCGCCCCGGCAATGACGGGCGCCGGCCTCGGCACGGTGCCGGGCGAGCCGCTACACGGATGCGGCGGGGCGGCGACGGTGATCGATGCGCTTCCTCCGCCCTAGCGGACCTCTGTTCGCGCCGGCTTGGGGCCTGCTGCTGGCGGTGCTTGCAGGCGCGGTCGCGAGCGCCCCCGCCGGCGGGGAGACGCCGAAGCTCGACGGCATCGGCGCCGTCGACCATCGCGTGCTGGTGCCGTCCACCACGCCGCCGTGGCCCGCAGTCGGACGCGTCAATCGGCGCGTCGGCGGCTATTGCACGGGAACCGTCGTCGGCGCGCAGCTGGTGCTGACCGCGGCCCATTGTCTCTGGAATCGCCGGACCAATGCGTGGCTCCCGGCCCAGGCGCTGCATTTCGTCGCCGGCTACGATCACGGCCGGTATCTGGCCGATGCGGCGGTGACGGGAATCCGGCTCGCAAGCGGCTATCAGCCGACAGCACCCCTTTCCCTCGCGCGTCTCGAGCACGACTGGGCCCTCCTCACGCTCGATCACGACATCGCCGGCGCGGTCGGCGTGATCCGTGCCATCGATATCGAGCCGCTGCCGGTCGGCACGATGCTGGTTCACGCCGGCTACAGCCAGGATCACGCGCATGCCCTGATGATGGATGACGGCTGCCACCTCGTCGCCTCCTTCGCCGACGGCCGGATCCTGAAACACGACTGCGATGCCACCTTCGGCGATTCGGGATCCCCGCTGTTCATCCGCGCGGAGGGCGGCCTTCGGCTCGTGGGAATACACGTGGCGAGCTCGAAGGGACGCGCCAACGTGTTCGGCCTCGCGGTACGGATCAGACCGTCGGACATCCATTGAGCGCCGGCGAGCGGGACGCTGGCGCTCGCGATGCCGTCGACGGAAATGGCGGGCGCGGCCGAAGCTAATCCCCGTTGCCGGCCTTCTTGAGCTCCTCCAGGACCCTGACGATCTCGTCGGGCTCGGCGCGGCGGGTGAAGTCGGCGTTGACGAAGGCGTAGCGGATGACGCCGAGCCGGTCGATCACGTAGGTCGCCGGCATCGGGATGAACCAGCCTTCGTTGCCGTGCCGCGCGGCGAGATCGATGCCGGCGCCGGCCAGCAGGGCGCGATAGGGCTCCGGCGTGCGGAACAGCACGCCGAACTGCAGCCCGACCGCGCCGTCCACGTCCGACAGCACCTCGCAGGTGAGGCCCTGGCGGCGCTTGGTGGCGGCGAGATGCTCGCCGGTATCCGGCGTGAGAGCGACGAGCTGCCCGCCGGCGGCGGCGATGCGCGGCAGCGCCGTCTCCAGCGCTTCCAGCGTGCGCCGGCAATAGGGACACCAGTTGCCGCGGAAGAAATTCACCACCAGCGCGCCGCGCTTCAACAGATCGTCGGAGACCACGAGATGGCCCTCGGCGTTGGGCAGCATGAAGCTCGGCATGGCGTCGCCGACCTTGAGTGCCCGGCTCGCCGCCTCCGAGCGGCTCAGCCTGCCGATGATCGCCTCGTAGGCAAGACGGATCCGCTCCTCCATCACGGCCTGGGCGCGGATCTTTGCCAACTCGTCATTGAGCGACATGGTGCGGTTCCGGGATCATGCGGTTGAAGGAGGACTGGATGCGGGCGAAGCCAAGGCGCTCCAGTCGCGCGCGCGCATCAGCTTGAGGAACAGCGCCAGTCCATGGCCGTGCTGGCGCCCGGCGGCGGCAACCACGGTGATCCGGCGCCGCGCGTCGGGATCGGCGAGCGGCCGGGCGACGAGGCCGGCGACCGCCGGGCGATGCGCGGCGGAGATCGTGACGCCGAGCCCGGCGCGCACCATGCTCGCCACGTGATCCTCGCTCGATCCGGCCTGGCGGGTCCGCGGCTTGATGCCGGCGCTCAGGCAGAGCCGCTCGAATGCCTCGGCGAAATCGCAGCCGCGCCGTACCGGCAGCACGACGCATTCCTCGGCGAGCGCGCCGGTCGGCACCGCGGCGAGGCTCTCGAAGCGATGCCCGGCCGGGCACAGCACGACGTAGCGATCCTCGAACAGCGGCCAGCGATTGAGCCGCTCCGGCAGCTTCTCGGGCTCGACGACCACGCCGGTGTCGAGGCCGCCATCGAGGATCTCGTCGAAGAGCTGCGCCGCGGCGCCTTCCGCCAGCGCGAGCTCGAACTTGCTGATGCGGGTCTCGAGCTCGCGCAGCACCGGCGTCAGCACATCGGCGGAGATGGTGACGCCGAGCCCGACCCGGAGCGTCGCCACATCGCGCCGCTTGAAGGCGGCGGCCTCGGCGGTCGCCGCCTCCGCCGCCAGGAAGGCGGTCTCCAGATGCGGCAGCATGACCTTGCCGAGCTCGGTGAGCTGGGTGAGGTTGCGCTCGCGATAAAGGAGCGCGCCGCCCAGCTCCTCCTCCAGCCGCTGGATTGCCCGCGTCAGCGCCGGCTGCGAGACGTTGCAGGCCTCCGCCGCCCGCGTGAAGTTGAGCGTCTTTGCCAGGGCCAGGAAATAGCGAACCTGAAAGAGCTCCATGGGTCCGGCTCAGCGAGTGCGGTGGAAAGCGAGCGCCAACAGCTCACCTATACCACGCCGCCCGTTCATGACATCGGCCCGGTGATGAGGCGCGACCCACGCTGGAAGGTGACATAGGCCCAGAGCCAGTCCAGCAGCACGGCAATCCGATTGCGGAAGCCGATCAGGAAATAGACGTGCACCAGGCCCCAGAGCAGCCAGGCGATCCGGCCGCGCAGGCGGACGAAGCCGAAATCCGCCACCGCGACCTTGCGGCCGATGGTGGCGAGATTGCCGAGATGACGGTACCGGAACGCCGGCGGCGCGCGGCCCGCGAGGCGGGCGCGGATGGCGGCAGCGGCATAGAGGCCTTGCTGCTTCGCCACCGGCGCGATGCCGGGAAGCGGCTTGCCCAGGGCGTCGAGCGCCAGCGCGGTGTCGCCCAGCACGAAGATCTCGGGATGGTTGGGGAGCGTCAGATCCGCCCCCACCTTCACCCGGCCGGCGCGATCCGCCTCGGCGTCGAGCCAGCGCGCGGCGGGCGAGGCGGCGACCCCGGCGGCCCAGAGAATGGTGCGTGCTTCCACCGTCTCGCCGGCGATCACCACGCCGCCCGCATGACAGTCGGTCACCGCCTGGCCGAGCCGCACCTCGACACCGAGCCGCTCCAGCGCCTGGCGCGCCGCCGCCGACAGGCTCTCCGGAAAGCTCGCCAGCAGGCGCGGCCCCGCCTCCACCAGCAGGACGCGGGCGTCGCGCGGATCGATGGTGCGGAAATCCGCCGCCAGGGCGCGACGCGCGAGCTCGGCGATGGCACCCGCGAGCTCGACGCCGGTGGGTCCGCCGCCGATGACCACGAAGTTGAGGAGCCGGCGCCGCTCCGCGGGATCCTCCGTGGTCTCCGCCAGCTCGAAAGCCAGCAGAATGCGGCGGCGGATGTCGGTGGCGTCTTCGATCTTCTTGAGGCCGGGCGCCACGCTCTCCCACTCGTCATGACCGAAATAGGCGTGGCGGGCGCCGGTGGCGATGATCAGCGTGTCATAGGGGATGACCTGCCGGTCGGTGATCACCCGGCGCGACATCACGTCGATGCCGGTGACGCGCCCCAGCAGCACGGTGGTATTGCGCTGGCGGGCGAGGATGGCGCGGATCGGCGTCGCGATGTCGGCCGGCGAGAGACCGGCGGTCGCCACCTGGTAGAGCAGCGGCTGGAAGAGGTGATAGTTCCGCCGGTCGATCACCGTGAGATGCAGCGGCGCGCCACCCAGCGCCTTGGCGGCGGCGAGCCCGGCGAAGCCGGCGCCGATGATCACGACGCGATGCGGACCCTGTGTCTCCATCTCCGGCCAGGCGCAGACCGGGCAGCTCGGCTCCGCATCCTGGTCGCGCGCCACGCTCATCTCAGGCCGCCCGGCGAGCGCTGAAAGACCGCGCGATCAGGTGATCCAGCGAGAGCGCGCCCGGACCGCGGGTGAGGATAAAGGCCAGGATGGTCACCCAGATGAGGTGCTCGTTCCAGCTCTCGGGGTAGACGAAGAGCTGAATCACCAGCGCCTGGCCCAGCATGGGAAGCGTCGCGAGCCGCGTCGCCACGCCGAAGAACAGCAGCACCGGGCAGGTGAGCTCGATCGTCGTTGCCATATAGGCGGCGAGCTCCGGCGGCAGGACCGGCACCCGGTATTCCTGGGTGAAGAGGGTGAGGGTGGTCTGCCAGCTCGCGATCTTGGTCATGCCGGCCTGCCAGAACACCGCGGCGATGGCGAAACGGAAGGCGAATTGCAGCAGTGCCATCGGGAACCGGCCAAGCCAGGCGGTGATGGCCTGCAGCCTCTCGATCGGAGTCACGACGACCTCGGCAGCGGTTGCGCGAGCGAACACGGCGTCACTCCTTATCGATTCGGATGGGGAGCAAGGTGCGGAGCGGACCAGGAGCGGGTCGGACGCGCGCGATTTCTGGAAGCGCGCGCCCGTCGCTTCAGCCTTGCTTGGCGGCGAGGCTGCCGCCGCTGATCTTCATGCAGGTGCCGGTGGGGACATAGATCCAGCTGTCGCCGGCGGCGGCACGCTTGGACTCGCCGGCGCAGGAGTGGGTCGCGGTCTGGCAGTCGTTCTGGCCGCTGGCGGCGACGCCATAGCACTTCTCCGCCTTGAAGGCGGGCGCCGGCGCCGGACCCGCATTGGCAAGCGTCGGCAGGGCAACAGCCGCCGCGACGGCGGAGGCAATCAGCAGGGACGTCTTCATCGAAGCGGCTCCTCTTGAATGGGTCGGAACGCCGCAACTCTAGGGGCGCGCGAAAGCCCGATGAAATGCCGATTCCTTATTGTTCCGATGCGCCCGACGTATCGTCCGGCAAGCCGGCGCAAAGCGCGGCAACGGACCCGTGGGAGGCCACGCCGCGCACGGGAAAGTGAAGCTATTTGCCGTCGAGAACGGCGACCGGCGTCCAGTCCTCGCCGGGCGGCGCGGCAAGACAGGCGCGGCAGCGCTCGATGAGGATCTCCGAGGGGCGATCGCCGCCGCGCGCCGCGACCGCCGCCTCGAAGTGGCCGATCGCTTCCTGCCAGCGCCGCGCGGCGTAGGCATCGAGCCCGGCCTCGTATGACCGGACCCAGCCGGGCTGGCCCGAAGGAAGCTCCGCCGCCATGGCGAGAAGCTCGTAGACGTCGAGCCCCTGCATGCGGCCGTAGACCGCGACGCGATCGAGGCGGCGCACCAGGATCGCGTCGCCGGCGGCGTTCCGCGTGTCCTCGCCGATCAGGATCTCGGTGCCGTAGCGCTTGTTGACCGCCTCGAGCCGGCTCGCGACGTTGACGGGATCGCCGATCACCGTGTAGCTCAGCCGCTCGCTGGAGCCGATATTGCCCACCAGCATGCGGCCGGTGTTGATGCCGATGCGGATGCGGAGCGGCGCGCCGCCCGCCTTCGCCGCTGCCGCGCGCTGTGCGGCGAGCCGGCGCTGGCAGTCGAGCGCCGCCGCGCAGGCCTCGGCGGCGTGGCGGGGATCCGGCACCGGCGCGCCCCAGAACGCCATCACCGCGTCGCCGATGAACTTGTCGATGGTGCCGTTCCGCGCCAGGATCGCCGCCGACGTGAGCTCCAGATATTCCGTCAGCACGGCCACCACGTCGTCGCCGAGCCGCTCGGAGAGTCCGGTAAAGCCGGCGATGTCGGTGAACAGCACCGTCAGCACCTCCTCGTGGCCGCCCGGCCTCGCCTCGACGCCGCGCGAGACCAGGGTGCGGACCAGCGCGGTCGGCATGTATTTCTGGAACGAGGCGAGGCCGCGGCTCATCTGCAGCAGCGCCGCCGAGAGGTCGTCGAGCTCGCGGAGCGGCGAGGCGATCCGGGTGATGCCGTCGAGCTCGAAGCTCTCGATGTGCCGGAGCTGGCCCACGATGCGCAAGAGCGGCGCCGCGATCACCCGGTTGGCGGAGAGCAGCGCCAGCAGCGCCAGCAGCACGGTCAGCACGGCGAGCGCCATCAGCAGGATGCGGGCGTTGCGCTCGATGTTGGCGAGGAAGTCGCTCGCCGGAATGACCGTCGCCACCACCCAGTTGTCGAAGTGGAGCGGCGCATAGGTGATGAAATAGTCCTCGCCGGACCTCGAGGTGAACCGCGTCTGGCGGGTGTCGGAGATCGTGGCGAGGTCGATATTGCCGCGGGCGAGCTCGTCGCTCATCGCCTGCAGCAGCCGGTTGCGATCGCCGAGCTCGGGCAGGCTCGGCATGCGACCCTGCTGCTGCTGCTGCATGGCCGCCGGGTCGGCGGAGGCGATCACGTTGCCGTTGTGGTCGAGCACCACGACGGTGCCGGTCTTGCCGACCTGCAGTCCCTGAAGAAATTCCGAGAGCCGGCCGAGCTCGATCACCACGTTGATGACGGCGACGAACTTGGTGTCGGCCACCAGCGGCGTCGAGGTGCTGATCGCCTGGCGGTCGCTGTCGGGATAATGGGAGGCGTGGCTCCAGCCCGGCCCGTTCTCCTCCACCGCCCGGCGATACCAGATCTGCCGCGTCGCGTCGTAATCGCTGGGCGCGATTTCGCGATTGTCGAAGATGATGTCCCCCTCGGCGGGCGTGTAGTAGTCGATCCGGCGCTTGGCGGTCTTCGTCGCCGGATCCCACTTCACCTCGACCATGTCGATCTCGGTGTCGCTCACCTTCTGGGCGCCGAAGAAGTTGCCGTCGGGAAAGCCGAGGGAAATCCAGGACAGGCTCGGCTGCGAGCGCAGCAAGGACAGGAACACGAATTCGCGCTTCGCCTCGTCCGAGGTCTTGATGGTGCCCTGGAAGAAGATCGAGCGCACTGCTTCCTGCATCGACCAGGCGTCGTTGAGCACGCCGCGGAGCTCGTGGTGGACGGAATCGACGATCTGCCGGTTGAGCTCTGCGACCACCTCGCTGACGTTCTGCCGCGCCGTATAGGACCAGGAGAGGTGGATCAGCAGCGCGGTGAGCGCGACCGTGGTCAGCACCAACCCGGTGAGGGCGACGCGCAGGCCGAGCTTGCGCGAGGATCGAGAAGTGGCCATGGGAATACCGGATCGGCTGCCTTGCGTCCTTCGAGACGACCGCTCGCGCGGCCTCCTCAGGATGAGGTCCGTTATTACTGCCATCCTCTATTTACCTCATCCCGAGGAACGCGCGATAGCGCGCGTCTCGAAGGCCGCAGGATGCTCCTGCCGCATTCCCTCAGAGATACTGCTGGCGGATATCGACCGTCGATTCGACGCCCAACCGGTCGAAATTCTCCGTGAGCCACCGATCCGCGTGCTCACGGCCGATGTCGTGGAGATGGGTCAGGAACTCCCAGTCGCCGTTGAGCTTGCTGGCAACGCCGAGCCTGCCCATCTCCTCCTCGGCCGAAATGCTGTGGATGAGGAGGTGGCGCAGCCCGTCGCCGTTCACCCGGCCTTCCTCGATGAGGCGGGTGACGAAGCTGATCGCCCGCATCTCGCGCATCAGCGAGGAATTGAAGCTGATCTCGTTGATGCGATTCATGATCTCGGTCGCCGTCCGCGGCAGCTTCTCGCGGTGGAGCGGGTTGATGTGGACGACGACGATGTCGCGGCTCTCGCAGTTGTAGATCAGCGGGAAGAGCGCGGGATTGCCCATGTAGCCACCGTCCCAGTAATGCTCGCCGTCGATCTCCACCGCCTGGAACAGGAAAGGGAGGCAGGCGGACGCGAGCGTGCGGTCGGGACAGATCTCCTGGCGCTCGAACACCTTGACCTTGCCGCTCCGCACGTTGGTGGCGGAGAGGAAGAGCTTGATCGGGCAATCCGCGCGGCGCAGCGCCTCGAAATCGACGCTCGCCTCCAGCACGTCGCGCAGCGGGTTCTGGTTGAGGGGATTGAACTGGTAGGGCGAGAACAGGCGCGAGATGAGATCGAGCGCCAGGAAGGCCGGCGAGAATTCCAGCGAGTGGTTGTGGGTGACCCGGTCGAGCCAGCTCGGCTGCAGCGGCCCCAGCATCGCCGCGTGGCCGATGCGGCGCCAGAAATCGGCGAGCGCCTGACGCGCGCCCTCACGCCCGCCCTGCGACCAGCCATAGGTGAAGACCACCGCGTTCATCGCGCCGGCGCTGGTGGCGCTGATGCCGTCGACGACAATGCGCTCGTCCTCGGCGAGGCGGTCGAGCACGCCCCAGGTGAAGGCGCCATGGGCGCCGCCGCCCTGCAGGGCGAGATTGAGGGTCTTCTGCTCGACGGCCATCTTCTTGCGCGACGCCCGTCCGGTGGAAGCCTTACCCTGCGCGCCGTCCATGGCGATCCTCCTCGGTGGAGTGCTCAATGTGCGGTCCAGCCGCCGTCGACCGGCAGTGACGTTCCCGTGATCGAGGCGGCGGCCTCGCTGCACAGGAACGCGGTAAGCGCGCCCATCTCCTCGACGGTGGCGAAGCGCTTGTTCGGCTGCTGCGCCAGCAACACGTCGCGGATCACCGCCTCGCGGGTGATGCCGTGCGCGGCGGCCTGGTCGCCGATCTGCTTCTCCACCAGCGGCGTCCAGACATAGCCGGGGCAGATCGCGTTGCAGGTAACGCCGGCCTCGGCGCCCTCCAGCGCCGTCACCTTGGTGAGGCCGATGATGCCGTGCTTCGCCGCCACGTAAGCCGCTTTGAAGGGCGATGCCACGAGACCGTGCGCCGAGGCAAGGTTGACGATGCGGCCCCAACGCCGCGCCTTCATGCCGGCGAAGACCGCGCGCGTCGTATGGAAAGCGGCGCTCAGGTCGATGGCGAGGATGGCGTCCCATTTCGCCGGCGGGAACTGCTCGAGGGGCGCCACGTGCTGGATGCCGGCGTTGTTGACGAGAATGTCGACGGCGCCGAAGGTCTCGGTCGCGCCCGCCACCATGCGCTCGATCGCTTCCGGCTTGCTCATGTCGGCGCCGTCGAAGAGCACATCGACGTTGTGCTCGGCGGCGAGCGTGTCGCGCAGCTGCGCGATCTCCGCCGCGTCGCCGAAGCCGTTGAGCACGATCCGGGCGCCTTCGGCGGCGAGCGCGCGGGCGATGCCGAGCCCGATGCCGCTGGTCGATCCCGTGACGATGGCGGTGCGCCCGTCGAGGGCGCGCTTCGGGCTGGTCTCGGTCCTGGTCATCAGCATGATGCGCCCTCCTCTCCTGCGATCGCGGCTATCGATGACGCGAGAGTGCCGCAGGCGGCGCCAGCGGGATAATGCCGAGTTCCTATGGTTTCGATGCGCCGACCCTATGGCGCCTCAGGGCCAGGGGAAGCTCTCGACCGAGCTCACCAGGGCCTCGACCGGCGCCGACAGCGGCCGGCCCTCGATGGAGACCAGGCTCACGACGCGCTCCACCACCGGCTCGGTCAGCTTCCGGGTCATCAGGCCCGGCAGACAGGCGGAGAATTCCGGCATGAAGCAGACGCCGAGCCCGGCCATCACCAGCGCCTGCACCCAGTCCTCGCGCTCGCTGCGATGCGCCTCCATCACGTCGACCTCGTACTGCCGGCAGAGATAGTCGAAATAGTCCTGGTATTCGCAGTTGATGCGCGAGAGATAGGATTCGCCCTTGATGTCCTTGATGCGCACCTCGTTGCTGGCCTCGAACTGATGGCCGCGCGGAAACGCCACCACGAAGGGCTCGCGGTAGAGCGGGCGCGCCTGGAAGGCGCTGTCGAACGGCCGCGGCTGCGCCATCACGGCGACATCGAGGGAGCCCCGCATCAGGTATTCGCTGAGCCGGGGCGGCGTCCCCTCGACGATGGTGAGCTCGATGCCGGGATGTTCCGCATGAAAATGATTGAGGAAGCTCATGAAGCGCAGCGGCCCGATGGTGCACATGACGCCGAGCTTCAGCGGCGCGTCTTCCAGGCGCAGGAAGCTGCGGGCGGTGGATTTCGCCACCTGGGACTGGCTGTAGATCTGCTCCAGGTGCGGGCGCATGAGCCGGCCGAGATCGGTGAGGTGGGTGAAGCCGCGCTCGCGCTGGAACAGGAAGCCGCCGAACTCCGCCTCCAGCGCCTGGATGCCGCGCGTCAGCGCCGGCTGCGACACGTTGCACTTCTCGGCGGCGCGGGTGAAGTTCAGCGTCTCGCAGACGGCGAGGAAATAGCGGATCTGGTTCATCTGCATGGATGGAGAACCCCAGAAGCGTGGTCGCCAGGGCGAAATGGGGCGGGCCGCGGCCGGCGGGGGGATCGTGCCAGCCGCGGCCCTCATGTCGCCGGCGGGGGACCGGCGACCGGGAATTCCTGCTCTAGTCGTCCGCCGCCGCGGCGGACTCGCCCGCGGTCAGGCGTCGGAGATCGGCGAGGCTCTGACTGAGACAGCGGCCGTAAAGGATCAGCGCGTCGAGCTGCGCCTTCGCCATCACCTCCGCCTGCGCCAGCCCGGCATCGGCGGCAACCTTCAGCGCATCGAACCCCATGTCCGGCACGTTATCGAGCGCGACCGGCGAGCCGTTCTCGCGCAGCAGACCGGCGAAGCGGCGCTGCGTGCTGGCGACGAGATCCCAGTGGCGGCTCGCGGCGGCGTGCGCGCCCTCGAGCATTTCCCGGACTGCGTCATGCACCGTATCAAGACTCTTGCGCTGGGCGCTGATCAATTCATCGAGAGCGGCAGATGCGGTCTTCCCGGTCGAGCCTGGGTTCTTGGCGGTCACAATCGCCTCCTTCGTTCTTCGTATGCGCGTGGCCGCGCCTCCTGTGCCGACACTCTGTCATGCGTGGTGCAAGCGTGGAAATGCAAAGCTGCTATGGATTCGATGAGCGCGCCGTATCGTCGGCGATACAGCGGGCCGATAATCTCCGCTCATCGATTCCGTGATCAATCGGCATTTCCGTTCGACCGGGGTTTCTCCGACCCTGCGATTGCGCACCGCGGCCATTCCGGTCGCGGCCGCGAGCAGAAGGAGACCCAGCGACGCGAGGACGCGGCGGCGCGAGGAGCCGGCTTCTCCCTCACGAGGCGCAGGAGGAACGGACGGACTCCGGCAAGCCGAGCGCTGCGATCGCCTCCCGCGTCCATGGTGCCGCGCTGCCGGCGGAGACCTCCTGCAGCAGCCGATCGAGCGACGCGGCGTCGTCGATATCGTACCAGAGCGGCAGTTCGACGAGGTCGAGACCTAGCGCGGCCGCCCGCGACCGCGTCTGCGCCGCCACCGCATCGGTGCTCCAGGCGACATCGGCGAAGAGGCCCGCATGGGGTCGCCGCATGCCGAGGAGATAATAGCCGCCGTCCTCGCAGGCCCCGATCACCGCGCGCCGCTCGCTGCCGGCGAAGAGCAGCGTGGCCGCGGTCGCGAGGATGCGGGCCGGAAGCGTCGGCACATCGGAGCTCAGCACGCAGGCGGCGGCATGGCCGTGCTCGAACATCGCCTGGACCGCATCGAGGAGGCACCGGCCAAACCCCTCGACGCCCGCCGGCGCGGGCGCGGACCCGTCCGCCAGGATCAGCCGCATGCCCTCCGCGAGGTGGGGCGCCAGCGCCTCCTCGGTGCCGGCCGGCGCATAGGCGGCATAGCCGGCGATCGACGCCGACGTCGCCGCGGCACGCACGGTCTCGGTGGTGTCGCGCAGGAAGGCCGCGCTCAGCCGCGCCGCCTGCTCCGGTCTCAGCGGCGGGCAGAGCCGCGTCTTGGAATGGCCGGCGCGCGGAAGCTTCGCCATGACGGCGATCGCGCAATCGGAGCGCATGGCTGTCGCCCTACCCTCAGGCCGAGACGCCGGACCGCTTGTTCGAGGCTTCATGCGATGTCCTCTCGCCCCTCCTTCCGGCTAATGCGAGGGTTTCGCGAGACCGACTTTGATGATCGTATTATCCGCAACCTCGGTGGTGCCGGCGGGCGCGAAAGTGGGAAACTGGCGGAGCTGCTGCGGCGTGTAGGCGACGATCTCCATGTCCTGCCCGAGCAGCACCATGGCATCGACGGGGACGGCGATCGGCCGGCTGCCGAAGCCGAGAAACCCGCCGAAATCGACGACGACCATGATCCGGCCGCCGGCATCGCGCACGACGCGACGGACCCGGCCGAGAACCTGTTGGCTCTCCACCGGACGCAGAACCTCCCGGCCGACGAGATCACCGACGCGAACCGGCTGCGGAAAGCGCATGGCGGCCGAATCCGCGAGGCTCATGCCGGGTGGCGGCGGCATGCCTCCCGGTGTCGCGCTCTGCGCGTGCGCCGCACCGGCGATGGCGACGACGAGCAGGCCACAGACCAACGGGAGGGGGAGCGACGCCATCGCCTTCAGATCCCCGCAAACCAGGGGAAGCCCAGGGATTCCCAGTAGCCGCCCGGATAGTCGTTGGTCACCTCGATGGCGGTGACCCATTTCGGGTTCTTGTAGCCGAGCTTGGTCGCCGTGCGCAGGCGCATCGGAAACCCGAAGGGATCGGCGAGCGTGTCGCCGCCGTATTTGAGCGCCAGCATGGTCTGCGGATGGAGCGCCGTCGCCATGTCGATGCTGCTGGGGTAGTCGTCCGCCGTCTTGAAGGCGACGTATTTGGCGCGGAGATCGGCGCCGACACGCTCGAGGAAGAGGCGCAGCGGCACGCCGCTCCAGCCGCCGATATAGCTCCAGCCCTCGACGCAGATGTGCTTGATGACCATCGACGTCTGCGGCAGCGCCTGCAGATCGGGGAGCGTCCAGGCCCGCTTGTCGCCGACCCGTCCCGACACCTCGAGGCGCCAGGTCGCCCCGTTCACCGGCTTTACATCCGTCACGTCGTAATAGGCGTTGAACTTCGGCGGCCGCAGGATCATCGAGGCCGGGTAGGTCGGCGCCAGCTTGTTCGGATCGAACAGCAGCGCCTGCACGCCGTCATTGAAGCGGGATATCGCCAGCAAGGCGGCTTCGACCGCCGCCGGACGCTTGACGTCGCAGCCGGTCAGCATGACGAGCGCGCCCAAGGAAAGTCCGCCGCGGATCAGGCGGCGCCGCTCGAGCGAGCGGATCAGCGGCTTGTGGTCATCGAGGATCGCGGCTTCCGGAACAGCATCCGGACGGAACAGCGATTTCATGCCGGGTGACCCTCCTTGACGCGGCTGCGCGGCTTCAGCCGGGGCCCGCCGGCGAGCATCGCCCACAGGGTCTTCGGCACCAGCAGCGCCAGCACCACATGCACGAACAGGAAGCCGACGATCACCGCCATGCCGGCAAAATGCAGCACGCGGGCGGTCTGAAACCCGCCGAGCAGCGAGACCAGGCCGGAGAACTGCACCGGCTTCCAGATCGCGAGCCCGGTGATCACCTGGCAGATGCCGGCGAGGATGACGACGATGTAGAGCAGCTTCTGTACCGGGTTGTAGACCGTGATGTCCTCGTGCGCGATCTTGAGGTGCAGCGTCTCGACGACCGTCTCCACCACCTCGGCCGGACGGATCGGTAGCAGCTTCTCGCGGAAGCGTCCGCTGGCGACGCCGTAGGCCAGGTAGACGAGCCCGTTGATGACGAGGAACCACATGCCGGCGAAGTGCCAGTTGAGGCTCCAGGCGGCCCAGTCGCCGAGCCGCCAGAACGGGCTGAAATGGAAGCCGCGGATGATCACGTCGTCATCGTAGATGCCCCATCCCGACGTGATCATCACCAGCATGGCCACCGCATTGACCCAGTGCATGATCCTGAGCGGCCAGGGATGCAGGCGGCGCCCCGTGCGCGGCGCTGATGTCTCGGCGGCAGGTGTTTTGGTTTCCATGTCAGGCATCGGCACGACCTTCGTCGGCATATGAGCCGCCGGACCGGCGGCAGTCAATTTCGCCGCCGGGTGGGCACCCTCCCCTTCTTGCTGATTCTCGGCCGGCATTGCGGTCGGCCGTCGAGCAGCGCGAAAACCGGCCGCACCAGCCCCTCCAGCAGCGCGCGCTCGGGCCGGGCGCGCGCAAGGACGCGGATCCCGAGCAGCGTCCCGAGCAGGAGGCGCGCCAGATCATCGGCGGGCGGTGCCGCGGCGATGGTGCCGTCGCGCTGGCCCGCGGCGACGCAGCGGCGGAAGAACGCCTCGACCTCGACCAGGACGCCGGCGATGATCCGCTCGAACTCCGCATCGTGCGGCGCGACCTCGAGGGCCGAATTGACCAGCATGCAGCCTTTCCGCCCCTTGTCGCCGAGCGAGCGCTCGATGATCTCCGCGAAGAAGGCGCGGAGAGCCTCGCGCGGGGGCAGCGCGCCCTCGAACCGGCCGACACGATCGCCGAAGCTGCGCTCGACATAGCGATCGAGCGAGCGCCGGTAGAGCGAGCGCTTGTCGCCGAAAGTGTTGTAGAGGCTGGCGCCGGTGATCCCCATGCGCTCCGCCAGGTCGCGGACCGAGGTCGCCTCGTAACCATGGCTCCAGAAGCGTTGGACCGCGGCGTCGAGCGCCGCCGTCTCGTCGAATTCCCGTGGCCGCGCCATCCGCGCCTTTCCCTGAGGTTCATGCAGAGGAGGAATGCCTTTCGGCTATGGCGCATTTTAGATCGAACGATCTAGAATGCAAGCCGGCGGCGGGAAGCCACCGACAACCAACCGGAAAGCAAAGGGAGGCATGGCGATGGGACTGAAACAGGAGCTCGCCGACTACCGCGCCGAGTTCGCGCGCACGGCCCCGGCCGGACGCGCGGCGCTCTATGACGCCAAGGTCGAGGAGCTGAAACAGAAATTTCCGATCGACGAGGCGCTCACCGTCGGCGACGCGGCGCCGGACTTCACCCTGCCCGATGCCCATGGTCGCCCGGTTGCGCTGGCCGACGCGCTTCGCCACGGCCCCGCCATCCTCGTCTTCTACCGCGGCGGCTGGTGCCCCTACTGCAACATCCAGCTCCGCGCCTATCAGCGGGCGCTGCCGGAGATCTCCACGCTCGGCGGCCGGCTCATCGCCATCTCGCCGCAGCTGCCGGACGGGTCGCTCTCGACCGCGGAGAAGAACCAGCTCGACTTCGATGTCCTGAGCGACGTCGGCAATGCCGTCGCCCGCGCCTTCGGCCTCGTCTACTCGCTCCCCGAGGAGCTGCGCGAGGCCCTGCGCTCGAACGGCAAGGCGCTCACGGGCATCAACGGCGACGACAGCTGGGAGCTGCCGCTTCCCGCGGTCTATGTCGTCGACCGCACGCGCCGCATCGCCCTCGCCTGCATCGAGATCGATTATCGCCACCGGCTCGCGCCGGAAGAGATCATCGCCTCGCTGCGGTCGTTGCGGGCGACAGCAGCGCAAGGGGCATGAGCGTCCTGGCTGCCTCGGCTGTTCCGCTCGCCGCCCGGCTCCGCGTGGAGCCGGGGTCGAGCCTGCGGACGCTGCTCGCCGGCTTCGCCTGGGCCGGGCTGTCGCTCACCATCTTCTCCGGCTGGTTCGTGGTGACCCGGTTCGGCATGCTGCGCGAGCTCCGCCTCTGGGACGTGATGGCGCTGCGCTTCGGCATCGGCGCCCTCCTGCTGCTCCCGGTGCTGTTGGGGTCGACGCGCCGCCTGCCGCCGCGGGCCTGGCTCGAGGGTCTGTTCTTCGCCCTGCTGTGGGGCGCGCCCTTCGTGCTCTTCGTGGCGCTCGGCCTGCGGCTGACCACGGCGGTGGAGGCCTCGGCGATCACGCCGGCGCTGATGCCGGTCTTCGCCGGGCTCCTCGGCTGGCTTGCGCTCGGCGAGCGGCCGGGAGCGGCGCGCCTCCTGGGATATCTCGCCATCCTTCTCGGCCTCGGCGGACTCATCGCCTCCGCCGGCAGCTGGCCGAGCCTCGGCGGCCTTGCCGCGCTGGCGGTCGCCGCGGCCATGTGGGCGACCTACACGCTGCGCTTCCGCCGCAGCCTCCTGAGTCCGATCCAGTCGGCGGCGCTGATCTGCTTCTGGTCGGCGCTGCTCTTCTTTCCCTTCTACCTGGGCCTCGGCCTCTCGCGGCTCGGCAGCGCCGCGTCGAGCGAGCTGCTGTTCCAGGCGATCTATCAGGGCGTCCTGATGAGCGTGGTCGCCCTCGTCGCCTTCAACCGCGCGGTCGCCGCGCTGGGCGCCCGGGCCGCCGCCGCGATCATTGCGCTGCTGCCGGCGGTCGCCTCGGCGATGGCGATCCCGGTGCTCGGAGAGGTTCCCTCGCCGATCGGCGCCGGAGCCCTCGTTATCATCGCCGTCGGCGTCCTCCTTGCGGCGCGGCCGGCACGTTTCCCGAAACCAGCCTGAACAGGAGAGCGCCATGATCCGCTTCTATTTCCATCCGACCCCCAACCCCGCCAAGGTGGCGCTGTTCCTGGAGGAGGCGGGGCTTCCCTACGAGGTGGTGCCGGTCGATACCAGCAAGGGCGAGCAGCACAAGCCCGCCTTCCGCGCCATCAACCCGAACGGCAAGGTGCCGGCGATCGTCGACACCGAGGGGCCGGGGGGCAAGGAGGCCCGGGTCTTCGATTCGAGCGCGATCCTGCTCTATCTCGGCGACAAGACCGGCCGCTTCATCGGCACGCCGGCGGATCGGCCGGAGCTCCTCTCCTGGCTCTTCTTCATCGCCTCGGGCCTCGGCCCCTTCTCCGGCCAGGCCGTCCATTTCCAGCACGCGGCTCCGGAGAAGCTGGCCTATGCGGTCAACCGGTACCGGCGCGAGGCGGAGCGGCATTACCGCGTCCTCGAGGACCACATGGCCGGACGCCAGTATATTGTCGGCAGCGACTACACGATCGCCGACATGTCGGCGTGGGGCTGGCTCGATCGCGCGCCGCGCGTGCTGCCCGGCGACGCGGATCCGCTCGCCGCCTACCCCAACCTCAAGCGCTGGTTCCAGCTGATCGACGCGCGGCCGGCGGTGGCGCGGGCGCGCGCCGTCGGCAAGGGCCATGCCTTCAAGAAGGACGTCGACGACGAGACGCGGCGCGCGCTCTTCCCGTCGAACTATCCGCCGGCCGCCTGAGGCGCGCGCGACGCCGGCGTCGAAGGCATGAGCACGCCGAGGTTTGAGGCCGTTGCGTTCGACCTGCTGACGGCCCTCATCGATTCCTGGTCGCTGTGGATCGCCGTCGCCGGCGCCGAGGATCTCGGCCGGCGATGGCGCACCGCCTCCCTGCGCATCGTCACCTCGACCGGCAGCTACCAGCCCTACGAGGCGATCGTGCGGCAGGCGACGGCGGAGGTCGGGCTTCCGCCGGAGCGCGCCGATGCGCTGCTGGCGCGCTGGGGCGAGCTTCGTCCGTGGCCGGAGGCGCCGGAGATCCTGCGCCAGCTTCGCGGACGGCGGCTGGCGATCGTCACCAACTGCTCCCAGCGCTTGGCGGAGATGGCGGCGGCGGCCACCGGCGGGGCGTTCGAGGTGATCATGAGCGCGGAGCGGGCCGGCATCTACAAGATCGATCCACGCGCCTATCTCGCGGCGGCGAGGGCGCTCGGCCTCGAGCCGCAGAGAATTCTCTTCGTCGCCGGATCGGCTCATGACGTTCCCGGCGCCGGGCAGGTCGGCATGCCTCTCTACTGGTCTAATCGCCAGCGGCTCCCGGTACCCGCCGGCGCCCCGCTACCCCTGGTCGACGCGCCGGATCTCAGCGGACTCCCCGCGCTGCTCGCGCAATGAGGATCGCGGCTCCGTAGGCGGGAGCGGCGACCGCGGTCCTCGGAGCCTCCTTCGGCCGTTCCCGCAGCGAGCCGAGACCCAGAGCCGCGCCCCGGCGGCTGGTCGGACCCCGGCTTGCCGTGTAATCTCGGTCCGGTGCGGTCACCGACACCGCGTCGACCGAAGCCAGCCAAGGAGACCCAGAAGCAATCATGAGCGATATCCAGTACCTGGCGCCGACGACGCTAGAGGAAGCGATCGGTGCATTCGCTGCGGCGGGGAATGTGGGGCGCATCCTGGCCGGCGGCACCGACCTGCTGGTGCAGATGCGTTCCGGCATGGTGAAGCCGGGATTGATCGTCGACATCAAGAAGATCGCCGAGATGACTGATATCGTGGAGACCGCCGACGGAGGTTTCACCGTCGGCGCCGCGGTGTCGGGCGCCCTCCTCACCGAACACCCGCATTTCGGAAAGGTCTGGCCGGGCGTGCTCGAGGCCGTGAACCTGATCGGCTCCAAGCAGGTGCAGGGCCGCGCCTCCGCCGGCGGCAATCTCTGCAACGCGTCCCCCGCCGGCGACAGCGTGCCGGCGATGATCGCCGCGGGCGCCGTCGTAACGGTGCAGGGCCCGGGGGGCCGCCGCGAGCTCAAGGTGGAAGACGTGCCCGCCGGTCCCGGCCGCACCACCCTCAAGCCCGGCGAGATCCTGGTCAGCTTCAAACTGCCACCGCGCCCCGCAGGGTCGTCTGACGCCTATCTGCGCATGATCCCGCGCACCGAGATGGACATCGCCGTGGTCGGTTGCGGCGTCAGCCTGACGCTGAAGAACGGCGTCTGCACCGCCGCCCGCGTCGGCCTGGGGGCGGTGGCACCGACGGCGCTGCTGGTGGAGGACGCGGCAAAGGCGCTGATCGGCTCGAAGCTCGACGAGGCGGCGCTCGAAGCCGCCGCCAAGGCCTGCCGCGCCGCCTGCCGTCCGATCGACGACAAGCGCGGCACCATCGTCTACCGCACCAAGATCGCCGGCGTGCTGTTGAAGCGCACCGCGGCGATCGCCGCCAAACGCGCGCAGGGAAACTGACACGATGCCGAAGCTGCACGTCACCACCACGATCAACGGCGAGCCGATGGAGTTCCTCTGCGAGCCCGAGAACACCCTGCTCGATGCACTGCGCAACCAGCTGGGATTGACCGGCTCGAAAGAGGGCTGCGCCACCGGCGACTGCGGCGCCTGCTCGATCACCGTCGACGGGCGGCTGGTCTGCTCCTGCCTGATGCTCGCCGCCGAGGCGGAGGGCCGCCAGATCAGGACCATCGAGGGCATGGCGGAAGGCGGCAGGCTGCATCCGCTGCAGCAGAAATTCCTCGAGCAGGCCGCGCTCCAATGCGGCATCTGCACCTCGGGCATGCTGGTCGCCTCCGACGCGCTGCTGAGGCGGAACCCGGATCCGAGCGAGGAAGAAGTCCGTTTCTGGCTTGCCGGCAACCTCTGCCGGTGCACCGGCTATGACAAGATCGTGCGCGCGGTTCTGGAAGCCGCGGCTGAAATGCGGGAGACCAGTCGATGAACATGATCACCGGCAACAAGTGGATCGGCCAGCGTACCATCCGCCCCGATGGCGTCGACAAGGTGACCGGTCGCGCGGCCTTCGCCGCCGACACCACCATGCCCGGCATGATCTGGGGCAAGGTTCTCAGGAGCCCGCACCCCCATGCGCGCATCCGCCGGATCGACACGTCCAAGGCCGAGCGGCTCCCCGGCGTGAAGGCGGTGGTCACCCGGGACGACGTCGTCGATTTCCCGGTCGACAAGTCGGTGATGCTTGGCATCCAGGACATGCGCTGGATGTGCCGCAACGTGATGGCGCGCGAGAAGGCGCTGTTCCCCGGCCACCCGGTCGCCGCCGTCGCCGCGACCACGGAAGCGATCGCCGCCCAGGCCTGCGCGCTGATCGAGATCGACTACGAGGTGCTGCCGTGGTCGATCGAGATCGATGACGCGATCAAGGCCGACGCGCCGATCCTGCACGAGTTCAACAAGTTCGACGGCAAGCCCTCCAACATCATGGGCAAGCAGGAGGCAAAGATCGGCGACATCGCCGAGGGCTTCAAGCAGGCGGACGTGATCGTCGAGCGCAGCTTCACCACCAGGCCCGTGCATCAGGGCTATATCGAGCCGCACGCGTGTCTGGTCTCGGTCACCGCCGACGGCAAGGCCACGATCTGGAGCTCGAGCCAGGGCCAGTTCATGGTGCGGGCGATGACGGCCTATCTCTCCGGCATCCCGCAGAGCGACATCCGCGCCATCCCCGCCGAGATCGGCGGCGGCTTCGGCGGCAAGACCATCGTCTATCTGGAGCCGGTGGCGACGCTCTTGGCGAAGAAGTCCGGCCGGCCGGTCAAGATGGTGATGACGCGCGAGGAGGTGATGCGCGCCACCGGCCCGACCTCCGGCTCGAAAAGCACGGTCAAGATCGGCGCCAAGAAGGACGGCACCCTCGTCGCGGCGCAAGGCACCTTCTACCTGCAGGCCGGCGCGTTCCCGGGCTCGCCGATCCGCGGCGCGGTCGGCTGCAGCTTCACGCCCTACGACATCCCGCACGTGCTCTCGACCGGCTATGACGTCTGCTCGAACCGCTCCAAGGTCGCGGCTTACCGCGCGCCCGGCGCGCCGATCGGCGCCTATGCGGTCGAATGCGTGCTCGACGAGCTTGCCGAGGCGCTGAAGATCGACCCGCTGGAGCTGCGCCTCAAGAACGCGGCCAAGGAGGGGACGAAGGCGGCCTTCGGGCCGACCTTCCCGCGCATCGGCTATGTCGAGACGCTGCAGGCGGCGAAGAGCCATCCCCACTACAAGGCGCCGCTCGGCAAGCTGCAGGGCCGCGGCGTCGCCAGCGGCTTCTGGTTCAACGCCGGCGGCGAATCCTCGGCGCAGGTCAACATCACCGAGGACGGCAACGTCGTCGTCACCACCGGGCATCCCGACATCGGCGGCTCGCGCGCCGCCATCGCCAACATCTGCGCCGAGCTCCTCGGCATCGACTACCGCCGCGTCTCCGTCATCATCGGCGACACCCAGACGGTGGGCTTCTCCAACTTGACCGGCGGCAGCCGCGTGCTGTTCGCCTCCGCCATGGTGGTGACGCAGTCGACCGAGAAGATCATCGGCACGCTCCGCGAGCGCGCCGCGAAGATCTGGGAGATCGATCCCGAGGCGGTGAAGTGGGAGAACGGCGCCGCCCATCCGGCAAGCCCGAATGCCGGCCAGTTCGCGCCGCTGACCCTCGCGGAGCTCGCCAGCAAGGCGAATGCGATGGGCGGCCCGATCGGCGCCAGCGTCCAGCTCAACACGCAAGGCGCCGAGGGCGGCTTCGGGACCCACATCTGCGACGTCGAGGTCGATGTCGAGCTCGGCATCGCGCGCGTCATCCGCTACACCGCCGTGCAGGACGTCGGCCGCGCCATTCATCCCGGCTATGTCGAGGGGCAGCTCCAGGGCGGCGTCGCCCAGGGCATCGGCTGGGCCCTCAACGAGGAATACATCTACACCCGCGACGGCAAGGTCGATAACGCCGGCTTCCTCGACTACCGCATGCCGGTCTGCTCGGACCTGCCGATGATCGACTGCGTGCTGGTCGAGGTGCCGAACCCGAAGCATCCGCAAGGGGTCAAGGGCGTCGGCGAGGTGCCGCTGGTGCCGGTGTTGTCGGCGGTGGCGAACGCGATCCACGACGCGGTCGGCAAGCGCTTCTACAGCCTGCCGATGTCGCCGCCGAAGGTGCTGGAGCAGCTGGACGCGCCGGTGCCGCGGGCGGCGGAGTAGGAACGGCACCTCGACCCCGACCCTGGCAGAGGGCGCGGGCGATCGCCTGAGATCTATATGCCGAGGCGCCGATGGAGAAGCTCGGGCTGGCCGCGCGCCGCCTGTGCCGAGAGTTCCTCCACGATGTGCCCGTTGTTGATGATGTAGACCCGGGATGCCAGGTTCATCGCGGCGGTGACATTCTGCTCCACCACGACGATCGTCTGACCCGCCTCCGCAAGCCTGCGGCAGGTCGCCAAGAGATCGCGCACGATGATCGGCGCCAGGCCCTCGAACGGCTCGTCCAGCAGCAGGATCTTCGGCTGGCGCGTCAGCGCCCGGGCGATCGCCAGCATCTGCTGCTCGCCCCCGGAAAGATCGGTGCCGCGACTGCGGCGGCGCTCCTGCAGCCGCGGGAACATCTCCCAGATCCGGTCCAGCGGCCATCGGTCCTTCGCGGTAAGGCCGGCGAGGAGGAGGTTCTCCTCGACGCTGAGGCTGCCGAAGATGCGGCGCTCCTCCGGCACCAGCTGCAGGCCGAGGGCGGCGATCGCATGGGGCGGGAGCCGCTGCGTCGGCGTGCCGTCGAGCACGATGCGGCCGGAGCGCGGACGAACGAGACCGATCAGGCTCTTGAGGGTGGTGCTCTTGCCGGCGCCGTTCCGTCCCAGCAGCGCCACGACCTCGTTCCGCTCCACGCGCAGGGAGACGTCGAACAGGATGTGGCTGTCGTCGTAATAGCTGTTGATCCGATCGACCTCCAGGAGGGCGCTCATGCCGCGGCGACCCCGCCCAGATAGGCTTCCTGCACGAGCTGATTCCGCTGAATTTCCTGCGGCGTGCCCTCGGCGAGGAGCCCGCCCTCATGGAGCACGGTGATCCGCTCGGCCAGCTCGAACATCGCATCCATGTCATGGTCGACCACCACCAGGGTGCGGCCGCGGCGGATGTTCTTCAGGAGCTGCACGGTCTCCGCCCGCTCCGCCGGACTCATGCCGGCAAGCGGCTCGTCGAGCAGGAGCAGCGACGGCGAGGAGGCCAGCGCCAGCCCGATTTCCAGCCGTCGCTTCTCGCCGTAGGCGAGCTCCGCCACCGGCACCTCGGCGCGCTCCGTCAGGCCGATCAGCGACAGCGTGCTCTCCACCTGCATCTCGAGGCCGGGCACGCGATCGATGCGGCGCAGCAGGTCGAGCGCGAAGGCGCCCCGCCGCTCCGCCAGGGCGGCGATGACGATGTTCTGGCGCAGCGTCAGATGGGTGAAAAGCTGGTTCACCTGGTAGCTCTTGGTCAAGCCGAGCTGGCATACCTCGGCCACATCCATGCCGGTGATATTGCGACCGTGAAAGAAGATGCTGCCCGAGCTCGGCGGCATCTCGCAGGTCAACATCTTGAAGAGAGTGCTCTTGCCGGCACCGTTCGGGCCGATGATGCCGCGGAGCTCGCCCGCGGCGACGGAAAGGTGGATGTCGCGGTTGGCGACCAGGCCGCCGAACGACTTGGTGAGGCCGCGCGCCTCCAGCACCGGTCCGGAGAACGGGGTCTCGCCGCCGCGGCGCGACGGGCCGACGGTGGAGAGCGGCGAACTCCTGGCCGCCTGCGGCGGCGCAGGCGGCGAGAGCCGTCCGGCAAAGCGGGCGATCTGCTGCTGGACGCCGCCGATGAGGCCGCGGCGGAGAAAGCAGACCAGCAGGACGAAGACGAGGCCGAGCACCAGCTTCCAGGCGCTGCCGAGGCCGAGCGACTGCTGCAGGAAGTCGCGCAGGAAGAGCCAGAGCGTCGCCCCCAGCAGCGGGCCGAAGAGGGTGCCGACGCCGCCGATCGCCGTCTGCATCACCAGCTGCCCCGAGGTGTCGAAGGTGAAGGCATCGGGCGGCATGAAGCCCTGCAGCACGCCGAGCAGGCCGCCGGCGAAGCCGGCATAGGCGGCGGCGATAACGAAGGCGGTCAGTTTATAGAGGCCCACCCGATGGCCGACCGCGCGGGCGCGGAGGGGATTGTCGCGGATCGCGTGCAGCACCGCGCCGACCGGCGAGCGGACGATGCGCAGCGCCACCACGATGCCGATGAAGTAGCAGGCGGCGAGAAAGGCATACATCCACCAGCCGTCGCTGAACCGATAGACGACCCCACCCAACTCGAAGCGCGGCGCCGGCACGCCCGGCAGCCCGTTCTCGCCCCCGGTCCAGGCGGCGAGCGGCGAGAACTCGATGAAGTAGAAGGTCTCGGCGATCGCGACGGTGATCATGGCAAAGTAGATGCCGGTCCGCCTGAGCGCGATGATGCCGACCAGCACGCCCGCGATCGCCGCGCCGATCATGCCGATGACGAGCGCCAGCAGGACGCTCGACAGGATATTGTTGGTGAGCAGGTAGGCGGCGATGAAGCCCCCGGTGCCGAAGAAGGCCGCCTGTCCGAAGGAGAGCAGGCCGGTATAGCCGAACAAAATGTCGAAGCCGATGCCGAACAGACCCCAGACGAGGACATGATTGACGGTGCCGGGATCGAATCCGAGGTGGGGCAGCACGAAGGGCGCCGCGACCAGCCCGAGCGCGGTCAGAGACTCGATCGCGAGAAGCGGCCGGAGCATCAGCGGATCGCGCTCATTCGCGGCCCCGCAGGCCCAGCAGGCCCTGCGGCCGCAGCATCAGCACCAGGGTCATCACGGCAAACAGCATCACGCCGGAGAACGCCGGGTCGATCATCGAGGTGAGGCTCAGGATCTCGCCGGCGACCAGGCCGCCGAGGATGGCGCCGGGAAACGAGCCCACCCCGCCGATCACGACGACGACGAAGGTCTGCACCAGAATGGATTCGCCCATGTCGGGGGTGAGCGACAGCACGGGGGCATTGACGATCCCGGCGAATCCGGCGGCCATCGCGCCGATCCCGAACACCACCATGAAGACGCGGTAGACGTTGATGCCGAGCATGTCGACCATCGCCGAATCCTCGATCCCCGCGCGCACCACCATGCCGATCCGCGTGCGGTAGAGCACGATATAGAGCAGCGCCAGCGCGATCGCGGCGATCCCCAGCACGACGAGGCGATAGGTGGGATAGATGAGGAAGCCGAGGGTCGTCACCCCCATGGCCCAGGCGGGCGGCGGGATCGTCACCGACAGGCTGCCGAAGGCGAGACGCACCAGCTCCACCATGACGATGCCGATGCCGAAGGTGACCAGGAGCTGATCCTCCGGCGGGCGGGAATAGAAATGACGGATGATGACCAGCTCGATCAGGCCGCCGACGACGACGAGGAACAGCGCCCCGCAGAGGATCGCGACCGCGAAGGAGCCGGTCGCCTGGAAGGCGACGTAGCCGGCATAGCCGCCGAGCATGAACATCGCGCCATGCGCCAGGTTGAGGACGCCGAGCGTGCCGTAGATGATCGTGAGCCCGGCGCTGATCAGCGCCAGCAGCGCTCCTGCCGCGAGGCCGTTGAAGAGCTGCGCGACGAAGTTCGGCCAGGTGATCATGGGGCGAGCGGACCTGCTCCGCATCCCGCGGGACGGCGATGGAAAGGGGCGCCGCAGGAAGCCGAGGCTTCCCGCGACGCGCAAGTCCCTCCCCTCCGCACGATCGCTCCGGCCGAGACAGCGGCGAAGGCGGCGATCAGGCGTAGTCTCCGAGGTGGCACCCGAAGGCGTCCGGCTTCTGCATCAGCGGACCGCCCGGGACGACCTCGGTCACCTCCCAGAAGTCCTCGTCGTTCTTCATCGCGCCGGGCGCCTTCCCCTTGACGATGACGACCGGCCGGACCAGCTGGTGGTCCTCGGGACGCCAGTAGACCTCGCCGACGAGAGAGTCGATCTTGCGGCCCGCCTCATAGGACTTGATGACGTCGGGCGGATAGAAGGAGCCGGCATACTCCACCGCCTCCGCCCAGAGTGCGAACTGCATATAGGCGTTCTCGGCGCCCCATTCCGGCCGGTAGCCGTATTTCTTCTGGAACGCCTCGACGAACATCTTGGCCAGCGGATATTTGTCCTCGAGCGTCCACCAGAAATCGGTCGCGGCGTAGACGCCCTGGGTGATCGCCGGGCCGACCTCCTTGGCCAGGAACGGCGTCTGATAGGGGATCACCAGCTTCATCTTGGAGAGAATGCCGAACTGGTTGGCCTGCTGCGTCGACAGCACCGCGTCATGGCCCCAGTTGACGTTGATCAGCACCTCGGCGCCGGAGTTGGCGATGTTGGTGAGGTAGGAGCTGAAGTCCGGGGCGCCCAGCGGCGAGACCTGGTTCGTCACCATCGTCCAGCCGCCGTTCTGGGTCAGGTAGTCGTTCACCGACTTGGTCACGGTGTGGCCGTAGGTGTAGTCGGGCGTCATGAACGCGGCCTTGCGGTTCTTTCCGAACGCCTTGAGCAGCACCGGTCCGATCGCCGCCGCCGCGGTCTGGCCGTAGAAATCCTGGCGGAAACTGTAGCGGACGCAGTCCTTGCCCGTCGTGTCGTTGGAGCCGGTGATGCCGGGGACGTAGAGCACCCGTTCGCGCTGCGCCAGATGATTGAGCGCCACCGCGACCGCGCTCGAGGTCGATCCGGTCATCAGCACCGCCTTGTTCTCGCTGATGAAGCGCTGCTGCTCCTGCACCGCGATGTTGGGCTTTGCCGCGGAATCGGCGACGCCGTACTTGACCTCCTTGCCGAGCACGCCCTTCGTGGTCTTCGGCGAGATCTTCTTGATCAGCGGATCGCCGCTGTTGATGTGCTCGACCGCGAGCATGTAGCCCTTGAGTTCGTCCTCGCCCTGCGCCGCATAGGTGCCGGTCCGCGGCACCGTGATACCGATGAAGACCGACGAGCCGGAGGAGCCTTCAGGATAGGTGCCGAGCGCGGGATGGCTTTCGGCGGCGCGCGCGAAGCGCGGCAGCGCGCTGGCTGCGAGCAGTCCTGATCCTGCCATGATAACGGAGCGCCGCGTCGGATACGCCGTCTGGCGTGACTTCATGATTTCCTCCCTATGATCTAAGGACGATGTCGCCCCCGCGGTTACCCGCGAGGTGAGGGCGCATGCGGCCCTGTCGCCCGTTTTTTCCGGCCCCGCAGCGGGTTCTTTTATTGCCGCGGATACCCGACACGATGGTAGATAGGGTGGCGGGACGCAGGTATTAGACTTTCGTCTAGGGCGCCCCGGGAGCGCGGCAGTCGCCGGCGGGCCGGCGCCCGGGGAAATCGCTTCGACAGCGGCGCGCGCCGCATGCTCTTATGGAGCCGCGGAGGTCTGACGGTTCAGCCATGCTCGACAGTTGGACAGTCCTGGCGTTCTCGCTCGGCTATGTCGGGTTTCTCTTCGCGGTCGCCTATTACGGCGATCGCGTCGCGCTCCGCCGCGGTCATCCCGCCCCGAGGCGTCCGGTCGCCTATGCGCTGTCGCTCGCCGTCTACTGCACCTCCTGGACCTTCTACGGCAGCGTCGGCCTGGCGGCGAAGACCGGATACAATTTCCTGCCGATCTATATCGGCCCCATCCTGATGTTCGCCTTGGGTGCGCCGCTGCTCCGCCGCGTCATCCGCATCTCCAAGGCGCACAACATCACCTCGATCGCCGACTTCATCGCCGCGCGCTACGGCAAGAGCCAGCGCATCGCCGCCGTGGTCAGCATCATCGCCGTCATCGGCACGCTTCCCTACATCGCGCTGCAGCTCAAAGCGCTGTCGTCCGGCTTTGCCGTGATCACGCATTTCCCGACCGCGCCGAGCGCGCTCGGAGCGCAGCCCGTCTGGAGCGACACCGCGCTCGTCATCTCGATCATCATGGCCGCCTTCGCCATCCTGTTCGGCACCCGGCAGATCGATGCCACCGAGCATCACGAGGGAATGATCCTGGCGATCGCCTTCGAATCGGTGGTGAAGCTGCTGGCGTTCCTGATCGTCGGCGCCTTCATCGCCTGGGGGATGTTCGACGGCTTCGCCGATCTGACCCGGCGCGTCGCGCAGTCGCCGGACCTGAGCAGGCTCTTTCTTTCCGGGGTCGACGGCGCGACCTGGCTGACGATGACCGGGCTCGCCCTCCTGGCCGTTCTCTGTCTCCCGCGGCAATTCCACGTCATGGTGGTCGAGAATGCCAGCGATTCCGATCTGAAGACCGCGACCTGGCTCTTCCCGCTCTATCTCGTGGCCATCAACATCTTCGTCATCCCGATCGCGATCGCCGGACTCGTCGTCTTTCCCGGCGGCGCGGTGGACGGCGACATGTTCGTCCTGGCGCTGCCCATGGCCGCGGGCCAGCGGGTGATTGCGCTGCTCGCCTTCATCGGCGGGCTCTCGGCCTCGACGGGCATGGTGATCGTGGCCTCGGTCGCGGTCAGCATCATGGTGAGCAACGACCTCGTGATGCCGATCCTGCTGCTCGGAGCCCGCGGCAGCCGCTCGCGCCGCGAGGATATGAGCGCCACCATCCTCCATGTCCGCCGGGCGGCGATCCTCGTCCTGATGCTGCTCTCGTATTGCGTCTACCGCCTGATCGGCAACTCCGCGGCCCTGGCCTCGATCGGCCTCCTGAGCTTTGCCGCCATGGCGCAGTTCGCGCCCGCGCTCATCGGCGGCATGATCTGGCGGCGCGCGACCGGAAACGGCGTGCTCGCCGGGCTCGTCGCCGGCGGCATGCTCTGGGTCTATACGCTGCTCATCCCTTCGCTCGCGCATTCCGGCTGGCTGCCGATCTCGCTCGTGACACAGGGCCCCTTCGGCATCGGCGCCTTGCGCCCCGAGCGGCTCCTCGGCCTGCGCTTCGATCCGCTGACGCATGGCGTCTTCTGGAGCCTGCTGGTCAATGTTGTCTGCTACGTCACATTCTCGCTCCATCGCGGGCCGCGCATCATCGAGCGCATCCAGGCCGACGCCTTCGTGGATTTCGACGAGGCCGAGCAGCCGCAGGGTGAGCGGTCCTGGCGCGGCTCGATCACGGTATCCGCCCTGCAGGCGCTTGCGGCGCAATATCTCGGCGCCGAGCGGGCGCAGCGCTCCTTCGCCGAATTCGCCGCCCAGCGGGGAGCGCCGCTGTCGAGCGCCGCCCAGTCCGACTTCACCCTCATCCGCCATACCGAGCGTCTGCTGGCGAGCGCGATCGGCGCGCCCTCGGCGCGGCTCGTCATGGCGCTCGCGCTCGAGCGGCGCAACCTCGGCATCCACGAGGCGATGAGCCTCCTCGACGACGCGACGGCGGCCATCCAGTACAACCGCGACTTGCTGCAATCGACGCTCGAGAACGTCCGCCAGGGGATCAGCGTCTTCGACCGGGATCTGCGGCTCATCTGCTGGAACCGGCGCTTCCGCGATCTGCTCGATCTGCCACCGGAATTCGCCAGCGTCGGCGTCACCCTGCAGCAGATCGTCCGCTTCAACGCCGAGCGCGGCGAGTACGGGGCGGGCGATGTCGACGATCTCGTGGCGGAGCGGCTCGAGCTGTTCGTCGGCGGTGGCGAGACCATCTTCGAGCGCCGGCGGCCCAATGGGATCGTGCTGGAGATCCGCACCAATCCGATGCCCGGCGGCTACGTGACGACCTATTCCGACGTCACCGAGCATGTTCGCGCCACCGCCGAGCTGGCGGCCGCGAACGAGCTGCTCGAGCGGCGCGTCCAGGACCGCACATCGGCGCTGACCGCCCTCAACGAGGCGCTGCACCGCGCGAAGATCGTCGCGGAGGAAGCCAATGTGGGCAAGACCCGCTTCCTGGCGGCGGCGAGCCACGATCTGCTGCAGCCTCTCAATGCCGCGCGGCTCTATGTTTCGAGCCTGCTGGAGCAGCAGCGGGAACCCAGCGCCGAGCTCTCCATCGTGCGCAAGGTCGATGCCTCGCTCCACGTGGTCGAAGAGCTTCTCGGCACCCTCCTCGACATCTCGCGGCTCGATGCCGGCGCGCTCAAGCCGGAAGTGGAGAATTTTGCCCTCGGCGGGCTCTTCGAGCTGCTCCGGGTCGAGTTCGCGCCGCTCGCCGAGCGCAAGCGGCTCACCCTGCGCATCGTGCCGACCTCCCTTGTCGTCGCCAGCGACCGCCAGCTGCTCTATCGCATCCTGCAGAATCTCCTCTCCAACGCGATCCGCTACACCGCGAGCGGCAAGGTGCTGCTCGGCGTGCGGCGGCATGCCGGCGGCAGCGACCTGATCCAGGTATGGGACACCGGCAGCGGCATCAGCTCCGAGCATCACGGCCTCGTCTTTCAGGAATTTCGGCGTTTCGCGACCGATCCCGGAGACGAGAAAGGGCTGGGCCTCGGCCTCTCGATCGTCGAGCGCATCGGCCGGATCCTGCGCCACCCGATCAGCCTTCGCTCGGAGGTGGGACACGGCACGATGTTCAGCGTCGAGGTCCCGCGCGGCAGCCGGCCGGAGCCCACGGCAGCGCTCGAGGCGATGCCACCGCGCGCGGCGTCCCGGCTCGATCGGGCGCTGGTGCTCTGCATCGACAATGAGGCAAGCGTCCTCGACGGCATGAAGACGCTGCTCGAGAGCTGGTCGTGTCGCGTCATGCTGGCGCCGGGGCTGCGCGAGGCGCTGGCGCTGCTCGCGGGCGGCGGCGCGCGCCCCGACGCGATGATCGTCGACTATCACCTGGGTCGTGCGGGCGACGGCGTCGATTGCGTGGAGGAGCTCCGCCGCCATCTCGGCACGGACTTGCCGGCGGTGCTCGTTACCGCCGACCGCTCGGATGCGGTCCGGTCGCGCGCGATCGCGACAGGGCTTGCGATCCTGCACAAGCCGGTGAAGCCCGCCGCGCTTCGCGCCCTGCTCATGCGTCTCCTGGCCATAAGGATGGCCGCGGAATAGGCCTGCCATCCCGGCGGAAGCCGATGAGCTAGCGCGCGGCTAGCCGGGCGGAGGATGCGCGGCGAAATCGCGCTCCCAGGACTCTCCCGCCAGACGCCGCGCCACGATCACCGCCTGGGTGCGGTTGTCGACGCCGACCTTCTGCAGAATGGCCGAGACATGCGCCTTGACGGTGGCCTCGGTCACGTCGAGCAGATGGGCGATCTGCTTGTTGAGCAGGCCGTCGCTCATCATCATCAGCACGCGAACCTGCTGCGGCGTCAGCCGGGCGAGTCCGGCCACCAGAGCCGCGTCGGGATCCTCGGCGGCGCGATGCAACTCGGCGGCCAACGGGAGCCAGGTCTTGCCCGCGAGCAGCGCCGAAAGCGCCGCGCGGATGTCGCCGGGCGTCGCCGATTTCGGTATGTAGCCGAGGGCGCCGAGCTCCAGCGCCAGACGCATGACGCGCGGCTCCTCGTTTGCCGAGATGATGGCCACCGGCACCGCGGAAAACGCCGCGCGCAGGTAAAGGAGCCCGGAGAACCCCTGGCTTCCCGGCATTTTGAGATCGAGCAGGACGAGATCGGTCTCCGGCACCGCCTCCAGCTGCCGGCGCAAGCTCTCGAAGGAATCCGCCTCCGCGATATCGGCGCCGGAGAAGGTCTGCCCGATCGTCACGCGGAGGGCGTCGCGAAACAGCGGATGATCGTCGGCGATGACCAGACGGCATGCCGTCATGCGAGCCTCCGGCTCCTGCGCTGATCGATATCCTAGAGCGGGGGTCCGGGAGGCGCCAGCCGCGTGACTTACATCGTGGCGGAGTTCTTGCATGGTAGCGAGGCCGAGGAGGAAGGCGAGAGGCCCGGCGGGCATTAGCGCCCGGCTTGTCACGCCAAGCGCCGGGCATCTGCGATAGAGACTGGATTGGCGCGACCAAAGAGCAGTCGAAGGGCTACGGATGACGACGAATGGGGCGACGGAGTTCTTGGCATTGATGGCAATCGTTGTCGCGCTGGTCGCGATCGCCGTGGACGTTCTCAGATAGCTCCCGGCGGCCTCTCGCGCAGGCCGCTCCAGCTCGACGTTCCCGGCGCTGGCGTCATCGGGGCCTGCCATCCCTGCTCTTGCCGGGGCCCGCAACCAGGACCGAGACCAGGACCCGGCGCGGCTCGGACCAACTCCCCGTCTCTGGGTATAACCCACGAGAATAAGCCCCACATCGTCTCCCATCCCGGCCGATGTCTCTCCCGGGCCTCTTCGCGGAGAGCAAGCCGCGAGAATGGCGTCAGGAGCGCGGCCTGGTGCCCTCGTCACGCTTTGCCGGAGCCATCCCCGGGTGCCGTCTCTTCGTGCAGCCATCAAATTGGCCTCGTCTCGGCAGGGTCATAGAAGAAGCGTTCCGACTGGATGCGGTCGCCCCGCCAGGTCTGCAGCGCAAGCTCCTCGCGACGGCGCACTACGTTCGAAGCATCCGTGATGTCGAAGACCCAGAAAATCGCCACCTGGTTGCCATCGAGGAGCACCGCGCGAGCCGGATGCGTGAACACCTTTACCCGATCGAGGAACGCACGCTCGTGGGCGACCAGACTGTCCCGGCCGCTACGGGGCGGTTGGCCGTTCTCCTGCATCGAGGCGTCTTCCCAATAGAAGTCCTCGATCGCCTTGACGTGGTCATTCGATACGACCGTCGCGACAAAAGCATCGACGCGTGCGCGGCTGGGCATGTGGCGGCTCCCGATGCCTCTCGTGAAGTCAGTGCTATGGGCGGCGCCTGATCTGCAGGATGTCCGATCCGGCCTACCGGAGCCTTCACCAGGGCCTCCTACGGCAATCACCGTCATAGAACCCGAATTATTGTATGAGCGCTGAAAGTCGCTATTGGACGATGGTATCGGTCCGACGCCGCCGTCTCCGCTCGGAGCGCGCCGCTGTCTGGCGTGAGGAGTCCGGAGTTCGCGAGCGAACCTCGGGATCTGAACCGCGCCCGCCTTACCAGGTTGATGGCCCGTGGGACGCTCGCGCTGATGCCGAGGTATCGACGATACCATCGTCCTATGGCGTCGCACCCCTCGGGACAGCATTTCGTGGCCATGGCCGGCAAGCAATCGACGCCGGCTTCCGGAAGCAGTCGGATCACGGAGAGGATGATGGAAGACGCCACAGGTCCCGGGCAGATTCGCCTTCAGCGGCTGTCGCCAGCCTACTGGCGGGTCACGTTCGACATCCCGCCCCTCAATATCTTCGGTCCGAAAAACATTCCGCAGCTGAACGGGATCATCACTGCGCTCGAAACCGACGCCGATGTGAAGGTCGTCGTCTTCGACAGCGCCGTCGATGGCTTTTTTCTGACGCACTTCGACTTCCTCGCGAAGACCGGTGACGGGGCAAGCCTGCCGCCGGGCCGGTCGGGCCTGCAGCCCCTGCCCGATGCGCTGGCGCGTCTCAGCCGCGCGCCCGTGGTGTCGATCGCCGCCATTCGGGGTCGGGCCACCGGCGTCGGGAGCGAGCTCGCGCTCGCAAGCGACATGCGCTTCGCCAGCCGCGAGAGGGCCATCCTGTCCCAGTGGGAAGTCGGCGCCGGCCTCGTTCCCGGCGGCGGGCCGATGGCGCGACTGCCGCGCCTCATCGGCCGCGGGCGCGCGCTGGAGGTTCTGCTCGGCGCGGATGATGTTCCAGGCGATCTCGCCGAGCTTTACGGCTACGTCAATCGCGCCTTGCCGGACGCGGAGCTCGACGGGTTCGTCGATACCCTGGCGAGAAGGATCGCATCCTTCGACAAGCAGGCGATCGCCGAGACCAAGAAGCTGGTCAACATCGCCAGCCTGCCCTCCGACGCCGAGATCGCGCCCGAATGGGACGGCTTCATCGCGTCGCTGGGGCGTCCCGCCGCCCAGACCAGGATCAAGGCCCTGATGGAGCGCGGCTTCCACAAGCCTGGCGAGGTTGAAAGCCGCCTCGGCCATTACGTGGGCCGGCTCGGCGCCTGATCCACTGGCCTCGGCCCGCCTCGGCGGTTGGGCGAAAGCTCGGATCGCTCAGGGCTCGGGGATGGGAACCTTGTCTCGTCGGCGACGATCTGCCGGCCACCGGGCGGCGGCCGGCCGCTTCGCACCCGACGGCCGAGGCCTTGCCCAGGATGCTCGACAAGCGAGCCGCGCAGCAGCGCGTGTCCATTTTGGGTCCGAAGATCGAGGTTTCGTTCCCGGTCAAACGATTGCGCGAGGCGCCGGCGCCGACACGAAGGTATCGACGATACCTTGGTTCAATGGAGCGGGACCGGCGCGCGTGGCATCTGAACTGCGGTCCGCTGGGTCGTGCGGGCATGGTCACGATCGGCGGAGATCGCTTCTGCCACCGATCGAGGCGACAGAGAGGGGAAAGGGCCATGGCCGAGAGAAAGGTCGCTGTCATCACCGGCGCTTCGAAGGGCATCGGCGCGGCGCTCGCCAAGGCCTATCGCGAGCGAGGCTACCGCGTCGTCGCGACGGCGCGCTCGATCAAGCCGTGGGACGACGACGATGTCCTCGCCGTTCCCGGCGACATCGCCGACCGCAGCACCGCCATGCGGGTGATCTCCGAAGGAGTGACGCGCTTCGGACGGATCGACGCTCTCGTCAATAACGCCGGCATCTTCATCGCCAAGCCGTTCACGCGCTGCTCCGAAGCGGACTATGCCGCCATCGTCGGCGTCAATCTGACGGGCTTCTTCCACATCACTCAGCTGGCCGTCGCCGAGATGGAGAGGCGGGGCGGCGGCCACGTCGTCCAGATCACCACCACGCTCGTCGATCATGCCAATTCCGGGGTTCCTTCGGTTCTCGCCTCGCTGACCAAAGGCGGCCTTGCCGCCGCCACCAGGTCGCTCGCGATCGAGTATGCCCGGCGCGGCATTCGGGTGAACGCGGTGTCGCCTGGCGTCATCAAGACGCCCATGCACCCTCGGGAGACCCACACGGCGCTCGATGCTCTGCATCCCGTCGGTCGCATGGGCGAGATCTCCGACATCGTCGATGCCGTCCTCTACCTGGAGTCCGCGCCTTTCGTCACCGGCGAGATCCTCCACGTCGACGGCGGACAGAGCGCCGGCCACTGAGAAGGGGAAAACTTGCCATGACTCGCCCGCATCAGCCTGGAGAGGCGAATTTCAAGGCGATCTTGCCGGAGGACATCGAGTGGAAGTCGTTCCCGGCCTTTCCGCCGGCCGCCCGCCTCGCCGTGCTCGTCGGCGATCCGACCCAGCCCGGACCTTATGTGGTCAGGGTCAAGGTGCCGGCGGGCATCAGGCTGATGCCGCACAGCCACCCGGAGGATCGGATCTACACCGTGATGTCGGGCGTTTTCTACATCGGCCTCGGCGAGCGGTTCGACGGCGACAAGGTGAGGGCCTTCGCGCCCGGCTCCGTGGTCATCCTGCCCGGCGACACGCCGCATTTCCATTGGGCGAAGTCGGGCGAGTACGTGACCCAGGTAACGGCGATCGGCCCGCTCGGCCTCGACTACATCGATCGGAAGGACGATCCGAGGGAAGGGACCGCGTAAAGAGGCGCCACCAAGGACAAGCAAAATCGAGTCCGCCGGGATGGCGCGTCGATTGAACTGCTGCCGATATCGAGGAGGGCCCATGTCCAGAATCGAAACGCTCGAAGCAATCGACCGTCATTGCCGAACGCGCTTTGACGACAATGACGTTGGAATACGGAGCTGTGCCGCGGACATGCCGCCTGGCGCCGTCAGCGCCCGCGGGGTTCCCCGAAAGAGGTTTGCTCTCGACGATATCGACGCCTGCGATGGCGACCCTGACGCGCGTAGCGCGGCAGCGCCGCCGACATCCCCAGGAAACGTTGCGATCAAGCCGGCGGGCATCGTCTCGCGCGAGGTCGCCGTCTGGCGCGGAGCCACGGCCGAGATCGTTCAGCTCACGCGCAAGGTGCGGTTCGAGTTCGAGGCGCGCTTGCCGACCCATCTGCTGATCGCCGCCGGCTGCTCGAAACGGACGGATGGAGAGACCATCATCGACGATCTCCCACCGTCCTGCATGAGGACCGCCACTGGAAAGCTGATCTTCGTGCCCGCCGGCCAGCGGCTGCGCGGATGGTCGGATCCGGCGAGGTTGGAGCGATGGTTTTGCTTCTCTCTGGATCCGAGGGGTCCGCTGCTGGATCCGCGGCTGGGCTTCGGCGGGCAGGAGTTCAAGCCGCGCCTGTTTTTCGAGGACGCGGAAATCTGGGCCAGCTGTGTCCGGCTCGCCTCGCTTGTCAATCTGCCGGGAACGTACACGCGTCTCTACGCCGACGCGCTGGTCGCAGTCCTTGCCCACCAGCTCGTCCGCTTGCAGCTCGGCGTCGAGCCGGCCAGGCCGGAGCTGGTGGGTGGGCTCGCCGGCTGGCAGCGAAGCCGGGTCGTCGACTATATCGACGCTCGTCTCGCCGAGCCGATCTCGTTGGGCGAGCTCGCGGGGCTTGTCCGACTGAGCTCCTTCCACTTCGCGCGTGCGTTCAAGCGATCCTTCGGGGCGCCGCCACACCGCTATCACGTCGAGCGGCGCATCGAACGCGCGAAAACGCTTCTGGCGAATCCGGCTTTGAACATCACCGACATCGCCTTCCGGGTGGGATACAGCGAAACGGGCGCGTTCGGCGCGGCATTTCGCCGAATCACGGGACGGACGCCGACAAGCTATCGGCGCTCGCTGGAATAACCCTCCGGGGAGCAGACGGCCGTGAAGATCGCCGCGATCGAGTCCATGCACCTGCGCATACCGTTCACGACGGGCGGACGCTCCGATGCAGCGGCCTGGGGCGGCGCCGGTCAGCGGACGGTCGACTCCCTGATCGTCAAGGTCATGACCGACTCCGGGGTTGTCGGCTGGGGTGAGACCTTCGGCTTTGCCGCCATTCCGGCCGCAAAGGCCGCCATCGATTCCCTCCTCGCCCCGGAATGTGTCGGCCGGGAGGCGACACAGCCTGGCAGGCTGATGCTCGATCTGCAGAAGAAGTTTCACGTCTTCGGACGCAGCGGCACGATCATCTACGGCCTTTCCGCGATCGACATCGCGCTCTGGGATATCGCCGGCAAGGTGGCGGGAGTGCCGATCCACCAGCTTCTCGGCGGAGCCGCCAGGACGTCGATCCCGTGCTACGCCAGCCTCGCCCGGTACTCCGATCCCGAGCTCGTCACCGAGAATGTCGTGCGCGCGCTCGGCGACGGGTTCCGCCGTTTCAAGCTGCACGAGATCGATGTCGACTGCGTCCTGGCCGCTCGCGAGGCGGCGGGCGACGACATCGAGATCATGCTCGACGTCAACTGTCCATGGTCGACGCGCGAGGCTCTCGACATGACGAACAGGCTGCGCCCCTTCAATCTCCGATGGCTCGAGGAGCCGGTCTGGCCCCCCGAGAACTATGCGGGCCTCGCGCAGGTGAGGCGCGACGGGGGCATTCCCCTTGCGGCCGGCGAGAACGCATCGACAGTGATGGACTTCCAGCATCTGCTCGAGGCGAGGGCGGTGGACTTCATCCAGCCGAGCCCCGCGAAGATGGGCGGGTTCACGGAACTGATCAAGGTGTTCGCGATCGCGGCCGCCAACAACACGACGGTGATGGTCCACAGTTTCTATGACGGTCCGGGCCTGCTCGCCAGCGTGCATGCGAGCGCAGCCCTCGGCGGGTCCGATGCCATGGTGGAATGGCGCTATTTCGATCTCGAGGCGCAGCTCTATGGCGACGCGATTGTCCCGAAGAACGGCGCGATAGCGGTCCCGCAAGGCGCCGGGCTCGGCCTCGAGCCAAGCGCCGATGTCGTCCGCGAATATCGTCTGGCCTGAGCGATGCCCTTCCTCATGGCCGATGAGCCGGCGTTCAAGACATCGCCGATCGCGTATGGGCCGGAGACGATACCTTCGTATAGTCAACACCTTTGGCTCATTGAGCGAGCGGAGAGCACTCCGTAATTGAGTGGTCGCCGGCGGAGGCCCAAACGGCCCGAGAATCACGGAGGACGATCCGACATGGGAATTCACGCACAACCCCTCGCCGGCGAGTCGCAGATTGCGGGAATGCCCGAGCTTGCGAGCTCCGTCACGGCGCGGTGGAGACCGGAGACGGATGGCTCGGCCAGAGAGCCGATTGCGCTTCGATCCGCGGTTCGGCTTCTGACCGCGGCGGGCCGCGCCTTGTCAGGCAGCGAAGACAGCGCCCGCAGATATATAATGCGTGCCGCGGCCTTGCTGCAGGCGGAGATGGACTGCCGGGAACAGGACCGCCACGGCGCCTCGGACATCACGGGAGGCAAACTGGCGCCCTGGCAGGTCACTCGGGTGATGCGCTTCATCGGCGCCAACATGGGCGAGAAGATCGGCCCCGAGGACTTTGCAAATCTCACGCGTCTCAGCACCAGTCACTTTGCCAGGGCCTTTCGGGCCACCGTCGGCGAATCTCCCCATGCCTATCTCATCCGCCGCCGGATCGATCGCGCCAAGGAGTTGATGCTCGAGACGAACCTGCCGCTTGCCCGCATTGCGCTTGACTGCGGTCTGGCCGACCAGGCCCACATGACGAGGCTTTTCACCCGCGTGGTGGGAGTCAGCCCCGGCGCATGGCGGCGCGCCCACGTCGCCACGATCGACGATCCATGCTCGGACCGGCCCCGTCTTCGCGGCACGCCTTCACCCAGACTCGCACGGCAGGACTGACCTCTCTATCGGCCTGCCGCCATCGATCACGACGCGACGATCCCGCGGCTCAGGTCCCCCAGGAAATCGAGAGGCCGATGTCGCCGGGCTTTCCGTCGGGAAAGTCGAGCACGCGCGCGATGAGATGGAAGCCCTGCGGCTTCAGCGATTTCTCCCAGCACAGATAGAGTTCCGCCGCCTCCCCTCGCAGCGTCGTCGGCCAATTGCTCTCCGGGACGTTGATGGCGCGACCGCCATCGCTGCAGAGCTGACTGGGGAAACGCAAGAGCAGGAATTCTTTCTGGCCCTGGGATGCGGCGTTGCGCGCCCGAGCGACCAGGGAGCGCCATTGATCTTCCGAGACGTGGGTGCCGATGAGTCCCGCGACCTGGTGGCTGCGCTGCTCCTCCGCCGCCACCCGCGCCTCGGCGCGCGCCATGGCGGCTTTTTCTTCGAATTGCGCCGTCAGCCGGCGGAAATCGTCGGCGCGGGCGGCGGTGGCTTGCGGTTCGTCGCGATCAGTCGTCATTGCGAACTGCCTTTATCAAGGGCGCGATGCCCATCCTGCGCCGCCGGGCAGCCGACGATCCTGTCCACTGCTGCCGAGCGGGCGACGACGCCTCTCCATCACTCGGCGGGATGGCGCGAGAGATAGGTCGCATCCGCCGTCGGGGGCTCCAGGTCCTGCTCGATCTGCTCGAGGCTGAGACCCTTCGTCTCCGGCACGAACGCCACGACAAATATCAGGCCGAGGATGCTGAGAACGGCGTAGGTGAAGAACGTGCCGGCGCTGCCGGCCAAAGCGACGAGATTGAGGAAGGTCGCCGACACGATCATGTTGAAGACCCAGCATGCCACCGTCGCGAGACTCATCGCGCGGCCGCGAAGCCCGAGCGGGAAGATCTCCGAGATCAGCAGCCAGAACACGGGGCCGAGGCCGATCGCGAAAAACCCGACATAGACGGCGACAGACGCGACCGCCACCCAAGCAAGCTCGGCCGTTGCGCCGGCCTTGAACGCGTAGGCGAGAACGAACAGCGTCACCGTCATTCCTCCGAGGCTCCAGATCAGGAGGATCCGCCGGCCCGCCCAATCGATGAGCCAGATCGAGACGATCGTCATGATGACATTGACGGCTCCCACCCCCGCCGTCGCCAGAATGGAGGTTGCCGCCGACGAAAGGCCGGAGCTCTGGAAAATCTCCGGGGCGAAGTAGATCACCGTATTGATGCCGGTTATCTGCTGAAACATCGCGAGCCCGATTCCGACGGCCAGGGGGCGCCGAAGCCGGCGCGCGAAAAGCGCCGTCCAATGCACGAGCTGGCGATCCTCGCGCGCGATGTCTTTTCTGAGCGCGTTGAATTCGTTCGTGACATCGTCGCCGGCACGAAGCTTCTGCAGCACCGATCTCGCATCCTCGGCCCTGCCGTGGCCGGCAAGCCAGCGCGGGCTTTCGGGCAGGATCAACATGCCGGTTCCCAGGATGATTCCCGGGACTGCGCCCAGCCCCAGCATCCAGCGCCATCCCTCCGTCACATCCGCAAGGCCGAAGCCGACGAGGTAGGAGAGCAGGATCCCCAAAGTGATGCAGAGCTGGTTCAAGGATACGATCGCGCCGCGAGCTGGCGCCGGCGCGATCTCGGCGAGATATAGCGGCGTGAGCATCGACGCCACGCCGATCGCCAAGCCCACCAGCAACCGCCCGATGATGAGCAGCGTCAGCTCGCTGGCGGCGGCGGAGAGACACGCGCCGGCGATAAACAGCAATGCCGCATAGAGGATGACACGCCGGCGTCCGCTTCTGTCCGACAGAGCCCCGGCCGCGGCCGCGCCGATGGCGGCTCCGGCAAGCACGACGGCCACGACGATCCCTTGCGCCGTCGCCGAGAGGTGCATCACCTGGCGGATGAACAGAAGCGCGCCGGAAATGACGCCGGTATCGTAGCCGAACAGCAGGCCGCCCAGCGCGGCGACCGCGGCAATCAAATAAAAGGACATGGCAACCTCTCTAAAATTGGGAGTGAGCTTGATGCTCCGGCACCCGCCGGCGAATATCCGTTGGAGGCTGTGCGAGGATCGCCGCATTCGCCAGAGGGACGAGAATTCCGCTGTCGATGAGGCCTATGGTCTGGCGAAGCAGGGGCGCGGGGTCGGTTCCCGCTTCCGCGGCGGAGCGCTTCCGCTCGTCCCGGCGGCCCGTCACGGCCCGGCCGCCGCGCGATCGGCGAGGAAGACGAGCTCTCCCGAGGGAGAGAGGCGCGCCGCCGGCACCCTGCTTCCGCCCGCAAGGACCTGGCGGAGAATCGCGGCTTTGCCTGCGCCGCTGACCAGAAACGCGATGTGCCGGCTGGCGTCGATCGCCGGATATGTGAGCGTGATGCGCGTTTCCGGCCGCCCGTGCGCAACCGCGGCGACCCAGCGGCGCCGCTCCTCGAGCACCGGTTCGCCAGGAATGAGGGATGCGGTGTGTCCGTCCTCGCCGATGCCCAGCAGGCAGACGTCGAAGAGGGGACGGCCCGGCTCGAGCCCGGAGTTGCCGTAGGCGCGGCGCAGCTCCGCGTCGTAGGCTGCCGCCGCGTCATCCGCGCTCATTCCGACCGTCGGGATCGGATGGATATTCGCCAGCGGCACGGGTGCCGTCGCCAGCATCGCCTCGCGCGCCATGCGAAAGTTGCTTTCCGGATGATCCGGCGGCACGAACCGCTCGTCGCTCCAGAACCAATGAACCCTGGGCCACGGGAACCGGCCCAGAAATGCCGGTCCCGCGAGCTGTCGATAGGTGTCGCGCGGCGTCGAGCCGCCCGAGAGCGCGATCCGCACCGGGCCGTCGGTCTCCGTCGCCCAGGCGAGAAGCCGTTCCGCCGCCAGGCGGGCGAGCGCCGATGCATCCTCGGCAGTCACCAGCTTGCCGTAGGCGGCGGTCGCTTCTGCGGGCCCGCTCGTCATGCCGTGCTCGCTCCGTTCCGCAGCGCGCTGATTGCGGCGCCCGACGGCGCGATGACGCGGTTCCTCACGCGGCGGCTCCGTCGAGGAGATAGCGTTCCACCGCCTTGGCGAAGCCTTCGTCGTTGTAGCTGTCGGTTACCGCGCTCGCCTGCGCCTTGACCTCGTCGCTCGCGTTCCCCATCGCGATGCTGAAGCCGGACCGGCGGAACATCAGCACGTCGTTCGGCATGTCGCCGATGGTCGCCACGTTCTGGGGCGTGATGCCGAGCCGCTTCACCAGCGTATCGACCACCGAGCCCTTGTTGGCTTCGGGATGGGTGACGTCGAGATAATAGGGCTGCGACCGCTTGGCCGAGGCGCGGCTGCCCAGCGCGCCTTCCATGTCGACCTCGCATCTTGCCACCAGCGCGTGGTCGTCGCTGACGCCGACGATCTTCACCGCCCGGTCGAGGTCGCGGTCGGCAAATTCCGGCGTCACCGTGGCGGCGAATTTCACCGTCCACGCCTCTCGGGCGACATGGGGCGCGTCGCCGCGATGAATGAACCAGTCGGTCCCGGTGTAGAGCCAGGGATCCATCCCATGGCGCCGGATGATGTCGATCGCCTCGCGCGCGACATCCGGGGGCAGAGTGCGCGTCTCGATCACGGAAAGGTCCGGGCGAGCGAAGACGCCGCCGTTGAAGCCGGCGATCGGCGCGGCGATGCGGAGCGGCTCGATGAGCATCGCCATGCCGCGCGGCGGGCGGCCGCTGGTGATCGCGAATTGAATGCCGCGGCGGTGCAGCGCGGCGACCGCCGCCTTCGCCCGGTCGGTCAGGATCTTGTCCTCGGTCACGAGCGTCCCGTCGACGTCGGCGATCAGAAGCGAGAGCTGCGGCATTCTAATTCCTCACGCCTGCTCGCCGATCCGCCGCCAGCCGCCGCTGCCCGCGATGAGCCTGTCGGCGGCCGCTGGTCCGGACGTGCCGGCGTCGTAATTGGGGAAATCGGACGGCTCCTGCGCCTTCCACGCATCGAGGACCGGCTGCACGATGCGCCATCCCGCCTCCACCATGTCGGCGCGCTGGAAGAGCGACGCGTCGCCCATCATGCAGTCGTAGAGGAGCGTCTCGTAGCCGACATTGGGTCGCGGCGGGAACCAGTCCTTGTACTCGAATTTCATTTTGATCGGCGTCAGGGCCACGGCTTGCCCCGGCCGCTTGACCTGGAACTGCAGCGAAATGCCCTCATCCGGCTGGATCTGCAGGATCAGCCAGTTGGAGCCCATCGCCGCCACGTCCGTGCCTTTGAACAGCGAGAGCGGCGCGTGGCGGAAGTGAATGGCTATTTCCGTCCAGCGCTTGCCGAGCCGCTTGCCCGTGCGCAGGAAGAACGGCACGCCCGCCCATCGCCAGGTATCGACCTCGAGCTTCAATGCGACGAAGGTCTCGACCGGCGACGTCGCGCTCACATCGGGCTCGCGGCGATAGCCGTCGACGCGCTCTCCCAGGACGGTCCCGGAGCCATATTGGCCGCGCACGGCGCAATCGAGCGGCACCGGAGGAATCGCGTTGAGAATGTCGCTCTTGCGGCTGCGCACGGCATCCGGGTCGAAGCTCGACGGGGGCTCCATGGCGGTCATCGTCAGCAGCTGGAACACATGGTTCGGCACCATGTCGCGCAATGCGCCGGTCTGCTCGTAGAAGCGGCCACGGCGCTCCACGCCGATCGTCTCGGCGGCGGTGATCTGCACGTGATCGATATGATCGCGATTCCAGATCGGCTCGAACATGCCGTTGGCGAACCGGACCGCCAGAATGCTCTGCACCGTTTCCTTGCCGAGGAAATGGTCGATCCGGTAGATCTGATCTTCCGAGAGAATATTGAGGAGACGGGCATTCAACGCCTTGGCGGAGGCGTAATCGTGGCCGAACGGCTTCTCCACGATCACCCGCCGCCAGCGCTTGCCGTCCTGCTGGTCGGCAAGGCCCGCCGCGGCGATCTTCTCGGCGACCGGGCCGAAGAACCGGTCGGCGACGGCGAGGTAGAACAGCACGTTGCCGCCGGTGCCGTCCGCCCGCTCCTTGTCCGCGAGCAGATCCGCTAGCCGCGCGAAGGTCGCGTCGTCGCCGAAGTCGCCCCGCATATAGGTCATGCGCGCAAGCAGGGATTTCCACGCCGCCTGATCGATGCTGTCCGTCTGGAACTCGCCGCCGCCATGGGTGAAGCTCAGCATCATCTCGGTCAGGCGCTGGCGCCACTGCTCGGTCGACAGATCGGCGATGTCCACGCCGACGAGCGCGAATCGTTCCGGCAGGAGTTTGCCGGTCATGAGATTGTAGAGAGCGGGAATGACCAGCCGCTTCGTCAGATCGCCGCCGGCGCCAAAGATCACCATCGCGCAGGGGCCTGCCGGGGTGGGGTCGGGCCCCGGGCGCGCGCCGGCGCCGGCGATGGTCTCGGAGTTGGACATCCTTCGCTCCTTCAGCGGTTCTGCTGCTGGGCAATCTGCTCGCGGGCCGCCTCGACGACTCGATCGGGCGTGAACCCGAACCTGGTGAGCAGGCTCTTCAAGGGGGCCGAGGCGCCGAAGGTGTGCATCCCGACGACGGCGCCGTGACGCCCGACATAGCGTTCCCATCCGATGACGGCCGCCTGTTCGACGGCGACCCGCGCGGTGATGTCCTCAGGCAGGACCAGAGCGCGGTAGCTCGCGTCTTGCTGCTCGAAGAGCTCCCAGGACGGCATGCTGACGATCCGCGCCGGGACGCCCGTCGACGCGAGCTGCTCCGCCGCGGCGACGCAGATCGAGACCTCGCTGCCGGTGCCGATCAGAATGACCTTCGGCGGCTTGCCGCCGAGATCGGCGAGC
>DATJOK010000309.1:0-11891 GCA_035507155.1 Allostellaceae bacterium
TCAGCACGCCGACGGCGTCATCGGCGCCACCTACTACCGCTTCGCCATCAAGCCCGCCACCGGAGAGGCCATCGCCTTCGATCCGGAGGAGGAGACGATCGAGTTCTTCCCGCTCGGAGGGTGAAGCGCAACCCCTGAAGAACCGAGGACACCCTCTCACCCTTCCCGCTCCCCCGACGCTTCGGGAGAGGGTTGCGCAGGCTTAGCGAGCGAGAGCGAGCTTAGCCGGGGCTGGGCGAGGGAGGTGCTTCCGTCAAGAAGCGCCGGCCTACCGCCCCACCTTCAGTGCCTTCAGCGCGCCGGCCCAGGCGTCGCTGGTCTCCTTCACGTCCTCGGCGGTGTGGGCGAGGGAGACGTAGTATTTGGTCTCGCCCTTGAGCACGCCGCGCTCGCGCAGGAGGCCGTTGAACTTGCGCAGGAGGTCGGCGTCGCCCCTGAGCGTGCCGCGATAGTCGTGGACATCGCCGGCGGCGAAGACGACGTCGAAGAGCGGCGCGTCGCCGATCACCTGGGCGGGGATGCCGCTGCGCTTCAGATGCTCCCCGAGCTCGCCCATGAGCTCGCGGCCGGTGGCGAAGATGCGCTCATAGGCGCCGGGCCGCTTCAGCACCTCGAGCGTCGCGAGGCCCGCCGCCGAGGCGACGGGATTGCCGGAGAGCGTGCCGATCTGGATCAGGAACTGGTCCTCGGCGACGGCGCCCTTGTCGAAATGCGCCATGATGTCGGCGCGGCCGGCGATCGCCGCCAGCGGGAAGCCGCCGCCGATCACCTTGCCCAGCGTGCAGAGATCCGGCGTCACGCCGTAATAGGCCTGGGCGCCGCCATAGGCGAAGCGGAAGCCGGTCACCACCTCGTCGAAGATGAGGGGGATGCCGTGCTCGGCGGTGAGCTTGCGCAGCGCCTCAAGGAAGCCCGGCGCCGGTGGGATCAGACGCTGGAACGGCTCGACGATGACGCCGCCGAGCTCATCCTTGTGCTCGCGGATCAGGCTCGCCACCGTCTCGATGTCGTTGAAGGGCGCCACCAGCACCTCGTCGCGCACGCTCTGCGGGATGCCCGGCGAATCCGGCACCGGATTGGGGAAGTTGCCGGGCCGCTTCGGCGCCAGCGACATCAGCGAGTAGTCGCTCATGCCGTGATAGCCGCCCTCGAATTTGAGGATCTTGTCGCGCTTGCGGAAGGCGCGCGCCACGCGCATGGCGTAGAGATCGGCCTCGGTGCCGCTGGAGACGAAGCGCACCTTCTCGGCGCAGGGCACCGCCGCCACGATCTCCTCGGCGAGCTTGATGCCGTGCCGGTTGTTGGCGAAGAAGGTGGTGCCGAGCGCCACCTGCTGCAGCGCCGCCGCGGTCACCTCGGGATGGGCGTGGCCCACCAGCATCGGGCCGGAGCCGAGCAGGAAATCGACGTATTCGTTGCCGCTCTCGTCCCAGACCCGGCCGCCCTTGCCCTCGCGGACGATGATGTCGCCGGCGACATTTCCAAAAGTGCCGCCGGGCAGCACGCGCTTCGCGGTCTCGATCAGGCCGAGCTCGAGATCGCTGCGGGTTCGAGGGGTCATGAGGTGCCTCCGCCATTTGCCGAGGCAGCCAGTCTAGAGCCTGTTCCGACGGGAGGGAAACGGAACAGGCCCTCGTCGCTTTGGTTGCGTCGCTTTTCCTGCGCCGGACCGGCCGGCGAGGCGGGACCGCGGGCCATTCGCGCCAGCTTCCTGCCGGCGCCGGAGTGGCAGATCGAGGATACTTGGCAGGCGATCGGGCTTCGCGGCACCGGCAGCGACCATATCGCGCTTCGGGGCAAGTGGGTGCCGACGGAGAACCTCGTCGATGTGATGGCGGAGACGCCCTGCGTCGAAGGTCCGCTCTATCGCGCGCCCGAGGTGGTCGGCTTTGCATGGCGCGCTGGCGGCCGGCATTGCCGCCGGGCGGCAGCTCCTGCGCAGCGCCGCCGAGCGATGAGGCGTCAGGCCGGCCGTCTCGCCGCCAGCGAGTAGCGCGGATCGGCGGCGAGGCAGTCGGCCTCCGTCAGGCCCAGCTCCTTCCGCACCATGTTGGTACCGAGCACCATCGCCACCATCTTGTAGCTCGCGTGGCGGCGGCTCATGCCCTCGCGGCCCATGCCGCAATCGGAGGAGATGATGAGCCGCTCCGGCGGGATGTGCTTGAGGGCTTCGCGGATGATCGCCGCCACCTGCTCGGGCCGCTCCACCTGCAGGGTGTGGTGGTCGATGACGCCGATGACGATCTTCTTGTCCTTGATGATCTTGCCGATCGCCGCCAGATCGCCGGGGCCCGAGGAGCAGGTCTCGAAGGTGATGGCGTCGGCGTCGACGTGGTTGAGCGCCTCGAGCGTCGGCTGGTAGCTCTGGATCTCCTGGAAGATGCGCTGCTGCGAGGGATTGCCCCAGCAGGTGTGGCACCAGACCTCGGTCTTGCCGCGCAGCCCCTTGACGGTGCCGTTGAACACCTCCACCAGCCCCATGGCGTCGAGCTTGCCGAAGGTCTTGCCGCGCGCCGGCGTCATGTGGATCTGCGGCTCCTCCATCTGGATCACCGGGCAGCCGGCGTCGGCGAGCTCGTGCAGCTCCTCGTTGATCGCCGCGGCGAAGGCCCAGGTGCAGTCCACGGGGTCCTTGTAGTAGGTGTTCTGCACGGTGGCGGCGAGCAGCTCCGCCGTGATGGTGCCGAACTTCACCGGCTTGCGAGTGAGCTTCTGGGCGGTCTTCCACATGGCGGCATATTGCAGCTCGCCGCGGCCGATCGGTCCCACCACCTTCGGCAGCACCCGCGCCTCCAGGAAGTCGTGCAGGATGTGGCCGCGCGGATGAGTGGCGGTGCTGACGTTGAAGGCGGTCATCTGCGGCGACTTGTCGAAGCCCGCCATATGGGTCGGCGGATAGCTCATCCAGCTCATGCCGCCGACCTGCTCGTCGAAATGCGCGTCGCCGTCGGTGCAGATGTCGAGGCCGGCGGTCTCCTGGGCGCGGAGATAGACCGAGACCGCGTCTTCGTACTGCTCGCGGTAGCGCGCGTGCATCATCGCCTCGAGGAAGGTCTGATTTCCGAGCACCGCGTCATACCAGCTCGGTCGCGGCAGCGAGCCGATGATCGACGTGGGCAGCACGACGCCGGCGGATGCCTTGTACATCTGGAGTTCCTCCCGAGAACTGTTCCTGTCAGCGTGGCGGAAGGGCGGAGCGCGCGTCAAGCCGGCTGGATGAGCAACTTGCGTCCTTCGACTCACTGCTTTCGGCAGTGGCTCAGGATGCGGGCGTTTTCTTCATGCCCTTCTCCGCAGTCCTCATCCTGAGCCGGCCGCGGAGCGGTCGAGTCGAAGGACGCAACGCCGGTTCCGCCGCCTCACCGCGCCGTCTTCGTCAGCCCAGTGGGTGGCCCGTCGATCGCGGTCCAGCCGGCGTCGATCATCAGCGTGCTGCCGCTGATGTAGCTGGCGGCGTCGGAGGCGAGGAAGGCGACGGCGCTGCCGACCTCGCTGGGCTGGCCCCAGCGCCCGATCACGGTGTGCTTGGCATAGGTCTCATAAATCTCTGGTCGCGCCTTGATGGGGGCGGTGAGCGGCGTCTCGATGATGCTGGGCGCGATGGCGTTGACGCGCACGCCCTGCGCCCCGACTTCCGCCGCGAAGCCCTTCACCAGCAGCGAGATCGCGGCCTTGGTGGCGCCATAGACGGCGAGGCCCGGCTCGATCGTGCTGGCGCGGATCGAGGAGGAGGCGATGATGCTGCCGCTCCGCCGTGCCACCATGCGGCGGCCGACCTCGCGGAAGAAGAGGAAGGTGCCCTTGAGATTGAGATTGACGATGCGGTCGAACTCCGCCTCCTCGTAGTCGAGCAGCGTCTTGCGGATGTTGATGCCGGGTGTCGTCACCGCGATGTCGAGGCCGCCGAGCGTCTGCTCCGCCCGCGCGACCAGGGCGGCGATCTCGCCGCCGCTGGCGGCGTCGGCGCGCGAGGCCTCCGCCTTGCCGCCGCCGGCGCGGATTACGGCCGCCGTCGCCTCTGCCGCGGCGAGATCGATGTCGGCGCAATGGACCGCGGCGCCCATGGCGCCCAATGCTTCTGCCGACGCCTTGCCGATGCCCGATGCGGCGCCCAGCACCAGCGCCTTGCGTCCGCCGAGATCGAACAGCTTCCGGTAATCCGTCATTCTCGATGCCTCCCGATGCGCTCCGCGCCACCCGCGGCGTCCGTGTTGACGCCGCAGGGCGGGGATGAAAGAGTAGTTGTACGATGACCCGACAACAAATCGACAGCCTGATTTCGCTGGAGCCGCTGCCGCCGGTGCAGAGCCGGGCACGGGAGCTGATCGAGCGGCTGACCGAGGAGATCGCCGGCCGGCGTCTCCTGCCCGGCGCCCGGCTTCCCACCGAGCAGCAGATGATGGCGGCTTTCGGCGTCAGCCGCACCGTGGTGCGTGAGGCGGTGGCGGCGCTCCGGGCCGAGGGGCTGGTGGAGACCCGCCAGGGTCTCGGTGCCTTCGTCAGCCGCGACGTGCAGCGCCGTCCGTTCCGCATCGATCCCGGCGAGGTGCGCGAGCTCGCCGATCTCCTCAACGTAATGGAGCTGCGTACCGCCGTCGAGACCGAGGCCGCCGGCATCGCCGCCGAGCGGGCGACCGCCAAGGCGCGCGCCGGCGTGGCGCGCTCGCTGGCGGGATTCGATGCGGCGCTCAAGCGCGGCGAGGCGGCGGTGGACGAGGATTTCGCCTTCCACAAATCGATCGCCGAGGCGACCGGCAATCCGCAGTTCCCGCGCTTCCTGGAATTCCTCGGTCGCTTCATCATTCCGCGCCAGACCGTGCGCTTCGCGGCACGACGGGCGGAGAATTTCGACGCCTATCTGGCGCAGATCCAGGCCGAGCATCGCCGGATCTACGAGGCGATCCGCGCCGCCGATGGCGCCGCCGCCCGCGAGGCGATGCGCGGGCACCTGATGGGCAGCCTTCGCCGCTACCAGAATTTTGCCAAGACCGGCGCGCCCTCATGAGGCGTGCCGCCCGAGAAGAGATCCGTGGGGAGGACACGCATGCCGCAGCGTCGCGGCCAAGGGAGTCCAGCGACTAGCCCGGTTGCCCGGACCCGCTCGCCGTGAGCGCGGAGACCGCGACGGGCCTGGAGCCTGCATCGCCGGCGGATCGCGCCGAGGCGGTGCTGCGCCTCGTCGACCGCGCGGCCGAGCTGGTCGTGGTGGCGGCGCTGCTGGGCGAGCTCGCGATGGTGCTGGCGAATGTGGTGGCGCGCACCTATCTCGCCCGCTCCTTCCTGTGGTCCGACGAGGTGGCGCGGCTCGCGCTCTCGATCCTCGCCTTCATCGGCGGCGCGGTCGCCTATCGCCGGCGCGACCACGCCTACGTCCGCGTGGTGCTGAACCTGCTGCCGCGTCGAGCCGAGCGCAGCTGCCTGGCGCTCGCCGACGGCATCGTGGTGGTGGTTGCCGCGGTCACCGCCGTGGCGTCCATCGACTTCCTCGCCTCGAGCTGGACCGAGCGCACGCCGATCCTGCAGCTGCCGGCGGCGCTGATCGGCCTGCCGCTGCCGCTCGGCATGGCGCTGCTGATGCTCTATGCGCTGGCGCATCTCCGGCGCGAGCATGGCTGGCGGGCGGTGCTGGTCGCCATCCTCTGCGCCGCGGCGGCGGTGGCGATCCCGGCGCTGAGCGACGCGGCGGTCGGCTGGCTCACCGGCGACAGCGCCGTCGTTGCGGCGCTCGCACTGTTCTTACTCGCCATCTTCGCGGGCGTGCCGGTCGGATTCGTGCTGCTGCTCGCGACCATCGTCTATCTCTGGGCGAGCGGCGGCGCCCCCCTGGTGGTGGTGCCGCAGAGCATGGTGAACGGCACCGGAAATTTCATCCTCCTGGCGGTGCCGTTCTTCATCCTGACCGGCCTCATCATGGAGCGCGGCGGCATCAGCGTTCGTCTCGTCCGCCTCATCCGCGCCCTGGTCGGCCATTGGCGCGGTGGGCTGCTGCAGGTGACCGTCGCCAGCATGTATCTGGTCTCCGGCCTCTCGGGCTCGAAGCCCGCCGACGTTGCCGCGGTGGGGACGGTGATGCGCGACGAGATCCGCGACCGGCACGGCGCCCCCGAGGGCGCCGCGGTGCTGGCCGCCGCCGCGATCATGGGCGAGACGGTACCGCCCAGCATCGCCATGCTGATCGTCGGCTCGATCACCAACGTCTCGCTGGCGGCGCTCTTCATCGGCGGCCTCATCCCGGCGGCGGTGATGGCGGTCTGCCTGATGGTGCTGATCTATGTGCGGGCGCGGCGCGCCGGCACGCCGCGCCTGCCACGGGCGCCGCTGGCGACGCTGGCGCGCGCCGGCCTCGCCGCCGTGCTGCCGATCCTGATGCCGGGCATGCTGCTCGCCGGCATCCTGATGGGGGTGGCGACGCCGACCGAGATCGCGGCGCTCGCCGTGGTCTACGGGCTCGTGCTCTCGACGCTGGTCTACCGCGAGATGGACTGGTCGCGCTTCCTCTCCACCGTCACCGACACCGCGGCGCTCACCGGCGTGCTGCTCTTCATCTTCGCGGCTTCCTCCGGCTTCTCCTGGACGCTCACGGTCGCCTACCTGCCGCAGCGGCTGGTGCTGCTGCTGCACGCGGTCGGCAACAGCGCCGAGATCTTCATGGTGGGCTCGATCGCGCTCCTGATCGTGGTGGGCGTGCTGCTGGAGGGGCTTCCTTCCCTCAACGTGCTGGCGCCACTGCTGCTGCCGATCGCCGCCAAGATCGGCCTCAGCGGCATCCACTACGCGCTGGTGCTGATCGTCGCCATGGGAATCGGCGGCTTCATGCCGCTCGCGGGCGTCGGGTTCTACGTCTGCTGCGCCGTCATGCGCTGCGAGGTGGAGGCCGCTTCACGAGCCATGCTGCCCTATCTGATCGTCGTGCTGGCGGGGCTGCTGATCATCGCCTTCGTGCCGTGGTTCGCGCTCGCCCTGCCGCATCATTTCGGCTTCTTCGGATGAGACCGGGCCGCCCGCGGGGTGCGGCCCCAAGCCTGGAAACCAGAGGAGGAGACGCATGGATCGCAGAGCATTCCTGAAGACGGGCGTCGGTGCTGCGGCGCTGACGCTGGGGGCGCCCTACGTCGCGCGCGGCGCCGGGTCGATGACGCTGCGCTGGGCGCATTTCGCCGAGGAGGGGCATCCCGCCAACATCGCTGCCAAGCAGTTCGCCGCCAACGTGGAGAAGCGCACCAACGGCGCGATCAAGATCAACATATTCCCGAACAACCAGCTGGGTGGCCCACCGGAGCAGGCGCAGCAGGTCAAGCTCGGCACCATCGACATGGGACTGCCCACCCAGGGCCAGCTCGACAAGTACGACAAGGCGTTCGGCGCGGTGATGCTGCCCTTCATCTTCAGCGGCCCGCAGGAGGCCTACAAGGTGCTGGACGGGCCGGCGATGGACTGGCTGGCGCCGCTCGCCGAGAAGCAGGGCTTCATCCTGCTGCGCAACTGGGAATACGGGTTCCGCAACCTCACCAACAGCCAGCACCCGATCAACACGCCGGACGACGCCAAGGGCCTCCGGATCCGCACGCCGCCGGAGCTGCAGATCCAGGCCTCGATGGAGGCGCTCGGCGCCATCGTGCAGGCGATCGCGTTTCCGGAGCTCTATCTGGCGCTGTCGCAGAAGGTGGTGGATGGCGAGGAGAATCCGATCGCCGTCATCTACTACAACAAGTTCTACGAGGTGCAGAAGCATCTGGCGATCACCCGGCACATCTACAACAACATGATCCACACGGTGAGCGCGCTCACCTGGAAGAAGCTCACGCCTGAGCAGCAGGCGATCTTCCGCGAGGAGAGCAAATCCGCCGGCGACCTCATGCGCAAGCTGATCGGCGACGAGGAGACGGATCAGATCAAGAAGCTCGAGGCGGCGGGCATGGCGATCACGCGCCCGGACCTCGCCCCCTTCCGCGCCCGCATGGATCCCGCCTACAAGCGGATCGCCGACTACGCCGGCGCGGAGAACGTGAAGAAGTTCCGCGAGATGGTGGAGAAGGCGCGAGCTGCGTGAAGAGCGATCACGCAAGCGCGGTGCGTCCTTCGACGCGCCGCGCTCCGGGCGGTGCTTCGGCTAATTATGCCGGGCGCCGTGATCGGCCAGCACCATGGCGATGATCGCAGTCAGGTGCTTGGCGGTGGGGATGTGCAAGAACTCGTTGGGCCCGTGGGCGTTGGAGGCCGGGCCCAGCACGCCGGTTACCACGAACTGCGCCCTGGGGAATTTCTCGCCCAGCATCGCCATGAATGGAATGGTGCCGCCCTCGCCCATATAGGCGGGCGGCTTGCCGAAGGTGGTCTCGGAGGCCTTCGCCAGCGAGCGCTCGAGCCAGGGGGCGAGCGCCGGCGCGTTCCAGCCGATGGTGGCGTCCTTGCAGTCGAAGCTCACCTCGGCGCCATAGGGCGCGCTCTCCTGCAGCAGCTTCGTGACGGCGCTCTTCGCCGCCTTGGCGTCGAGGGTCGGCGGCAGGCGGAAGCTCAGCTTCGCCGTGGTGAAGGGCAGCAGCACGTTGCCCGCGTGGCCCGGAACCGGCAGGCCCTCCATGCCGATGACTGCGAGCTGCGGCCGCCAGGTGCGGTTCAGCACCAGCTCCACGAGATCATCGCTCATCGGCCTGGTGCCGCCGGCGAAGGGGAATTTGGCGAAGACCTGGTCTCCGAGCGCCGCCGCGGCAACGCGCGCCTGGGCGATCCGCTCCGCCGGCACCTGCACATGGAGCTCCGGCAGGCGGATCTCGCCGGTGCGCTCGTCCTCGATGCGCGAGACGAGCTGGCGGAAGATGCGGAAGCTCGACGGCACCACGCCGGAGGCGTCGCCGGAATGGACGCCCTCGGTCAGCACGCGGACAGCGAGCGTTCCCGCCAGCATGCCGCGCAGCGAGGTGGTGACCCAGAGCTGATCGTAGTTGCCGCAGCCGCTGTCGAGGCAGACGACCAGCGCCGGGCTGCCGAGGCGCGGCGCCAGATGATCGACGTAGTGGGGAAGGTCGGTGCTGCCGGATTCCTCGCAGGCCTCGATGAGGATGGTGCAGGGCGCGTGGGGAATGCTCTGCTCGCGGAGCGCGGCGATGGCGGCGAGCGAGGCGAAGATCGCATAGCCGTCGTCGGCGCCGCCGCGGCCGTAGAGCTTGTCGCCCTTGCGGACGGGGAGCCACGGCCCCATGCCCTCGGCCCAGCCCACCATCTCCGGCTGCTTGTCGAGATGGCCGTAGAGCAGCACGCGCTCGGAGCCGCTGCCGGGGATCTCGATCAGGATGAGCGGCGTGCGGCCCGGCAGCCGCACCACCTCCAGCGTCGCGCCCGATATCGCCGCGAGCTTCGCCCGCGCCCAGCGCTCCATCAGCTGGACCGCCTTCTCCATGTGGCCGTGCTCGGCCCATTGGGGATCGAAAGCCGGCGACTTGTTGGGGATGCGGATGTACTCGGTGAGCTCCGGCAGGATCTCCCGCTCCCAGAGGCCGTCGACGAACTGCTTGAGCTTGCCTTGATCCATCCCAGGCTCCCGGCTGCAGCCGGCCACGGCCGGCGAGGGACGGCAGTGTGGCCGGCGGGCCGGGATCAGTCCAGTGAGCGTGCCGGCGGGGAACGCCTGGAGGCTCCTACTCCGATTCCTCGAAGTCGAACGCCGCGTGGCCGGTCGTCGCGTTGACGTGAACCGTGGCGCTGCGCCCGCGCGCCACCGTCTCCAGCTCGTAAGCGGGGATCCTGCTGTCGCGGTCGATCCACGCGTCGGTGACCTCGCCGCCGGTCAGCTTCTCGGCGGTCGTGATCGCGGCGGCGAGGGTTGTCTTGGTGTCCGAGAGCGCGTCGGCCCGCGTCGTGCCCTCCCAGTCGCGCAGCCACTCGATGAAGCCCACCGACTCGGTTCGGACAATTTGCCCGGAGGCGGCGTTGATGGTGACCGCCTCGGGCGATCCGGTCCCGATCACCGTGATTCGATAGAGGAGGGCTTGCTGGTCGCGCGAGCGCTGCAAATGCGTCGCATGGCCCTTGGTGCTCTGCTCCGCCAGCGCCACTGCCTCAACCGGCGTGAGATCCTGCGCGAGTGCCTCCGGCTTTTGCGAGGCGTGGGGCAGAAGCACGGACTCGCCATAGCCGACATGTCCGAAGGATCCGGCCATGGCGCTGGCGCTGAGCGCGCAGAGCGTCGCGCCGCTCAGTATGATCAATCGCATCCGATCTGGCATGGAATCCTCTCCTGACACAGGGCGCGCGCAGGCCATCGCCTGCCAAGCGGCATATCAACGGGACAGGATGGTCTCCGCAACCGAATTGATGTCGCAGGCTCAATCCTTCTCCCAAACGCCGTCCTTTTTCTTGCGGAAAATCGGCTTTGGAATTCTCAAGAGCCCGTCCTCAATCCTCCCGCACCAGCACCGTCGCGTCTGGCGGCCAGATCACCGTCGCTTGCGCGCCCTCCGCAGGGAGCGCCTCGGTGCCGATGGGAAGCGCGAGGGTGAGCATGTCGCTGGCGGGGGTGCGCAGCACGAGCTGGGCGTAGGTGCCGACGTAGACCGCGCTCACCACGGCGCAGCGGACCGCGTTCATGCCCGATGGCAGCGCGCCGTTGGCGAGGGTGGCCTTGTGCGGGCGGAGCGCGAGGGTGGCGCTGGCGCCGGGAGCGAGCGCGGTCCCGCCGGCGACGCGATGGCGGATGGTGGCGCCGCCGACGCTGATGCTGGCGATGCCGGCATCGACCGCGGTCACCTTGCCTTGCAGGAAATTGCTCTTGCCCAGGAAGTCGGCGACGAAGCGGGTGGCGGGGCGCTCGTAGAGCTCCTTCGGCACGCCCAGCTGGATCACCTTGCCGTCCCGCATGATGGCGATGCGGTCCGACATGATGATCGCCTCCTCCTGGTCGTGGGTCACGTTGATGAAGGTGGCGCCGAGGCGGCGGTGGAGATCGCGCAGCTCCAGCTGCAGCTCGGCACGGAGCTTCTTGTCGAGGGCGGACATCGGCTCGTCCAGCAGCAGCACCTGCGGCTCGAAGACGAGGGCGCGGGCGAGCGCCACCCGTTGCTGCTGGCCGCCGGAGAGCTGCGGCGGCAGGCGATCGGCGAGAGGGCCGAGCTGCACCAGGTCGAGCGCCGCCTTGACCCGCGTCGACGTCTCCGTCTTCGGTCGCCGCCGCACGCGGAGCGGATAGGCGACGTTCTCCGCCACCGTCATGTGCGGGAAGAGCGCGTAGCCCTGGAAGACGACGCCGAAATTGCGCTGCTCCGGCGGCCGCTCGGTGATCGGCACACCATCGACGCGGATGACGCCGCGGCTCGGCGCCACGAAGCCCGCGATCGCCATCAGCACCGTGGTCTTGCCGGAGCCGGAGGGGCCGAGGAGGGTGATGAACTCCCCGGGCGCCACCGCGAGGCTCACGTCGTCGATCGCCTTCACGGCGCCGTAGTGCTTGGAGACGTTCTCGAGGCTGATGGCGTGCGCCGCGGTCATCGGCTCAGCCGGCGGGCGCAGCGGTGAGCCGTTCCCAGATCGCCTCGACCCGGCGGCGGATCGTCAGCGCCTCCTCCCAGCGGTCGGAGAGCTCGTAGCCGTCAGGTCCGGTGATCGCGTATTCCGGCGGTCCCAGCTCGCAGAGGAAGCGGAGCGTGTCGGTGTCGCCGGCGCGCTGCAGCCAGAGGGCGATCCCGTCCTCCCACCAGCCGGCGAAGAGGTCGAACCACTTCTGGTGCTGCGGAAAGGAGATCTGCACCTGGATCTGCTCGCGGCTCGCGACGCGACCCTGGAAGCTGTCGGAGCGCTCGAGGATGCGGCGGATGAGCGCGTGGTTCTCCTCGGAGATCGGGTACCAGAACTCGCGATCGACGAGGAAATGCGAGAGATCGGCGCAGAGCCGGAGCTCC
>DATJOK010000310.1:0-11000 GCA_035507155.1 Allostellaceae bacterium
TTCACCGGCCGCCCGCCGGACGAGCCCTCGGTGCTGGGGCAGGCCTTGAACGAGGTCTTCATCCCGCTCCTCACCCAGCAATTCCCGGAGATCGTCGATTTCTGGCTGCCGCCGGAGGGCTGCTCCTACCGGATCGCCGTCGTCTCCATGCGCAAGGCCTATGCGGGCCATGCCAAGCGCGTGATGATGGGCGTCTGGTCCTTCCTGCGCCAGTTCGTCTACACGAAATTCGTCATCGTGGTGGACGACGACATCGACGCGCGGGACTGGAAGGACGTGATGTGGGCGGTCTCGACGCGGATGGATCCCGCCCGCGACATCACCGTCATCGAGAACACGCCTATCGACTATCTCGACTTCGCCTCGCCGGAATCTGGATTGGGCGGCAAGATCGGCCTCGACGCCACCAACAAATGGCCGCCGGAAACGAAGCGCGAGTGGGGCCGCAAGATCCGCATGAGCGACGAGGTGATCGAGGCGGTGACGCGCAAATGGCCGAGCCTCGGACTGCCGGGCTCCGGCAAGCCGATCTGGAAGTAGGTATCCTCAGGCTCACCACGGACGCGGCGAAGGAAGCTTCCCAAGTCCCTCGGTGTCTTCGTGGTGAATCCGGAGTTTTCGAAAACTCGAACCGACCCCCGCTTGGCGCGATGAAATCCGCCGTGCTAGCGTCACGGCAGAAACGATAAGTGTACTCACGGGAGGAGCCGCATGCCGTCGATCGACGTCCACACCCACATGCTGAACCGCGACTGGCTGGAGCTGCTGCGCCGCCACGGCAAGCCGCGCTACGAGCTGCGCAAGAGCCTGGACGCGCCGGAGGGCATCTTCCTCGACGGCGCGCCGTTCATGACGCCGATGCCCGGCCATTTCGACTACGACGAGCGCATCAAGCGCATGGACGAGGCGAAGGTCGACATGGCGATCGTGTCGCTCACCTGCCCCAACGTTTACTGGGGCGGGCCGGAAGTGAGCCTGGAGGCGGCGCGGATCGTCAACGACGACATGGCGCGCGGCCAGACCGCGCATCCCTCCCGGCTGCGCTTCATCGCCTCGCTGCCCTGGGAATATCCGGAACTCGCGGTCGGCGAGCTGAAGCGCGCCTGCGACGAGAAGGGCGCGGTCGGCGTGATGGTGCTCGCCAACATCAACGGCCGCTCGCTCACCGATCCCCACTTCGCGCCGATCTGGCAGGAGATCGACCGCCGGGCGCTCCCGGTGCTGGTGCATCCGACGGCGCCGCCGGGCACCCCCGATCTCGACATGCGCATCTTCAACCTGATCGCGTCGGTGGGCTTCATGTTCGACACCACCCTCTCGGTGGCGCGGATGATCTTCGACGGCTTCCTCGACCGCTACCCCAACCTCAAGATCATCGCCGCCCATGGCGGCGCGACGCTCCCCTACCTCGCCGGACGCCTCGAGATCTGCTTCAACAACATGAACGCGGCCCGGGTGAAGATCTCGCGTCCACCCAGCGAGTATCTCCGTCACATCTACTATGACGCGGTGGTCTACCGGCCGGAGGCGCTCGCCCTCTGCATCAATGTGGGCGGCGCCGACCATGTCATGTATGGCTCCGACTATCCCCACAACATCGGCGACATGAGGGGCTGCCTCGCCCGAGTCGACGCGCTGCCGGCGGACCAGCGCGAGAAAGTCCGCGGCCAGAACGCCCTGCGGATCTTCAAGATATAGGTGCCGGCCGGGGCCGGGCGGCCCGCGACCCCGGCCCCTTCTGGCAATCGGCGGCGGCTCGCCTACATTATGGGCGGCACTCCCCACCCTGTCCGGAGCCCCGATGGCCGCCACCGACGACGCGTTCGATATCCTGCACAGCCTGATTGCCGCGGCGCGGCGCCTGGGCGCCGATGCCGCCGATGCGGTGCTGTTCGAGGGTGTCTCGATCTCCCATGCGCGCCGCCTCGGCAAGACCGAGAAGCTGGAGCGCTCGGAGGGCTACGACCTGGGCCTGCGCATCCTCATCGGCAAGCGCCAGGCGATCGTCTCCTCGAACGACCGCGGCAAGGCGGCCCTCGACGAGCTCGCCGAGCGCGCGCTCGCCATGGCGAAGACGGTGCCGGAGGATCCCTTCTGCGGCCTCGCCGATCCCACGGAGCTCGCCCAGACGGTGCCCGATCTCGACATCTGCGATCCGATCGAGCCCAGCGCCCAGACCCTGATCGAGCGCGCCGCCGCCGCCGAGGATGCCGCGCGCGCCGTCAAGGGCGTCACCAACTCCGAGGGCGCCGAGGCCGGCTGGAGCCGCTCCCATGTCGTGCTCGCCGCTTCCAACGGCTTCACCGGCACCTATGAGGGCTCCGGCCACAGCGTCAGCGTCTCGGTGCTGGCAGGTGAAGGCACCGGCATGGAACGCGATTACGATTTCTCGAGCGCGGTCTATGCCGGCGATCTCGAGGACGCGCAGCTGGTGGGACGGCGCGCCGGCGAGCGCGCCGTCAAGCGCCTGAAGCCGCGCAAGGTCGCCTCGCAGAAAGTGCCCGTGGTCTACGATCCGCGCGTCGCGCGCGGCATCCTCGGCCATCTGACCGGCGCCATCAGCGGCCCCTCGATCGCCCGCGGCACCAGCTTCCTCAAGGACAAGCTCGGCGAGCGGATCTTCCCCAAGGGCATCACCGTGGTCGACGATCCCCATCGCCGGCGCGGGTTGCGCTCCAAGCCCTTCGACGGCGAGGGCGTCGCCAACCGCCGGCGTGCCATCGTGGCGGACGGCGTGCTGACGAGCTGGCTCCTCGATCTCCGCTCCGCGCGCCAGCTCAACCTCAAGAGCACCGGCCATGCCTCGCGCGGCACCTCCTCGCCGCCGTCGCCCTCGCCGAGCAATCTCTGGCTCGAGGCCGGCGGCGCGACGCCGGAGGTGCTGATCGCCGACATCAAGCAGGGCTTCTACGTCACCGAGCTCATGGGCATGGGGGTCAACGGCATCACCGGCGATTACAGCCGCGGCGCCGCCGGCTTCTGGATCGAGAACGGCCAGCTTGTCTATCCCGTCAGCGAGGTCACGGTGGCCGGCAATCTGAAGCACATGTTCCTCAACCTGTCTGTCGCCTCGGACCTCGAATTCCGCACCGGCATGGACGCGCCCACCCTCCGCATCGAGGGCATGACGATCGCCGGCACCTGACGCCGGGAACCCCGTCAAATCACTGACTTGCCAGGAGGAAACGCCTCCGCTAGGAAGCGGCGCCCGGCTGGCGCGCGCGCCGCCCACGCCGTGGTATGATCGGACGCACGGGGAAGGATGCAATCGACGTGAGTACCGAGGCCGAATCGCGCCCGACCGGCGCCGCCGAGCGCGCCGCCGCGCCGCCCCTGCAGCAGGTGCTGGACGGGACGAGCGAGCGCAGCTGGCCGCTGGTGCGCCGCCTCGCGCGCGACTTCCTGCGCCCGCAGCTCGGCCGCATCCTCCTCGCTCTCATCGCCATGGGGGTGGTGGCGGGATCCACCGCCGCCAACGCCTGGCTGATGGAGCCGGTGCTCGACAAGATCTTCGTCGCGCGCGTCTCGTCGCTGCTCTGGACGGTGGCGCTGGCGGTGTTCGGGATCGCGGTGATGAAGGGCTTCGCCGGATATTTCCAGTCGGTGCTCATGTACAAGGTCGGCCAGCGCGTCGTCGCCGACATCCAGAGCGCTCTCTTCCGCCGCCTGATCGGCGCCGACCTCGCGTTCTTCCACGCCAATCCCACGGCGACGCTGGTCTCGCGCTTCACCAACGACGCCAACCTGCTGCGCAACGCCTCGGCCAATGTGCTGGTCGGCATCGGCAAGGACGCGGTGACGGTGATCTTCCTGGTGGGCCTCATGTTCTACCAGGACTGGGCGCTGGCGCTCGCCTCCTTCGTCATCTTCCCGGTGGCGATCCGGCCGATCAGCACCGTCGGCCGCCGCATGCGCCGGGTCTCTGCCAACACCCAGAGCGAGATGGGCGCCTTCATGACGCTCCTCGACCAGACCTTCCAGGGCGCCCGCTACGTGAAGGCCTACGGCATGGAGGCCTACGAGACGAAGCGCGCCGACGAGCTCATCGACCGGCTCTACCGCCTGCTCAACCGCGCCGCGCGGGTGCGCTCGGCGGTGTCGCCGATGATGGAGACCCTGGGCGGCGTCGCGGTGGCGATCGTCATCCTCTATGGCGGCTACCAGGTGATCGAGGGAGCGCGCACCGCCGGCACCTTCTTCTCCTTCATCACCGCCCTGCTGTTGGCATATCAGCCGATGAAGAGCCTCGCCAACCTCTCCACCAATCTGCAGGAGGGGCTGGCGGCGGCGCAGCGCATCTTCGCCGTGTTCGACATCGAGCCGCGGATCCGCGACGCCGCCGACGCGGCGCCGCTCGCGGTCAAGGGCGGCGGGATCCGCTTCGAGGGCGTGCACTTCTCCTATGTCGCCGACGGCCCGGTGCTGCACGGCATCGACCTCGAGGTGCCCGCCGGCAAGACGGTGGCGCTGGTGGGTGCCTCGGGTTCCGGCAAGTCGACCATCCTCAACCTGATCCCGCGCTTCTACGAGGTGGCCGCCGGCCGCGTGCTGATCGACGGCACCGACGTCCGCCACGCGACGCTCGCGTCGCTCCGCGCCGTGATCGGGTTAGTGAGCCAGGAGGTGAGCCTCTTCGACGACACCGTCCGCGCCAACATCGCCTATGGCAAGCTCGGCGCCAGCACGGCGGAGATCGAGGCGGCGGCGAGATCCGCGGCGGCGGACGAATTCATCCGCGCCCTCCCCCAGGGCTACGACACCATGGTGGGCGAGCACGGCATCAAGCTCTCCGGCGGGCAGCGCCAGCGCCTGGCGATCGCCCGCGCCATGCTGAAGAACGCGCCGATCCTGCTCCTGGACGAGGCGACCTCGGCCCTCGACACCGAGTCCGAGCGCCAGGTGCAGGCGGCGCTCAAGACGCTGATGCGCGGCCGCACCACCCTCGTCATCGCGCATCGGCTCTCCACCGTCGTCGACGCCGATCTCATCTACGTCATCGACGGCGGTCGGGTCGCGGAATCCGGGACCCACGCGGAGCTGCTCGCCCGCGGCGGCGCCTATCAGCGGCTCTACACCCTGCAATTCGCCGACCAGGCCGGGGAGCCGTCCGTCGTCGAGATGCGCCGATCGGGGCTCGGCCGGACGCGCTAGGGCATGACGCGGATCTGGAAGCGGCTCATCCGGTCCGCGGCGGCCCAGCGCCTCGCCTGCTGGCTGATCCAGCTCTATGTCCGCATCGTGCATCGCACCGGACGCTGGCGCGAGGAGCATCGCGAGATCGCTGCGCGGCTGGTGGCGGCGCGGCAGCCCTTCATCGGCGCATTCTGGCACGGCCGGATGCTGATGATCCCGATTGTCTGGAACCGGCGCGCGCCGCTCTCGATGCTGATCTCGAGCCATCGCGACGGCAGGCTCATCGCCGGCGCGGTCGCCTATTTCGGCATCGGCTGGGTGATGGGCTCGTCGAGCGGCGGCGGCAGCGCGGCGCTGCGGCGCATGATGAAGCACATCCGCGCCGGCGACTACGTCGCCGTCACCCCCGACGGTCCGCGGGGTCCCGCGATGCAGGCGAGCCCCGGCATCATCGCCGCCGCGCGTCTCGCCGCGGTGCCGATCGTGCCGGTCACCTATGCGACACGGCGACGGCGGCTGCTCCGGACCTGGGACCGCTTCCACCTGCCGCTCCCTTTCGGCGCCGGCGTCTTCGTCTGGGGCGAGCCGGTGACGGTGGCGCCCGACGCCGACGCCGCCGCGCAGGAGGCCGCGCGCGCCCTGCTGGAAACGCGGCTCAACGCGATCACCGCCGAGGCCGATCGTCTCATGGGTCACGCCGTTCCGGCGCCGGAGCCGCCGCCGGCCGGCGCCCCCGCCGGCGCGCTCGGCAGCGGGCGCAAATGACGCTGATCCCGCTCTATCGCGGCCTCACCACGCTGCTGGGGCCCGCAGTCCGGCTCTATCTCGGCCGCCGCCTCAAGCACGGCAAGGAGGACGCGCTCCGCTTCGGCGAGCGCGAGGGACGCGCCAGCCGTGCGCGGCCGCCGGGGCCGCTGGTCTGGATCCACGCGGCGAGCGTCGGCGAGGCGATCTCCACCCTCGCCTTCATCGACCGCCTGGTCGCCGAGCGGCCGGCGCTCAACATCCTGGTCACCACCGGCACCGTCACCTCGGCGCGGCTTCTCGGCACGCGGCTCCCGACCGGCCACGCCTGGCACCAGTACGTGCCGGTCGATCGCCCGATCTACGTGCGCCGCTTCCTCGAGCACTGGCGGCCGGATCTGGCGATCTGGGTCGAGTCCGAGCTCTGGCCGAACCTGATCGTCGAGACGCGCCGGCGCCGGGTCCCGATCATCCTGCTGAACGGCCGCATGTCCCTCGCCTCCTACCGCCGCTGGCAGCGGGTGCCGTCGATGATCCGGCCATTGCTCGCCGGCTTCGATCTCTGCCTGGCGCAGGACGCGGTGCAGGCCGAGCGTTTCGCCCGGCTCGGCGCGCCGCGCGCGCTCACCGTCGGCGATCTCAAGGCCGCCGCGGCGCCGTTGCCGGCGGACCAGCCAGCGCTCGACGCGCTCGCGGCGGCGCTCGGCGCGCGGCCACGCTGGCTCGCCGCCAGCACCCATGAGGGCGAGGAGGCGCTGGCGGTCGAGGCGCATCTCCGCCTGCGCGACCGCCTGCCGGCGCTCTGCACGATCATCGCGCCGCGCCATCCCGTCCGCGGCGCCGAGATCGCGGCGCTGGCGGCACGCCACGGGCTCAAGCCGGCGCGCCGGTCTGAGGACGAGACGCTCGCCCCCGATGTCGCCGTCTACATCGCCGACACGCTGGGCGAGCTCGGCATCTTCTATCGTCTCGCCGGTCTCACTTTTATCGGCGGCTCGACTGGCAAGCTAGGCGGCCACAATCCGCTGGAGGCAGCACTGCTCGACTGCGCGATCCTGCACGGGCCGGACATGGCGAACACCGCGGCGGTGGCGGAGGCGCTTCGCGCCGCCGGCGGCGCCGAGGTGGTGAGCGATGCGGCGAGTCTCGCCGCGGCGCTGGAGCGGCTCCTCACCGATCCCGAGCTGCGCGCCCGACGCGCGGCGGCGGCGGGCACCGTGGCGGCGCGCCAGCGCAACGTGCTGGACGCGGTGCTCGACCGCCTGGCGCCCTGGCTCGACCGGATCGAAGCCGATGCTGCGCTCTCCGCCTGAGTTCTGGCATCGCCGCGGCGTGCTGCCGGCGCTGCTGGCGCCGCTCGGCTGGGTCTATGCCGCCGCGGGTGCCGCGCGGCGCGCGAGCGTGCAGCCCTGGCGCGCGCCGGTGCCGGTCGTTTGCGTCGGCAACTTGGTGGTCGGCGGCGCCGGCAAGACGCCGGTGGCGATCTCGCTGGCGCGCCGGCTCGCCGCGCTCGGCGAGCGCCCGCATCTGCTGACCCGCGGCTACGGCGGCAAGCTCTCGGGCCCGTTGCGGATCAAGCCCGAGCGCCATCATTACCGCGATGTCGGCGACGAGGCGCTGCTGCTGGCGACGGCGGCGCCGACCTGGCTCGCCCGCGACCGCGTGCGCGGCGCCCGCCACGCCGTGCGGCTCGGCGCCAGCGTGCTGGTGCTCGACGACGGCTTCCAGAATCCGAGCCTGGTCCAGGACCTGAAGCTGGTGGTGGTGGACGGCGGCTACGGCTTCGGCAACGGCTGCGTCATGCCGGCGGGACCGCTCCGCGAGCTCGTCTGCACGGGGCTTCGCCGCGCCGACGCCGTCGTCCTCCTCGGACCGGACCGCGCCGGCATCGCCGACCGGCTCGGCAGCAAGCCGGTGCTGCGCGGCCGGCTGGTGCCGCGGGCGGGCGCGCCCTATCTCGCCGGCGAGCGCGTCGTCGCCTTCGCCGGCATCGGCCGGCCGCGGAAGTTCTTCGACTTCCTGGGCACGCTCGGCGCCGAGGTGGTGAAACAGCATCCCTTTCCCGACCATCACCCCTATCGTGAGGACGAGATCGCGACCCTCAATCGAGCGGCGGCCGAGGCCAAGGCGAGGCTCGTCACCACCGAGAAGGATCTGATCCGCGTGCCGCTCGCGTTCCGGCGCGACATCCTGACCGTGCCGATCGAGGTGGTCTGGGAGGATCCCGCGGCGGTCGATCTGGCGCTGGCGCGGGTGCGGCGGAAGGCGTGGCCGGCGAATGGCTGACCGGCGCCCGCTCGGCGCGCGCATCGCCCACGGGATCGAGGGCGCCGGCGCGCTCCTGGTCTTCTGGCTGTTCCGGCTGCTGCCGGTGGAGTGGGCCTCGGCGGCGGGCGGCTTCCTCGCCCGCAGCCTCGGCCCGCGGGTCGCCATCAGCCGGCGCGCGCGCAAGAACCTGAAGGCGGCACTGCCGGCGCTCGACGATGCCGCAATCGAGCGCACGATCCGCGGCATGTGGGACAATCTGGGCCGCGTCGTCGGCGAATACGCCCATCTCAGCGCCTATCGCGTCTACGAGCCCGGCGGCCGCATCGAGATCGTGGGCGCCGAGAACATCCGCGCGCAAGGCGCGGACGGCAAACGCGCAATCTTCTTCTCCGGCCATTTCGGCAACTGGGAGGTGGCGACCCTCGCAGTGACCCAGGCCGGGCTCGAGGTGGCGGAGATCTACCGCGCCGCCAACAATCCCTTGGTCGACCGCATCATCAACGACGCGCGGAGCGTGGTGGGGAGCGAGCTGGTGCCGAAAGGCGCGGTCGCCGCGCGCCGCGCGCTCGCCGCCATGCAGGAGCACCGCCACATCGCTATGCTGGTGGACCAGAAGATGAATGACGGCATCGCCGTCCCCTTCTTCGGCCGGCTGGCGATGACCGCGCCGGCGCTGGCGCGGCTTGCGCTCCGCTACGACTGCGCGGTGGTGCCGGTCCGGGTCGATCGCCTGCCGCACGCGCGCTTCCGCATCACCGCCGAGCCGCCGCTGCACTACCAGCGCACCGGCAATGCCGAGCGCGACACGCTCGCCCTGATGACCCAGGTGAACCAGGTGCTGGAGCGCTGGATCCGCGAGAAGCCCGACCACTGGTTCTGGCTGCACCGGCGCTGGCCGGAATAGGCCTGATTGCCGTGCGCTGCATCGCTATCGTGCGTCCTTCGAGACGCCTGCTCCGCAGGCTCCTCAGGATGAGGACGATAGAGAGTGGCACGGAGAGCGCCGGCAAAAAGAAAGGCGCTTCATCCTGAGGAGGCCGCCCCAGCGGCCGTCTCGAAGGACGCACCGCCGCCGATCCAGATCTCGCCGCTCACTTCGGCATCGGGCCGACGATGCGCTGCGGGTCGAGCGGCGTATTGTACCAGTTGACGCCCCAGTGGAGATGCGGGCCGGTAACACGGCCGGTGGCGCCGACGGCGCCGATCACCTGGCCCTGCTCGACCTTGTCGCCGGCGTGAACGTCGAGGCGCGAGAGGTGCTGGTAGATCGTCGAGAGCCCGTAGCCGTGATCGACGATGATGGTGCCGCCGGTGAAATAGAGATCGTGCTCGGCGAGGCTCACGGTGCCGGAGGCGGCCACATGCACCGGCGCGCCGACGGGCGCCGCCACGTCGACGCCGAGATGCGGCGCGCGCGGCTCGCCGTTCAGGATCCGCTGGCTGCCGTAGACGCCGCTGATCGGGCCGGTGATCGGCCACTCGAAGGGGATCTCGAAGAAAAGCAGGCTGCTGTCGGTGGAGCGCGCGGCGATGATCTCGTCGCGCTCGCGCTTGATGCGCTCCATCACCGCCGGCGCCGGCGTCACCATCTGCGGCGGCAGGCCGTTGATGCGCTGGATCGGGTACTCCCGCGGCGCCACCGCGAGATCGCGGGTCTCGCTGCGGCCGTCCGGGAATGTCGCGACCAGGCTTGCGTGGGCGGGCGCGTCGCGGGAGAGGCCGAAGATGAAGTTGCCGTCGGGCGCCACGCGGAGCGGCTTGCCGTCGAGACTGAGGCGGGTGCCGGGCGCCACATGGCCGCGGATGAGCGCGCTCTGCTCGACGGTGCCGGTGAGATCGATATCGTCCTGCGCCGCCGCCGGGCTGGCGGCGATGCAGATCAGCAGGGCGAGGACGGAGGAAACCAGCCTCACAGCAGGCTGCCCTGGTCGGGCTCCTCCGGCTTGCTGCCGCGCGGCTTGCGCCGCGTGGCGCCGTCGGCGATGACGGCGACCCGGCCGTCATGGAACTCGATGGTGAGCGCGGCGCCATGGGTCACCGCCTGGGCGGAGACCACCGGCTTGCCGGCGGCGTCGCGCACCAGCGCGAAGCCGCGCTCCAGCGCTTTCAGGATGACGGCGTTGAAATTCTCCAGCCGGCCGCCGGCCGCCTCGAGGCGACGTCGGTGATGCTCGAGCACGCGTCCCCATGCGCCCTGCAGGCGATCGGGGAGCGCGTCGAGCTTCTCCCGCGCGCGCGCGATCTGCCGCTGCAAGGCGTCACCGCTGAGTCGTCCGGCGAGGCCGCGCACGCGCTCGCGCTCCAGGTGCAGGAATTGCCGGAGCCCGAGCGCCAGACGCTCGGCGCGATCGTCGAGGCGCTGGGTCGCACTCTCCAGCAGCGTGCGCGGATCGGGGAGGCCGCGCGCCAGGCCCTCGATGCGGAGCCGCCGCTCGTCGAGGAGGCGCACCTGAGCCGCCACCACCCGGCCGCCGAGCTCGCTCACCTCCGCCACCAGGTCGAGCCGCACCGGCACCGCCATCTCGGCGGCAGCGGTTGGCGTTGGCGCACGGCGATCGCTGGCGAAATCGATGAGGGTGGTATCGGTCTCGTGGCCCACGGCGGAGATCAGCGGAATCGTCGAGGCCGCCGCCGCGCGCACGACGATCTCCTCGTTGAACGCCATCAGGTCCTCGAGGCTGCCGCCGCCCCGCGCCACGATGAGGAGGTCCGGTCGCGGCACCGGGCCGCCGGGCGCCAGTCGGTTGAAGCCCTCGATCGCCGCCGCCACCTGCGCGGCCGCCCCCTCGCCCTGCACCGCCACCGGCCAGAGCAGCACGCGGCGCGGGAAGCGGTCCTCCAGGCGATGCAGGATG
>DATJOK010000311.1:0-3278 GCA_035507155.1 Allostellaceae bacterium
TCCCTTTCGTTCCCCGTCCAGGAGAGCAAGCCGTGAGCCTCACGACCTTCGTCAGCAACGTCACCAGCTTCATTATCGGCCCGTTCGGCATTTCGCTGATCGTGATCGCCTTCGCGATCACCTGCCTCGCGGCGATGGCCGACTGGTGCCGTAAGGGCCGGGTGTTCGAGGTGCTGCTCCTCGGCGCCGCTGCGTACGCCGCGTCTACCCTGGTGCAACAATTCATCGGCTGATCCGATGGCCGACCTGACCCGCGACACGCTCTTTCTCGCGCTGACCCGGCCGGCAATGAAGTGGGGCGTCCCCTGGGAGGGATTTTTCGTCAACACGGTCGGCACCGTATTCGGCGGCATGATCCTGGGTAGCCCGCTGTACTGGCTCGCGTGGCCGGCGATCCACCTTGCGATGCGCGCCGCCGTCGCGCGCGATCACAACCGCTTCCGGATTTGGCGGCTGTGGCTCGAAACCAAGGTCGGCGCGGTCGATGCGTTCGGCGTGACCGCGCTTTCTTCGGCCGCGACCCGGCTGCGCGATCCGGAGGAGATGGCCTCCGGTGTCTAGCATCCGCAAGCCGCCTGCGGCGCGGCTGCTGAGCCGCTTCATCCCCTGGGTGGACCATATCTCGGATCACGCCATCCGGTTCGATGACGGCAGTGTTTTCGTACTGATCGAGGCGGACGGCATTCCGTTCGATACCGCCGATCCGGCGGTGCTGAACGCGGCACACGCGCGGCTGAACCTGACCCTGCAGAACATCGCCGACGAGGGCCTGATCCTCTATCGCTGGAATTGCCGGGGCCTTGCCGACCCGTCGATCTATCCGGTGGGGGCCTTTCGCTCGAACTTCGCCGAGCGCCTGGACTCGCGCTACCGCACGCGCCTGCTCGACGGGCGCCTGTACGTCAACCGCCTGCTCCTCGGCGTTCAAATGCGGCCCGCGCGTTATGCCGGCGAATGGTTCGGCGATCAGGTCGCCAAGCGCCGCCGGGCGAAGCGCGGCGATGACGCGCCGGCCGATCGCACGGCGCAGCTTGAGCGCATCGTCGGTCTGCTGATGCAGGAACTCTCCGCATACCGCCCGCGGCGCCTCGGCGTGGTTGAGCGCGGGCGGGCGCTGTTCAGCGAGATCGCCGAGGCGATCGTCTTCGCGCTGACCGGTGTGTGGCGTCCGATCGGCATGACCACTGGCCGGCTCAGTTCGATGTTCAGCGAGGACATCCTGATCGGCACGGAGACGATCGAGATCCGCGGACCCGCGCAATCGAGCTACGCCGCGATGTTCAGGTTTCGGGAATACCCGGCTCAGACCTGGCCGGGAATGCTTGATGTGTTCCTGCGGTCGTCTTACCGCTGCACGCTGTTCCAGAGCTTTCGCCCGCTCGCCAAGCCGGCCGCGCTCGATCTTGTCACCCGCAAACAAAACAAGATGACGAATGCGGGCGACAAGGCGGTCTCGCAGCAAGCCGAGCTGGTTGCCGCGGGTGATAAGGTGGCCGGCAATCAGATGCTCATCGGCGCGCACGCGATCGCGCTGTGCGCCTTCACGGATCGGTCGTCCTCGATGACCGGTGTTGCGAACGCCGCCTGGCGCGATCTCGCGGACTGCGGCGCCGTGGTGGCGCGCGACAACCTCGCCCTGGAGCCGGCGTATCTTTCGATGATCCCTGGCAACGGCCGTTTTGCGCCCGCTCCCGGCGCGGTCTCCTCTCGCAACTTCTGCGCGATGGCTCCCCTGCACGCCTATCCGTCCGGGCGGCAGGAAAAGCCGCACTGGCGCCGGCCGCTCGCGCTGCTTCGGACGGATGGTGGCACGCCCTACGAGCTGTACTTGCATGTTGGCGATGTCGGGAACGTGTTCGTCACAGGCGAGACCGGCGCCGGCAAGTCGGTGCTGATCGCCTTTGTTCTGGCGCAGGCGGAAAAGCTCGATGTGCAGTCCGTCGTGTGGGACAAGGATCGCGGGCTTGAACCGGCCGTCCGGTTCCTCGGCGGCTCCTATCTGCCGCTCGACCTCCCGACCGGCATCTCCTTGCTGAAGGGACTCGACGGCACGTCGGCCGACCTGACGTTCCAGGCGCAACTGATCCGCGGCCTGATCGCCTCGCCGGAGCGCTATCAGCTGACTCCGGAGGAGGACCGGCGCCTGCATGTCGGCCTGCGGACGGTGATGTCCCTGCCGCGCGAGCATCGATGCCTCGGCGAGCTGGCGGCATTCCTCGGCACGAACCCGAAGGGCGCAGGCGCCCGCCTGAAGAAGTGGTGCTGGGGCAATGAGTATGGCGGCGTCGTGGACTGCCCCGAGGACACGATCCGCCTCGACGCCCCGGTGATCGGCTTCGACCAGACCTCGATCCTCGACAACCCGATGGCCCGCGGCCCGGTCATGGCAACTCTGTTCCATCGGATCGAGCGGCTGATCGACGGACGCCGCTTGCTGTTCGTGGTGGACGAGTTCTGGAAGTCGCTGCTCGACCCCGCCTTTACGGAGACGGTCCACGACAAGCTGAAGACGCTGCGCAAGCGGAACTCGCCGGTCATCCTGGCGACGCAAAGCCCGCACGATGCCCTTGCCTCGCCGATCGCGCATACGATCCGCGAGCAGACGCCGACGCAAATCTACTTCGCGAACACCCGCGCGGAATGGGGCGACTTCGGCGATGGCGGCATGCAGCTTACCGAGCGCGAGTTCAACATCGTCAAGGAACTCCCGAAGGCGACCGGCGCCTTCCTCATCAAGCAGGGCCGCGACAGCACCGTGGCGCAGCTCATGCTCGACGGCCTGGACGACGAGCTGGCGGTCCTGTCGGGGCGCGCGTCCACGGTCCGCATTCTCGACCAGGTGCGCGGCGCGCATGACGACCTCGCGGACATCGAGGCTGAGTTCCACGCGCGCCGAAAGGAGCTTGCCTGATGCGCCGCGCCCTCCTCCTCGGCTGCGCCCTGGCCTGCCTGTCGGCTAGGGTTCACGCGCAGACGCCTGTTATCGACGTTTCGTCTCTCGCGAAGCTCACGGCTCAATACGGGCAGATGCTCAAGGACGCGGTGACCGAGGCCCAGCAGCTCGCGACCGCCGCGCAGCAACTGCAATGGCAGATCAACGAGTTTGAATCCTTCGTGCAGAACCCGAGTCTCGGGACCGCGATGGGGCTGATGCAGCAGTTCGGCATATCGAACCCGCTGCCGGTCAATCCGCTGTCGGTGCAGAGCCTCTTGTCGGGCGCCGGCGGCATCAACGGTTCGCTCGGTGCCCTCTCCGGGTTGGCCGACAGCGCCTTCGG
>DATJOK010000312.1:0-2547 GCA_035507155.1 Allostellaceae bacterium
CGCTGACGCCGAGAAGGTCGATCTCCGCGAGCTCGGCCCGCGGCTCGAGCATGATCCGATGTTTCCCCAGCGCGCCAATATCGGCGTCGTGAGTTTGGCCGGCGAGAATCGCCTGCGCTTCCGCGTCTGGGAACGCGGCGCTGGTATCACCGTCGCCTGCGGCACCGGCGCCTGCGCCGCGGCAGTGGCGGCGGCACGCCGCGGCCTCACCGAACGCAAGGTCACCGTAGTCGCCGACGGTGGACCGCTCGAGATCGAGTGGCGCGCGGACGGCCACGTGCTGATGACCGGTCCTGCCGCGGTGAGCTTCAGCGGTACGCTCGATCCGTCGCTGCTTGGTTGAGACTGGTTGCTCGTGTCTGAGCGCGGGCCTGCCCCCCTCCCTAACCTCCCCCTCAAGGGGGGAGGGGCTACAAGCTGCACCACCTCGCTTCCCCCTCCGCCCTCGAGGGGGAGGGATGGGGTGGGGGGTAAGGGCCGGAACTCGGCCCTCGACATCATCACCCTCGGCTGTCGCCTCAACGCCTACGAATCCGAGGTGATCCGACGCGAGGCCCGGAGCGCCGGGCTCGAGGACGCCGTCGTCGTCAACACCTGCGCCGTCACCTCGGAAGCGGAGCGACAGGCGCGCCAGGCGATCCGCCGCGCGCGGCGCGAGCGGCCCAATGCCCGCATCATCGTCACCGGCTGCGCGGCGCAGATCGATCCCGCGCGCTATGCCGCCATGCCCGAGGTGGACCGGGTGCTGGGCAACCTCGCCAAGCTCCGCGCCGAGAGCTACCGCGCTGAGGCGCCGCGCCTCGTCGCCGACGACATCATGGCGGTACGCGAAGGAGCGGCGCATCTCGTCGACGGCTTCGAGGGCCGCGTGCGCGGCTTCGTCGAGGTGCAGCAGGGCTGCGACCATCGCTGCACCTTCTGCGTCATCCCCTTCGGCCGCGGCAACAACCGCTCGCTGCCGGCAGGCGCCGTGGTGCAACAGGTTCGCGCCCTCGTCGAGCGCGGCCTCCGCGAGGTGGTGCTGACCGGCGTCGACATCACGGGCTATGGCGGTGATCTCCCGGGCAGGCCCAGCCTCGGCTCCCTCGTCCGCCGTGTGCTGACCCTGGTGCCGGGTCTCGAGCGGCTCCGCCTCTCCTCGCTCGATCCCGCCGAGATCGACGAGGAGCTCTGGCGCCTCGTCGCCGAGGAACCGCGGCTGATGCCGCATCTCCACCTCTCGATCCAGGCCGGCGACGATTTGATCCTGAAGCGCATGAAGCGCCGGCACAGCCGCGCGCAGGCGATCGAGGTCGCCCGTCGTGCCCGCGAGCTTCGGCCCGACTTGGTGCTGGGCGCTGATCTCCTGGCGGGATTCCCGACCGAGGACGACGCCATGTTCGAGCGCAGCCTCGGTTTCGTCGAGGAGGCCGGCCTCGATCTCCTGCACGTCTTCCCCTTCAGCCCGCGGCCCGGCACCCCGGCGGCGAAGATGCCGCAGGTGCCGAAGCCGCTGATCCGCGAGCGCGCCGCGCGGCTGCGCGCGGCTGGCGACACTGCCCGCGCCCGCGCTTTCGAGCGGATGATCGGCAGGACCGCATCGGTGCTGGTGGAGCAGCCGGGCTTCGGCCGCAGCGAGCACTACCTGCCGGTGCGTGTCTCCGCCGAAATCGCAGCAGGTGAGATCGCGCAGGTGGCAATTACCGGCGCCGACGGCGAGGCGCTCACCACATGAGCGAGGAGAAGCGCGGCTGGTTCAGCCGGCTGAAGCGGGGGCTCGCCCGCTCGTCGAACCGGCTTACCGAGGGCATCACCGGCATCTTCACCAAGAAGAAGCTCGATGCGGCGACCCTCGAGGAACTGGAGGAGCTGCTGATCTCGGCCGATCTCGGCGTGACGCTCGCCGGCGAGGTGACGGAGACGCTGCGCCGCACGCGCTACGACCAGGAGATCGCGCCGGAGGAGATCCGCGCCGTGCTCGCGGATGAAGTGGCGCGCCGCCTGGAGCCGGTGCAGAAGCCGCTGCCGCTCGATGCCGCGAAGAAGCCCTTCGTGGTGCTGGTGGTGGGTGTCAACGGCAGCGGCAAGACCACCACCATCGGCAAGCTCGCGAAGCAGCTCCGTGACGAGGGCCGGAGCGTGATGATGGCGGCGGGCGATACCTTCCGCGCCGCCGCGGTGGAGCAGCTCAAGATCTGGGGCGAGCGCACGGGAACGCCGGTCGTCGCCAAGGCGACCGGCGCCGATGCGGCGGGGCTCGCCTTCGAGGCGATCGAGGCGGCGCGCCGCGACAGCGCCGAGGTGCTGCTGATCGACACCGCCGGCCGGCTCCACAACAAGGCCGACCTGATGGCGGAGCTGCAGAAGGTGGTGCGCGCCATCAAGAAGCTCGACGCCGACGCGCCGCACGCGGTGCTCCTCGTGCTCGACGCCACCGTCGGGCAGAACGCGCATCAGCAGGTGGAGATCTTCCGCGGCATGGTGGGCGTGACCGGCCTCGTCATGACCAAGCTCGACGGCACCGCGCGGGGCGGCGTGCTGGTGGCGATCGCCGAGAAGTTCGGCCTC
>DATJOK010000313.1:0-3760 GCA_035507155.1 Allostellaceae bacterium
TGCTTATGTCAGCGGTCAGACCTTCGGTCCCGACGGTCCCACCGCCGCCGCCGCCGAAGCGGCCGACGCGCTCATCGCCGCGGCGACGCAATAGGCGCGTTGCGCTGCAGCTCTGCCCTGCGGCGCACGAATGGATTGGCAACGCTACAATCCCTGACGCGAGAACCAGGAGAGCGTTGCATGCCCCTACATCCGGTCCGGATCAACCGCGCGACGGCGTGGGCGGCCTTCGTCGCCTTGGCTCTCCTGATGAGCGCCGGCGCGGCGTGGTCCCAGGCGGCGCCGAGCCCGGCCGCGCGGCGCGATGCGGTGGAGGCGCTCTTTCCACCGTGGCAGGGCGAGGCCAACAACGACGCGGCGAAGAAGGGCGTCCTCTTCACCGTGCCGCCGATCGACGTGCTGGCGGATTTTCACGGCAGCATCGATCATCCGGCGCTCGTGCTCTTCGTCGGCGGCAACTATTTCTTCGCCATGGCGCCGCTGGTGGCGGAGTTCGGTCGAATTCATCCGCAATACGCCGGCAAGGTTTTCTACGAGACGCTGCCGCCCGGAATCCTCGAGGCGCAGATGCGAGCCGGCGGTACCATCACCTGCGGCAACATGACCTTGACGGTAAAGCCCGATGTCTATCTCGCCGGGCTCCGCAAGGTGCGGGAGATGCTCAACGCAGGGCTGCTGACGGGCGCGCCGGTGCCTTATGTCACGAACAATCTCACGATCATGGTGCCGGCGGGAAACCCCGCGCATATCGCCGGGCTCGCGGATCTTGGCCGGCCCGACCTCGCGCTGGTGATGCCCAATCCGCAATTCGAGGGCGTTGCGCGCCAGATTCGCAGCTCGCTGGTGAAAGCGGGCGGCGAGACATTGGCGAACGCGGTTTATGACACAAAGGTGAAAGACGGAACCACGATCCTGACCCGCATCCATCATCGTCAAACGCCGCTCTTCCTGATGGAGGGGCTGGGGCAGGCGGGCGTGACCTGGACCTCGGAGGCGATCTTCCAGGAGCAGGCCGGACACAAGATCGCCCATGTGGCGATTCCCGATGCTCAAAACACCAGCGCGATCTATGCCGCGGCGCTGGTGAAGCAGGCCGCGCATGCGGAAGTCGCCAAAGCGTGGCTTGCCTTCATCCGCTCCGACGCCGCCCTCGATATTTTCCAACGCTACGGCTTCAAACGCTACGTCGGCCCGTCCGGCGGGTGATCCCTTGCAGGGCACACCCGCGGGAGGCGCAGTCTCCTGCACTCACCATTCATTAAGGCCGCTGCGTTAGAGCTTAACAGATGTTGAAGAATGCATGTGTCGTTGCGCCTCCGTCGGGGGAATCCAGGTAATGCGCGTCCGCTCTTTCTTTCTCGCCTGCCTGTCGGCGCTGGCGCTCATTGCCGTGGTCACTGCAGGAAAGCTGGTGAGTGACGGGCTGCACCGCTATGCCGACGAGCGCGCCGCCGGCCATGCCGTCGACGCCGCGGCGGCGCTGATGAAGATCCTCGAGAATCTCGTCAACGAGCGCGGCCCTTACAATCTCGCGCTTGCCGGCGATGCGCCGGCGACCGAAGCGCAGCGCGCGGGTTTCGCGGCGGCCCGTTCGGCGACCGACCAATCCGTCGCCACGGCGATCGCCCGGCTCGGCGTGATCGGCGACGAACTCGGCGGCCAAAGCGGAGCGCTCGATCGCTTCGCCGGGGAGCTTGGCGCGTTGCGCAAAGAGACCGATGGCGAGGTGGCGAAGGCGAAGAGCGAGCGCGACCCGAAAGCGTTCCTGACGATGTCGAGCCGCTTCGAGCGCCTCTATGCCACCGTCGATCACGTTCTCGATACCGTCGATCGGCTCGCGGTCGAGCGTGACGGCTCGCTGTCGGGCTATATGACAGTGGCGCGGACCAGCTGGGATCTGCGCGATTATGCCGGCCGTCGCGGCACGATCTACATCAGCGCGATCAGCGCGGCGAAACCCTTGGCGCCGGATGTGATCGAGTTGCTCGCCGATCTCAGGGCGCGCGCCGAGCAGGATTGGGCGGTGATGGAGGGTTCGGTGCAGCGCGCCGGCAACCCGCCGACGCTCACGGCCGCGCTCGGCGAAGTGCACAGCAAGTATTTCATCGCTGCGACCGCGGTCTATGACCGGCTCCTGGCGGCCGGTCGCACCGACGGCAAGTATCCCTATAGCGCGACCGAATACCGCAAGCTCCATCTGCCCGGTCTCGATGCGATCTCGCATGTGCCGGCCGCCGCGTTCCAAAGCGCGCAGGAGCTCATCGGCGACCGGCGCGGCAGCGCCTTCGATCAGCTCCTGGTCGCGATCTCCGCCCTCGGCCTCACCATTGCGGTGGTGGCCGTCGTCGCGATCCTCTTCACGCGCCGCGTCGTGACGCCGCTGATCCGCATCACCGGTGCGATCACGCGCATCGCCGATCACGACCTCGCGGTCGAAGTGCCGGCGCGCGACCGGCGCGACGAGATCGGTCAGATGGCGGCGGCGGTGGAGACCCTGCGGCGCAACGCGATCAAGGCCGACGAGCTCGCCGCCGAGAATGCGGCGCAGCAGGCGGCGCGGCAGGCGCGCTCCGAGCAGATCGAGCAGCTCTCCGCCGGGTTCGAGCGAACCAGCGCCGGCGCCATCGACGAGGTGAAGACGGCGGCGCGAACGATGAAGACGGAGGCCGAGCAGACGGCGACGATCGCGGTCGATGTCGAGCAGAAAGCCGTCGCGGTCGCCTCGGCCGCCGAGGAAGCGTCGGCCAACGTCCAGACCGTTGCCGCGGCGGCGGAGCAGCTCTCCGCGGCGACCGTCGAGATCGGCCGCCGTGTCGAGCAGTCCGCGAACATCGCTGCGAAGGCCGAAGCGGCGGCGGCGAGCGCGTCGCGGCAGATCGGCAGCCTCGCCGAGGCTTCGGACAAGATCGGCGCCGTGGTCGGCCTCATCCAGAAGATCGCCAGCCAGACCAATCTGCTCGCGCTCAACGCGACCATCGAGGCGGCACGCGCCGGCGAGGCCGGCAAGGGCTTCGCGGTGGTCGCCAGCGAGGTCAAGATGCTGGCGGATCAGACCGCAAAGGCGACGGAGGAGATTGCCAGCCAGGTCTTCAAGATCCAGAGCGAGACCGGCTCCGCGGTCAAGGGGATCGAGGGCATCGTCGCCACCATCGCCGATGTGAGCCGGCTTGCCGCCGAGGTTGCGGCGGGCATCGAGGAGCAGAATTCGGCGACGGCCGAGATCGCGCGCAACGTTCAGCAGGCGGCGGAAGGGACGCGGCTGGTGACGACGCAGATCTCCGGCGTCAGCGCCGCGATGGGCAAGTCGGGCGAAGCGGCGCGGTCGATGGTCCAGGTCGTCGCCACGCTCTCGCGCAAGGCCGAAGGCCTCACCACGCAAATCGCCGGGTTCCTGACGGACGTCAAAGCGGCGTGATCCGGGAGCGGAGGGGTGCGGATTTCTTCGCGAACGCGCGCGGCCTCTGAGAATGTGCCACCGCACTAATAAAGAAGACCACAGAGGCAGTGAGGCGGTGAGAAGACCAAGGGCATCGGCGCGCGAAGCGCGCCGGTATTTCTTCCTCACTGCCTCACTGCCTCTGTGGTGAATCCCTTTCTACTCGCTTCGTATCCCGCAGCTACTGCAGCCGCGGCGCCTTCAATAGCGCGGCGCGGTCGGCGGATTTGATCCGCACCCAGATGGTGCGGCCATCGCGCACCACCTCGATCGGGATCTCGGTTCCGGCCGCGCCGCTCGCCCAGATCTTGCGGTAGAAATCGG
>DATJOK010000314.1:0-5647 GCA_035507155.1 Allostellaceae bacterium
CCAGTCGGTGACGCCGGCGATCGCCAAGAGCATGAACCTGCCGAACGACCACGGCGCGCTGGTGGCCGACGTCACCAAGGACAGCCCGGCGCAGAAGGCGGGCTTCAAGCAGGGCGACGTGATCGAGAGCTTCAACGGGCATCAGATCGAGAAGCTGCGCGATCTGCCGATCATGGTGGCGGAGACGCCGATCGGCAGCAACGCCAAGGTCGAGATCGATCGCGATGGCAAGCAGATGACCCTCGACACCACCATCGCCGAGCAGCCGGCCAATCTCGGCCAGCTCGCCGAGGCCGGCGGCGGCACGCACTCCGACCAGGCCGCCGGCCTGGCGCTGGCGCCGCTGACCCGGGCGGAGCGCGAGCGCTTCCACGTGCCGGAGCACGTCAAGGGCGTGGTGGTGCGCTCGATCTCGGATTCGAGCCCGTTCAACGACGTCGATCTTCGGCCCGGCGACGTGATCGTCGCCGTCAACCAGCAGCCGGTCACCTCGCCGGGCGAGGCGGCGGAGAAGCTGGACGCGGCGATGAAGGGGCCTGACAAGCACGTGCTGCTGCTGCTCAACCGGCACGGCGAGAGCGAGTACGTGGCCCTGTCGGAAGCGCCGAACCAGGGCTGACGCCGGGCGCGGCCGGCGGCGCGCGCGCAGCGCCGCCGGCTGTCCGGGCATCATCGCTGCGGAGTGACCCGCCGTCGCGGGCCGCTTCTGGGCGAAGCAATGGGGTGGTCCATGCGTGAGCCGCTGAGCCTGCGCGAGCGCTGGCGCGACTATCATCCTTCCAAAGCCATGTGGCTCTGGTCCTGCTTCACCTGCGTTCTCGCGACGGTGATGGTGGGCTTCGCCTGGGGCGGTTGGGTCACCGCCTCGGGCGCGCAGCGGCTGGTCGCCGACGCGCGCCAGGACACCCGCGACCGGCTCGCCGCGGGGATCTGCGTCGCCCGCTTCGAGGCGGCGCCCGACGCCGCGCAGAAACTGGCGGCGCTCAAGGCCACGGTGCGCTGGAAGCAGTCGGATTTCATCGCCAAGGGTGGCTGGCTCACCATTCCCGGTATCAGCGGCCCGCTCTCCGATGCCGGGAGCATGTGCCTCGAGCGGCTGCTCGCGCTGCCGACGCCGCCGGCGAGAGCCTCGACCTCGCAGCGGAGCGCCAGCGCCGACTAGGTGAGATCGCGATCGAACCGCTCATCGCCGCAAGCTGACACGGATTTAACTTGGCCCGCGCGGCGGGCGGCGCGGTAATCGATGCGGACCGCCCGGCGATGGCTGTCCGGCCAGGGCCGGATCCCGAGCGTTTGAGCTGAGCGAGAGTCTTCGCATGGCATCGTTTGCTTTTGCTCGATGCGCTCCCTCTTGCGGTCAGCGTGCTCGTCGGGCTAGCCGGCGTCAAAGCTCGCCATAGTTCTCCAAGAAATCGTCCGCGGGAGGGCTGACCCATGAAAATCGTCGTCATCGGCGGCACCGGCCTCATCGGCTCGAAGACCGTCGCCATTCTGCGCCAGGCCGGCCACCAGGTCGCCGCCGCCTCGCCGCAAAGCGGCGTCAACACGTTGACCGGCGCGGGCCTCAAGGAAGCGCTGGCGGGGGCGCAGGTGGTGGTCGATCTCGCCAACTCGCCCTCCTTCGAGGACAGGGCGGTCATGGAGTTCTTCGAGACCTCCGGCCACAACCTGCTCGCGGCGGAGGCCGCGGCGGGGGTCCCTCACCATGTCGCGCTCTCCATCGTCGCCATCGACCGCACGGACAACGGTTATTTCCGCGGCAAGGCGGCCCAGGAAAAGCTGATCGTCGCCTCCGGCATTCCCTACACCATCGTCCGCTCGACCCAGTTCATGGAATTCCTCGGCGGCATCGCGGCGTCGAGCGCGGACGGCAACATCGTCAGGCTTCCGCCGGTGCTGTTCCAGCCGATCGCGGCGGACGACGTTGCGGCCTTCGTTGCCGAGGCGGCGCATAGCGCGCCCCGCAGCGGCATCATCGAGATCGCCGGCCCGGAGCGGGCGCCCTTCAACGAGATCGTCGCCCGCTATCTGAAGGCGATCGGCGATCCGCGCGCGGTGGTAGGCGATCCCAAGGCGCTCTATTGGGGCGGCCGCGTCGAGGAGCGCTCGCTGGTGCCGCTGGGCGAGGCGCGTCTGGGCCGCATCGGTCTGGCGGAATGGCTCCGGCGCTCACAGGCGGCGGCCTGATCGCGATCGCAACGGACGCGGCGGGGCGCCATGCCGGTCGAGACGACGGAGCGACGGGGTGACGGTGGAACCGAGCCGGGCCGGGTCGAGGCTCCGCCGGCGAGCGAAAGCGTCCCACCGGAGCGGAAAGCGCCGCCGCCGCCGAGTCGCCCGCCGGCACAGAAGCGGAAGCTGCTGCTGGGCGCGGTCGGAGCGGTGGTCCTCGCCGTGCTCCTCGGCTTCGGCATTCCCTATGTCCACCATGCGCTGACCACCGTCTCGACCGATGACGCCTACGTCAACGGCCACGTGACCTTCGTCGCGCCCCGCGTCGCCGGCCAGGTCGCCCGGGTCCTGGTCGATGACAACAACCGGGTGCGCAAAGGCGATCTCATCGCCGAGCTCGACAAGGAGCCTTATGAGATCGCGGTCTCGGAGAAAGAGGCCGCCGTCGACACGGCGACCGCGGATCTGCAAGCCGCCAAGGCCGCCGTGCGCGGCATCGAGGCCGAAGCCCGGGGCGCGCGCTGGAAGCTGCAGAATGCCGTGCAGGATGTCGACAACCAGGTCGCGCTCCTGCACGCGCGGGTCGCCGCCCTCGACAAGAGCAAGGCCGCCTTGGCCTTGGCGGAGGTCGAATTCGACCGCGTCAAGAAGCTGCTCCCCACCGGGTATGCCACCCGCGAGCTCTACGACCAGCGGCAGGCGGAGCTGACCACCGCCACCGCCGGCGTCAGCCAGTCCCTGGCCGAGATCTACCAGGTCCGCGCCTCCCTGGGACTGCAGGCTGAGCCCGGCAAGGCCGACGATCTCGGCAAAGTGCCCGCCGACCTCGATCAGACTTTCTCGACGGTTCTCCAGGCGCAGTCGGAGCTCATTCAAAGCGCGGCCGAGCTCGGCGTCGTCCACTCCTACGACCAGACCCCCAAGCAGATGCTCGCCGAGTTCGAGGCGCAGGGCGACATCGACCGCGTCTTCGCCCAGCTGCTGACCGAGGCGCCGGCGGTCAAGCAGGCCGAGGTCAAGCTCGAATCCGCCAATCGCGATCTCGCCCAGGCGAAGCTGAACCTGCGCTATTGCGACATCGTCGCCGACATCGACGGCGTCATCACCCGCCGGAACGTCAATCCCGGCGACTACGTGCAGGTCGGCCAGAATCTGATGGCGATCCGCTCGCTCACGGAGATCTGGGTGGACGCCAATTTCAAGGAGACGCAGCTCGGCGACCTGCGCATCGGCCAGCCCGTCGACCTCCATGTCGACATGTATGGCGGGCGGGTGTTCAAGGGCCGGGTCGAGGGCTTCACCATGGGAACGGGATCGACGCTGGCGCTGCTGCCGCCGGAGAACGCCACCGGCAACTTCATCAAGGTGGTGCAGCGGCTGCCGGTGCGGATCGAGCTCGAAGGCTACGACCCGGACAAGACACCGCTGTTCATCGGCACCTCCGTCGTGCCCTCCGTCTATATAGACAAGCCGGCGACCGGGCCCGATGCGGGAAAGTTCCTGCAGGCCCGCATCGTCCCGCAATCGCCAACCGCCGCGACGCCCCGGCCCGCGCCAGGCGCTCCGCAATGACGGTTGCGGCGCTCTCGCCGACCAGGCCCCGGCCGGCGGTGAACCCGTGGGTGGTCGCCGCCATCGTCGTGGTGCCGACCTTCATGGAGGTGCTCGACACCACCATCGCGGTGGTGGCGCTCCGATACATCGCCGGCGGCCTCTCGGCCACGGTCGACGACGGCGAATGGGTGCTCACCAGCTATCTCGCCGCCAACGCGGTGATCCTGCCGATCACCGGCTGGCTCAGCGCGCGTCTCGGCCGGCGCAACTACTTCCTGCTGTCGATCGCCGTCTTCACCCTCGCCTCCGCGCTCTGCGGGGTGGCCGGCAGCCTCGGCCAGCTGATCCTGTTCCGCGTCATCCAGGGCCTGGCGGGCGGCGGCCTGCAGCCCTCGAGCCAGGGGGTGCTGCTGGACGCCTTCCCGCCGGAGAAGCAGGGCGCCGCCATGACCCTCTTCGGCCTCGCCGCCCTGATCGCGCCGGTGGTCGGCCCGACCCTCGGCGGCTGGATCACCGACGAGTACAACTGGCGCTGGGTCTTCCTGATCAACGTGCCGGTCGGGCTGCTGGCGCTGGCCGCCTGTTACGCCACGCTCCGCGATCCCGACTATCTCGTCGCCCAGCGCGAGGAATTGAGGAAGCGGCCGTTCCAATTCGATTCGATCGGCCTCTCGCTGCTGGTGATCGTCATGGTCTCCTGGGAGGTGATGCTGAGCAAAGGCCAGGAGTGGGACTGGCTCGGCGATCCGTCCTGGCGCGTGCAGACGCTCGCCCTCTGCTTCGCGGTGGGGCTCGTCGCGCTCGTCGTCTGGGAGCTGCGCCACAAGAGCCCGGTGGTGAATTTCCGGCCGTTGCGCGAGCGCAATTTCGCCGCCTGCTGCATCATCATCTTCTGCGCCTATGCCGCGCTCTACGGCGCCAGCACGTCGCTGCCCGCGCTGCTGCAGTCGCTCTTCGGCTACGATGCGCTCGACGCCGGCGTGGTCATGTCGCCGGGCGGGCTCTTCGCGCTCATGGCCATGCCGATCGTCGGCCTCCTGCTCGGCCGCAGGACCGATGCCCGCTGGCTGATCGCCGCCGGGCTCGTCGGCATGACCGCCGGGAACTATTGGATGTCGCAGTTGAACCTCGATGTCAGCCCGGGCGAGGTGGTCTGGCCGCGGGTGGTGCTGGTCGCCGGACTGGCGATCTGCTTCGCGCCCGCGAACGTCGCGGCCTACCTCTATACGCCGAAGGAATTGCGCGGCGCCGCCGTCGGGCTCCTCAGCCTGCTGCGCAACGAAGGCGGCAGCGTCGGGACGTCCCTGGCGCAGACCGTCAACGAGCGCCGCGACCAGTTCCATACGCTCCGCCTCGGCGAGTATCTCGATCCCTTCAACGCCGCCGCGCACGCGTTCATCGAGCGCGCCCAGGCGTTCTTCCTCCAGCACACCGCCGATCCCACCGCGGCGCAGCAGTTCGCCCTGCAGGAGCTCGCGCAGCTGCGCCAGCAGCAGGCATCATCGCTCGCCTATTTCGACAGCTTCTGGCTGTTCGCCGTCGTGACCTTCCTGCTGCTGGTCCCGGTCCTGCTCATGAAGCGCTCGGTGGCGGAGAAAGGCGCCCGCCTCGCGTCCGAATGAGAACCGGAGCCTCCGACGATCAGTCGCTGGCCAGGCTTCCCGCCGCGCGATCGCTCGCCGGCGGCGCGTGCCGCAGGTCCGCCAGATCGAGGTTCAGCACGATGGCGCGCTGATTGTCGAGGTCGGCGATCGCGCTCCAGGCGATCGCCCGCGGAGCAGGCGAGCCTTCCGCCATCTCGGTGGTGGTGATGAAGAGATAGCCGATGGCGCCGCTCCTGAGATCGACGTCGAAATCGATGAGGCGGCCGACGGTCTGGCCGGCGGCGGCCAGCACCGGCCGGCCGAGCAGATCGCGCCGC
>DATJOK010000315.1:0-43185 GCA_035507155.1 Allostellaceae bacterium
ACGCCGGTCGGCATCACGTACATGAAGGCGATCAGCAGCAGGCCGTAGATCGCCCAGGGGAGCGCCTTGGCGCGCTCACCCAGGAGATCGGAGATCTGATCGGCGTAATTCGGCACGAAGACGATGAAGAGCGCCCCGAAGAAGGCGCCGGAGATCGAGGCAAGCCCGCCCACCACCATGCCTACCAGCAGGCTGAGCGACAGCAGGATCGAGAAACTGTCGGGCGCAACGAAGCCCACGACGATGCCGCCGAGCGAGCCCGCGATGCCGGTGTAAAGCGCGCTCACACCGAAAGTCAGGGATTTGTAGAGCGCAATGTCGATCCCCATGGTCTCCGCCGCCACCGGATGATCGCGGATCGCCACCAGGGCGCGGCCGACCCGGCTTTCCACCAGGTTGTGCGCGAGCCAGAGCAGCGGCAGCACCAGGGCGAGCACGAGGAAATAGAGCCACTGGTCGCCGCTCAGGGGCAGGCCGAAGGGCGCATCGGGCTTGTCGAGGAGGATGCCCTGCACGCCTCCGGTCCAGGCGTCGAACGCCCTGAACTTGAGGATCTGCGGCGTGACCAAGGCCAGGGCGAAGGTGGCAAGCGCGAGATAAAGCCCTTCGAGGCGGAGCGCCGGCAGGCCGAAAAGGAATCCGATGACAAGGCAGAGCGCGCCCGCGACCGGGATCGTCACCCAATAGGGCACTCCCAGCTGCTGGACGAGAATCGCCGTGACATAAGCGCCGATCGCATAAAAGGCGCCGTGGCCAAGGGAGATCTGCCCGTTGAAGCCGGTGAGCAGGTTGAGGCCGACGAGCGCGATCACATAGATCAGCACCTCGGTGAACTGGAACACGTGATAGCCGCTGGCCCAGAAGGGCAGCAGCACGGCGAGCGCCAGCCCAGCGATGCCGGCAAAGCGCCTCCAGGCCCGCTGGCGCAGCGCTGCCGGCTGCCGGGACGCAACATCGGGGGATGCGCTGATGCTGCTCGCCATCGGCTCAGACCCGCATCGCGACCGGCGTACCGAAGAGGCCGGAGGGCCGCACGACCAGTACGCCCACGATGACCACCAGCGCCGCGGTCAGCTTGAGATCCGCGCCGACCAGATATTCGCCCGCCAGATTCTCCAGGATACCGACGAGGAAGCCGCCGAGCACGGCACCCCAGGGATTGTCGATGCCGCCCAGGAGCGCGCCGGCGAAGCCATAGAGCAGCGTCCCTCCCATCATATTGGGCTCGAGATAGACGATCGGCGCCGCCATCATGCCGGCGACCGCGCCCGCCGCCGCGGCGAGCCCCCATCCCAGCGCCAGCATCCAGCCGACGCGGATGCCGACGAGACGGCTCGAAACCGGATTCTGCGCCGCCGCCCGCATGGCGAGCCCCAGCGGCGTGAAACGGAAGAAGGAATAGACCAGCACCAGCATCACCAGGGTCACCGCGATCTCGCCGGTCTCGTGCGGCGATAGATAGGTGCTGCCGTACCAGGCCTCGGCCGGAAACGGGCTCGGAAAGGTCTTGAGCGTGTAGGTGAAGATGAAGCCGGCGAGACTGTTGAAAATGGCGAGGAGGCCGATGAAGACGCAGACCGCAGCGAGCACCGGCGCGCGGTCGAAGGGTCGGATCACCACCCTCTCGATCAGCACGCCGCCGGCGAAGGAGATCAGCAGGGTGAGGAAGAAGGCGACCCAGTACGGGAGGCCGGCGGAGATCAGCGTCCACGCTATATATGTGGAGAACATCGCCATCTCGCCCTGGGCAAAGTTGACGAGATGGGTCGCCTGGTAGATCAGCACCAACGCCAGCGCCACGCTCGCATAGATGCCTCCGGTGGCGAGGCCGGAGAGAACCTGATGCAGAAGGGTGCTCATGGGCAGCCTCAATATCCGAGATAAGCGCGACGGACGGATTCGTCGCCGCGGATCCGGGCAGCGGTGCCGCCCATCACCACCCGGCCGGTCTCCAGCAGATAGGCGTGATCGGCGAGATCGAGGGCGAGGCTCGCGTTCTGCTCCACCAGCAGCAGGCTTACCCGCTCCGTCTCGTTGATCGCGCGCAGGATCCGGAAGATGTCGCGGGTGACCAGCGGCGCGAGACCGAAAGAAGGCTCATCCAGCAGCAGGAGGCGTGGTCGCAGCATCAGTGCTCGGGAGATCGCCAGCATCTGCTGCTCGCCGCCGGACAGCGTTCCCGCCTGCTGGCGCCGCCGCTCGGCGAGGCGCGGAAAATATCCGTAGACACGGGCGAAATCCGCCTCCACCGCCGCCTTGTCGCGGCGGACATAGGCGCCGAGGCGGAGATTCTCCTCGACGGTCAGGTGCACGAAGGTGCCACGGCCATCGGGTACATGGGCAATGCCGAGGCGCGCTACCTCCTCGGTGGCGAGACCGGCGATCGCGCGCGCTCCGAACCGGATCTCGCCTTCGGTCCTGATCATCGCAGAGAGCGCCCGAAGCAGGGTCGTCTTGCCGGCGCCGTTGGCGCCCAGCAGCGCGGTGATGCCGCCCTCCTCCACCGCGAGATCGACGGCGTGCAGCACCTGGGTCGGCCCGTAGTAGGCCTTGAGGCCGCGGATCTCGAGCACCGCGGCCATCAGGCGGCATCTCCGAGATAGGCACGGATCACCTCTGGATGGCGCTGCACTTCGGCGGGCGTGCCATCGGCGATCTTGCGGCCGAAATCGAGCGCCACCACCCGATCGGAGACGCGCATCACCAGATTCATGTGATGCTCCACCAGCAGCACGGTGATGCCGCGGCGGTCGCGGATCGCCTCGATCTCTCCCAGCAGCCGCTCGACCTCCTCATGGTTGAGGCCGCCGGCGGGCTCGTCGAGCAGCAGCAGCTTGGGCTCGCTGGCGAGCGCACGCGCGAGCTCGACGCGCTTCTGGGTCCCGAACGGAAGCGCGCCCACCGGCAGATGCGCGATCTCGCCGAGGCCGAGCTCCTCCACCAGGGCGCTCGCCCGCGCGCGCACCCGCGCCGCCTCGCGCGTCGCACCCGGCAGGCGAAAGGCGCCGGCGACGAAGCCGCCACGGCTGCGGCTGTGGGCACCCACCAGGACGTTCTCCAGCACGCTCATGCTGCGGAAGAGCGCCAGGTTCTGGAAGGTGCGCCCGATGCCAAGCAGAGCGATGGCATGTCGAGGCACCTGCTCCAGCGCGCGGCCTTCGAACAGGATGCGGCCGCTCGCCGGCTGGTAAAGCCGCGACAGGCAATTGAAGAGCGTGGTCTTGCCGGCGCCGTTCGGTCCGATGAGGCCGCAGATCTGGCCGGACCACACCTCAAAGGAGACGCCGTCGAGAGCGATGATGCCGCCGAAGCGCACCGCCAGGTCCTCGACTGCGAGCAACGGCGACGCCGGCCCAGGCTGCCGAGGCGGCGCCCTCATAGCGCGGCGCTGCGGACCGGGCGCTCTGGCCCCGTCTTCCTGGTCGGGCATGTCACCCGCACGCGTCAGACCTCCCCAGGTCCATTCTTCTTGCGGCTTTTTGGCCGGTCGCCGCTCCGGCGACCCCTTCAGGGGCCGCTCAAGGTACGATAAATCACGGCGGACTAGAAGCGCTCATCGCCTCTGCTCGCACGGGTGTGAGCGCCTCTTGCCGAGGGCGATCTCCGCCTCGATACTGGCCGCCCCTTCTGTCCGAGGATAGAGCCCATGGGTCTCGCCGTCGCCATCCAGATGGATCCCATCGAGTCCGTCAACATCGACGCGGACTCCACTTTCGTGCTGGCGCTTGAAGCCCAGGCACGCGGCCACGCGCTCTATCATTATCTGCCGCGGCGCCTATCCCTGAAGCAGGATCGGCTTACCGCCCGCGGCCAGCGCCTGGAGGTGCGGCGCCAGCGCGGCAGCCATTTCACTCTGGGCCCGCTGGAGACCATCGATCTGGCGGCGATCGACGTCATCCTGATGCGCCAGGATCCGCCCTTCGACATGGCCTACATCACCGCGACCCATCTCCTGGAGCATGTGCGCGAGACCACCCTGGTGGTGAACGATCCCGTCAGCGTGCGGAACGCGCCGGAAAAGCTCTTTGCCACCCATTTCTCTGCGCTGATGCCGCCCACCATCGTCACCAGCGAGCGCGAGGAGATCGTCGCCTTCCGCAAGGAGCACGGCGAGATCATCCTGAAGCCGCTGTTCGGCAACGGCGGCGCCGGCGTCTTCCACCTCCGGCCGCAGGACGACAATCTGAACGCGCTCCTTGAGCTCTTCACCACGCTCTATCGCGAGCCGATCATGGTGCAGCGCTATCTGCCGGAGATCCGCCAGGGCGACAAGCGGATCATCCTGATCGACGGCGAGGCCGCTGGCGGCGTGCTGCGCGTGCCGGCCGCAGGCGAGGCGCGCGCCAACCTCCATGTGGGCGGCGAGGCACGCAAGACCGACCTCACCAAGCGCGAGCGCGAGATCTGCGCCGCGCTCGGCCCGGTGCTCAAGGAGCAGGGATTGATCTTCGTCGGCATCGACGTCATCGGCGATCATCTCACCGAGATCAACGTCACGTCGCCGACCGGCATCCAGGAAATCAACCGCCTCGACGGCAAGCGTCTCGAGGTCCAGGTCTGGGACGCCATCGAGGCCAGGCTCAAGGCCCGCGGGACGCGTAGCGCCGCATGACGCTCAGGCGTCTCGCCGCGGAAGTCGTCGGTCCGCCGATCTTCGCGCCCGGCGCGGCCCCCGCCTCGGAAGCGGCGCCCCGCATCTTCGACCTCTCCTCCCATCGCCGGGCGCGTGACGCCCTCGCCTTCGGCCTCGGCGTGCCAGAGCTCGGCTACAACGTCTTCGTGCTGGGAGAGGATCGCAGCGGCCGCATGACCGCGACCCTCGACCTGCTCGAGAATCACGCCAACCGGCTGCCGCCGGCGAGCGACTGGATCTACCTGCCGAATTTCCGTCATCCGGAAGAACCGCGCGCCTACGCCCTGCCGGCGGGGATCGGGCGCACCTTCCGCGATCGGCTCCACGAGCTGTTGCCGGCGTTGCGCCAAGCGCTGGCGCGCGCGTTCGAGGCGGCGGATTTCGCAGCCCGCATCGAGCGCGAGGGCGCCGCCGCCCAGCAGACCGTCAGCACCGCCTTCACCGAACTCAGCGCCTTTGCCGCCGAGCGCGGCCTCGGCGTCGAGCGGACGCCTCAGGGCATGAGCCTGCAGCCGCTGCCCGGCAACGAGACGGAGGCGCTGCAGAAGCTCTCCGAGCCGGAGCGGCAGCAGCGCATTGCCGGCTTCAGCGAGGTGCGCCAGCGTCTCGCGGTCTTCGTGCGCGCCGCACGGCAGAGCGAGCAGCACTTCGCCGAAACCGTCCGCGAGGCCCGCCGCCAGGCGGCGGATGCGGCGCTCGCCCCCCTCATCGACCCCCTTGCCAGCGAGTTCGGCCGGCACAAGCGGCTGGGGCGCTGGATCGTCGAGCTGCGCACGGACATCGCCGACCATCTCGATCTGCTGGTGCTTTCCGGAGAGGCGGAGCCGGACGCCGCACGCGCCATCGCCGCCGAGGCGCGCTACGCCGTCAACCTGCTGGTCGATCACGGCGAGGAACCGCATGCGCCCGTTATTCTGGAGCCGACGCCGACCTACGAGAATCTGTTCGGCAGCTTCGAGTACCGCCTCGAGAACGGCGTCGCCATCAGCGATTATCGCCACATCCGGGCCGGCGCCCTCCATCGCGCCAACGGCGGCGTGCTGGTGCTGCGAGCCGAGGCGATCGCCGAGCAGCCGATGGTCTGGACCTTCCTCAAGGCGGCGTTGCGCGACCGCTGCCTCCGCATCGAGCCGCCGCGCAGCGGCGGGCCGCCGGTCGCCGGCGCCCCGAGCCCGCAGGCGATCCCGCTTGACCTCAAGGTGGTGATCGTCGGTGCGCCGCGCTGGTACTACACTTTCTTCTCGGCGGATCCCGACTTCGCGGCCTATTTCAAGATCAAGGCCGACATCGATCCCGACATGCCGGACGCGCCGGCCGATCTCGCGGTCTATGGGGCCCTGATCCGTCACATGGCGTTCCGCCATCACGCCGACGGCATCACCGAGCCGGCGGTGGCGCGGCTCCTGGCCCAGGGGGCGCGCTGGGCCGGACATCGCCGCAAGCTCTCCGCGCGCTTCGAGCGGGTGGAGGATCTCGTCATCGAGGCGGCGGCGATGACCCGCGCCGACGGCGCCCGGCAGATCGACCTGCCTCATGTGCTGAAGTGCCTGCAGGAGCGCCGCCTCCGTCGCTCGCGCATCGAGGATCGCGCCCAGGACTCGATCCGCGACGGCACGGTGCTGATCGATACCGAGGGAAGCCGCATCGGCCAGGTGAACGGCCTCACCGTACGCGATCTCGGCGACCATGCCTTCGGGCTGCCGGTGCGTGTCTCCGCCCGCGTCCATGCCGGCCGGCGCGGCATCGTCAACGTGGAGCGCGCCACCGAGCTCGGCGGGCCCATCCAGCAGAAGGGCGTCTACATCATCGGTGGCTATCTGAGCGGCACGTTCGGCCGCCGCCTGCCGCTCTCCTTCGCAGCATCCGTCACCTTCGAGCAGAGCTATGGCGGGATCGAGGGCGACAGCGCCTCCATGGGCGAGCTGGTGGCAGTGCTGTCGGCGCTGGCGGAGGCACCGCTGCGCCAGGACATTGCCATCACCGGCTCCGTCAACCAGAACGGCGAGAGCCAGCCGATCGGCGGCGCCATCGAGAAGATCGAGGGCTTCTATCGGGCCTGCGCGGCGCGCGGACTCACCGGCGGCCAGGGCGTGTTGATCCCGGCGGCGAACGCGCTCCATGTGGTGCTGAGCGAGGAGGTGGCGGCGGCCGTCGCCGCCGGCCGCTTCGCCGTCTGGACCATGGAGAGCGTGGAGGATGCGCTCGCGCTTCTCACCGGACTCGAATTCGGCCGTATCAGGAGCGACGGCCGCTTTGCCGCCGGCTCGGTCATGGCCCGGGTGGAGGCGACGCTGGAGCAATTCGACCGGCTGTTGCGAGAGCGCGATTACCGCGCCGAGTAAGCCACGAGATCCGGGCGACCCGCCATGCAGGGGCATGCCTAGGGGAATTCCCTTACACGATGGTGGTTCCCGTTTAACCGGTCTTTCCAGGTTGCGGCGCATTCTGCCCATGCCCCGGCCGCGACACGGCCGGAGGGCACGGCGCAGCATTTTTCCAGGCTCATGGCACGGTCTACGGCGGGCGGGTTCGGGACGGGAACGGAAGGCAGCGAGCCGACTGAGCGACGCTGGCTGAAGCGCCTCGGCCTGCGATGCGCCAGGCGTCGCAGCGCCCGCACCTACATCACCGGCCTGCTGATCGCGCTTCTTCTGCCGATGCTGGTGTTCTCGGCTTTCGCGATGTTCCGCATGAGCGAGCGCGAGCGGCTGGCCGACCGGCGGGATCTCGAGAGCACGGCGCGGGCGCTCTCCGCCGTCATGGACCTCAAGATGGAAAAGGCGGTCGCGGCACTCGGCGCGCTTGCGATCAGCCACGCCCTGGAAGCGGGCGAGATCCCCCGCTTTTACGCCAAGGCCCGTCAGGTCGCGGCCGCACATCAGGGCTGGATCCTCCTCGCCAATCCCGATGGCATGGGGATCTTCACCACCCGGGAGCCGCTGGGCAGGCCGCCTCGGCTGCTCAAATCGGCGGCCATCGTGCGGACCGTCGTCCAGACCCACTCGATCCAGATCTCCGGCGTCTTCGTCGGCGCCACCTCGACCGTGCCGCAGGTCTCGGCCTATGTGCCGGTGATGCGCGGCGATCAGGTCTCTTACGTGCTGCTGATGAGCTTCAACATGCGCGAGCTGAGCCAGGCTCTGCTGGACCAGAACCTGCCGCCGGACTGGACGGTGCAGGTGATGGATCGCGGCCACCATGTGATCGCGCGGAACCGGCCGATGGACGCGTCCGAGCCGATTGCGGAGTGGTCGCCGCCGGAAGGCGCCCGCGACACCTTTATCGTTCGCGATGACCGCGGCGAAGAGGCGATGGCGGCGCTGGCACGCTCCAAGTTCACCGGCTGGAGCCTCGCGGTGATGATTCCGCGCTCCGAGATCTATTCCCCGTTCTACCGGTCGCTGGCGGAGCTCGGGGTGTCCGCCGGCGTGCTGCTGCTGCTCGGCGTCGCGGTCGCCGCGCTGATCGGCAGGTCGATCGCGCGGCCGATGCGCGGCCTGTCCGTCGCCGCCGCCGCCCTCGGAAGAGGCGATCCGTTGCCGAGCATCGCGACGCCTGTCAGCGAGCTGCATGACGTGATGACGGCACTCGCCGCCGCCGCCGGCCAGCTCCGCGAGCAGTCGCGGGAGCGCAGCGCGGCGGAGGCGGCGATGCGGCGGAGCGAGCAGCGTTTCCGCGACATCGCGGAGACGTCGGGCGACTGGATCTGGGAGTCCGACACCAAGCACCGTCTCACCTACTTCTCCAAGACCAGCTCGGACGTCTTCGGTCGCGATCCCCGGGAATTGCTCGGTCACGCCCGCTGGGAATTTGACACCGGCAACGACGGCGAATTCTGGGCCGCGCATCGGTCGACTCTCGAAGCGCATCTCCCGTTCCGCCAGTTGCGGTATTCGCTCATCGGCCGGGACGGCAAGACGGTGCACTATTGCGTGAGCGGCAGGCCGGTGTTCGGCGAGACCGGAGAATTCCAGGGTTATCGCGGCACGGCCACCAACGAGACCGAGGCGGTGGAGGCGCGCGCGAAAGTCGAGCGCGCCGAGACCCTGCTGCAGGATGCCCTCGACAGCATCTCCGCCGGCGTTCTCATCTTCGATGCAGACGACCGCCTGATCATGGCGAACGAGGCCTGGCATCAGATTTACCGGACGCTGATATCCCGTGATCTGGATGGCGACTCGTCGATCGGCAAGACCTTCGAGGAGGGGCTGCGCGAGGGTATTGCAGCCGGCCAATACGCGGCGGCGGTCGGCTGCGAGGAGGAGTGGGTGGCCGAGCGCCTCCGCCTGCACCGCAGCGGCACCGTCTCGCTGGAGCAGCAGGTCGGCGACCGCTGGCTGCTGATGATCGACCGCCCGATGCGCAACGGCGGCGTCGCCGGCCTGCGCGTCGACATCACCGAGCTGAAGCGCGCCCAGGCGGCGCTGCAGGCCAGCGAGGAACGGCTCGACCGCGCGCAGCGGATCGCCGGCATCGGCAGCTTCGAGCTCGACGTGGCAAGCGGTCAATATACCTGGTCGAAGGAGATGTTTCGCATCCGCGGCTTCCCGGAGGACGCGCCGCAGCCCACCATGTCGAGCCTCGTGCGCACCATTCACGAGGAGGACTTCCCCAAGGTGCACGCATGGCTGAAGCAGCTCAGGGAAGGCGGCGAGCCGAGCGCGGTCGAATTCCGTATTCATCGCCCGGACGGCGAGGAGCGCATCATCAACTCGGAGGGGCGCGCCATCCGCGACGACAAGGGCGCCGTCGCGAAGGTCATCGGCACCGCCCAGGATCTCACCGACGCGCGCCGCACCGAGCAGGCACGGCAGGAGCTCGAGCGGCAGCTTCGCCATTCCCAGAAGCTGGAGGCGCTCGGCACGCTGGCGGGCGGCATCGCCCACGATCTCAACAACACCCTGGTCCCGGTGGTGGCAATCACCAAGCTCGCTCTCAAGCGCGCCGGCGAGGACGCCCAGATGAAACAGTATCTGGGCCTCATCAAGGACGCCGGCGACCGCGCCCGCGATCTGGTGAAGCGGGTGCTGGCCTTCAGCCGCAACGACCGCGCCGAGAAACGGGAATTCAGCATCGCCGATGTCGCCTGCGAGGCGCTCGCGATGCTGCGCGCGACGCTGCCGAGCACCATCGCGCTGGTGAGCGACATCCGGCCGGTGCCGACCTTCGTCGGCGATCCCACCCAGATCCACCAGATCGTGGTCAACCTGGTGACGAACGCCATGCATGCGATCGGCGGCAACACCGGCACCATCTCGGTCTCGCTGACGCCGATGATCGACCCGGCCCGGCAGAAGCCGGCGACGATCCGGCTGGTGGTGAGCGACACCGGCTGCGGCATGGACGAGGCGACGGCGCGGCGGATCTTCGAGCCCTTCTTCACCACCAAGGGCGTGGGCGAAGGCACCGGTCTCGGCCTTTCCGTCGTCCACGGCATCATCACCGGCCATGGCGGCACCATCCGGGTCGAGAGCCGCCCGGGCCACGGCGCGCGGTTCATCATCGACCTGCCGACCGCGTCCGACGAGCGGATCCCCTTCGTCGCCAAGGCTCCGGCGGCCTGATCCACCGCGCCCTCTGGCCCGTATACGCGCCGCCCCGGCCCGCGCTATCAAGGAGGATCGAGGGGGAAGCGCAAGCAAATCGGCATGGGTACGGTCGTCGGGATCATTCTACCGGTCTTCGCGGTCATTCTCGTCGGCTATGGCTTCGGCCGCAGCGGCGCGCTCGGCGCCGAGGGGGCGCGCGGCCTCGGCATCTTCGTCTATTACGCGGCGATCCCCGCCCTGCTGTTCCGCAGCATGGCCGGCGAGACGCCGCCGCTCGGCAATTCGCTTGCGGTGCTCGCGGCCTATTTCGCCGGGACCCTCACGGTCTTCGCCGGCAGCATGATCATCGGTCGGACGGTATTCCGCCTCGACCTCGCCGAGCAGGGGCTGATGGGGGTGAGCGCCGCCTTCTCGAACTCGGTGCAGCTCGGCATTCCGATCGTGCTCGCAGCCTTCGGCGACGCCGGGCTGGTGCCGCTCAGCCTCATCATCAGCCTCCACTCCCTGATCCTGCTGTCGCTTGCCACCGTCGTGGTGGAGATCGGCCGCGGCCACGGCGGCGAGTTCCTGCATGTCCTCAGGACAACCACCGTCGCCATCCTGGGTAATCCGGTGATCGCCGCCATCATCGCGGGCTTCCTCTGGCATCAGATCGGACTGCCGCTCCCCGACCTCCTGCGGCGCTTCCTTGATTTCCTCGGCAGCGCCGCGACGCCGGCGGCGCTGTTCTCGCTGGGCGCCACCATCGCCGGCTTCCGCATCGCCGGCGACCTGCAGGAGAGCCTGACGGTGGTGGCGATCAAGCTGCTGGCGCTGCCACTGCTGGTCTGGTTGTTCGCCGGCTTCGTCTTCCACTTGGCACCGCTGGAGAGCGCCGTCGCCACCGCCTGCGCGGCGCTTCCCACCGGCGCCAACGCCTTCATCCTGGCGCAGCGCTACGAGATCTATGTCGCCCGCGCCGCCAGCAGCGTGGTGATCTCGACCGCGCTTTCGATGCTGACCCTGGGCGCGCTCCTCGCCGCCACCGGGCCCAGCCGATGACGGCAGCACCGCGAAGACACTCCTTAGAGCGCCACAACGAGAGGCAAAAGATCCATGAGCGACACAGTCAAGGTTCTCGGCATGTCGGGGAGCCTCCGGGAAGGCTCCTACAACAGGGGCTTGCTGCGGGCGGCCGAGGAGCTGGCGCCGGACGGCATGGCGATCGGGATCACCGATCTGGCGCCGATCCCGTTCTACAACGACGACATCCGCGTCGAAAGCTTCCCGCCGGCCGTGGCGGCGTTCCGCTCGGCGATCGCCGATGCCGATGCGCTCCTCATCGCCACGCCGGAATACAACCGCTCGGTCCCCGGCGTCCTCAAGAATGCGATCGATTGGGCGTCGCGGGCGCCGGACCAGCCTTTCGACGGCAAGCTCATCGCGATCATGGGGGTGAGCACCAGCGCGCTCGGCACCGCGCTCGCCAACCATCACCTGCGGCAGATCTTCGTCTATCTGAACGCGATCGTGCTGCCCGGGCCGGAGGTGCTGGTGGCCGGCGCCGCCGGCAAGTTTGATCCTTCGGGCCGCCTGATCGACGCGCCGAGCCGCGACTTCGTTCGCGCCCACCTGGTGAAGCTGAGGGACCTCGCGCTCCGCCTGCGGCGGCGCTGACCCCGCTCAGGGCCGCATGCGGTCGGCGGCCTTGAAGTAGTGGCGGGCATGGGCGACGAGCGCCGCGTCGCTCGGATGGTCGACGGTCTCGATGCCGGCGATGCGGTCGATGAGGGCGGGATCGTGGCGGTGGATGTGCTTGATGAGCTCGGTCTTGGCATTGGCCGGGCCGGCGATCAACACCGAATGGGCATCGGCGAAGGCGGCGGCGACGGCGTGCAGGAATTCCTGATCCTCCGCCGCATGGCCGCTGCCGATCGAGTTCGCCTTGTGATGGATGTGCCGGGTCGGCTCGTGGGGACGCAGCACCAGCTTGTCGACGTCCTCGGGATTGAAGTGGAAGACGCGGGCCTCGTGGTGATCGATCCAGACGGCGGCGTGGTAGTGGGCCATGATGCTGCTCCTTCGAAGGGGCCGCACTCTGCCACCGATTGCCGGACCACCACAATCCATGACCGCCGGCGGCGGGGATCTCGTCCCTTCGGCCGGATTCATGTTACAATATTGATACCTTAGGGGGTGTTGCTCGCGGCGCTTGCGACGCCAGCGCGAGGGATGGGAAGCATGGCGATGAGGATGCAGCGGCGGCTGACCCGGCGCGCCGTGCTGGGCGCGATTGCCGTGGCGGCAGCCGGCGTCGGCGCGGCCGAGGCGGCGACGCTGCCGGCGCCCGCCGGCCCGGTGCTGCTGACCGTCACCGGGCGGATCGCCAACACCACCGCGCCGGGCCGCGCCGAGTTCGACCGCGCCGCGCTCGAGGCGCTGGGCATGCATGAGCTCACCACCTCCACCGCCTGGACCGATGGCGTCTCCAGCTTCGAGGGTCCGCTGCTGCGGGACGTCCTCACCCGCGTCGGCGCCAGTGGCGGCGAGCTCATCGCCCGCGCCATCAACGACTACAGCGTCACCATTCCGGCGGAGGACTGCCGCAAGTATCCGGTGCTGCTGGCGCTGAAGCGCGACGGCCAGGATCTCCGGCGCCGCGACAAGGGGCCGGTCTGGGTCGTCTATCCCCGCGACCAATATCCGGAGCTGCGCACCGAGCGGGTCAACGCGCGCTGGATCTGGCAGCTCGACCGGCTGGAGGTTCGATGAGCGTGGAGACCATGGCGAGCCGCGCGTCGGCGGAGCGGCCGCGGCGGCGGTCCTATCTCGTGCTCGGCATCGCGATTGCCATCTTCATCGCCAGCCTCGCCGCCGCCACCGCCCGGCTCTACAGCATCGAGAGCAACGTCGCCCATGATTTCGGCGAGAACCTCGCCTGGTCGATGAGCCAGAACGAAGTGGAGCTGCTGCGGCTTGCCGACGCGATCCGCCGGCGCGGCGACGCCGCCCCCGACGCGCCCAATGACGACCTGCAGGAGCGGCTCGACGTGCTCTGGAGCCGGCTCAACCTCACCCGGGAGGGCGAGATGGGCTCGCGCATCCGCGAGACGCCGGGTGCCGCCGCCGCGGTGGAGCAGGCGCAGGTCGCGCTCGCCGAGCTCGAGCCGCGCATCCGCGACATGCCGTCGGGCGATGCCGCCTGGGCGCGCGAGATCGCCGGCGCGGTGACGGCGCTGCTGCCGCCGCTCCACGAGGCGAGCATCGCCATCGCCCATTCCGAGATCGACCGCCTCGCCGAGCGCACCGACAAGCGCCGCACCGCGCTGTTCTCGGTGCTGGCGCTGCTGGTGGCGCTGCTGGCGAGCGCCGGCATGCTGGTGGCGGTGCTGATCGGCGAGCTGCGCCGCGGCCGCCGCCTCACCGCCCAGGCGGAAGCGGCGGAGGCGAGCGCGCTCGCCAGCGAGCAGCGCTTCCGCGACGTGCTCGCCGCCGCCACCGACTGGATCTGGGAGACCGACGCCGAGGATCGCTTCGTCTTCCTCTCCGGCCATCTGCGCGAGCTCTCCGGCGAGGAGCCGAAGAAGGTGCTGGGCAAGCGGCGGATCGAGCTGCGCCTCCTCGAGGACAAGGACGACGCCAACTGGGCCTGGTACGAGAGCATGGTGGCGACGCGGCAGCCCTATCGCGGCTTCGAGTTCATGTATGGGGATGCCGAAGGCAAGGCGCGCTGGTCGCGCATCCACGGCAAGCCGATCTTCGACGCCCGGAACCGCTTCGTCGGATATCGCGGCACCGGCCACGACATCACCGCCGAGCGCGCCGCCGCCCGGGCGATCGCCGAGAGCCGCGAGCTGCTGCGCGCCGTCATCGACGCGGTTCCCGGCATCATCAACGTCAAGGACCGGGACTCCCGCTACGTGCTGATGAACCGCTTCCAGGGCGAGGTCTATGGCGTCGATCCGGCGGCGGCGGTCGGCCGGACGAGCACCGACTTCACCGGCGCCGACTACGGCAACCGCTCGCGGGAGCTCGACTACGAAGTGGTGGCGACCGGCGTCGCGCAGCCCTTCGCCGAGCGCGAGTTCGTCAACCGCGACGGCACCCGGCGCGTCTGGTGGACCTCGAAGCAGCCGCTGAAGGATGCCGCCGGCATCGTCCGCCACGTGGTGACCGTCGCCCTCGACATCACCGGGCTCAAGACCGCCGAGCGCGCCCGCACCAACCTCGCCCGCTACTTCTCGCCCAACATCGTCGACCTGCTCGCCGGCAAGGACGAGCCGATCGGCAAGGTGCGCCGCCAGGAGGTCGCCGTCATCTTCACCGACCTCGTCGACTTCACCCGGCTTGCCGAGCGGGAGACGCCGGAGCGCACCATGGCGCTGCTGCGCGAGCTCCACGCACGCTTGACCGACGCGGTCTTCGCGCACGAGGGCACGCTGGAGAAATTCCTCGGCGACGGCCTCATGGCCACCTTCGGCACGCCTACCCGCGGGCCGCGGGATGCCGCCAACGCCATCGAATGCGCGCTCCACATGGTGCATGTGCTGGCGGTCTGGAACGAGGAGCGGATGGCGAAGGGCGAGCAGCCGCTCGCCGTCGGCATCGGCGCCCATTTCGGCCCGGTGATCCTCGGCGACATCGGCACCGACCGCCGGGTCGAGTACGCCGTCGTCGGCGACACCGTCAACATCGCGAGCCGCCTCGAGGCGATGACCCGCCGCCTCGGCTCTCCCGTGGTGGTGAGTCGCGCCCTCGCCGACGCCGCCCGCGCCGAGCCCGACCCGCCGCTCGAGGCGCTCGACGCCTTCACGCTGTCGCCGGCGCAGCAGATCCAGGGCCGCAACGAGACCCTGGAGGTCTATGCGCTCGATCTGGCGCGGCTGGCGGAGGCGCATGCGGAGACGCCGCGGCCGGCGGTCGGGAGCTAGAGGCGCCCGCCCATCGCCCTCGATCAGATCACGCTCATCCTGCTCGGCGCGCTCGCCGGCGGCTTCGTCAACGGGCTGACCGGATTCGGCACCGGCCTCACCGCGATGAGCTTCTGGCTCTACGCGCTCTCGCCGCCGGTCGCGTCGTCGCTGGTGATCATCTGCTCGGTGGTGTCGCAGCTGCAGACGCTGCCGATGATCTGGCGCGCGATCGACTGGCGGCGCGTGCTGCCCTTCGTCCTTCCCGGCGTGCTCGGCGTGCCGATCGGGACCCTGCTGCTGGCGGCGATCGATGCCCGGCTGTTCAAGATCGGGGTCGGGGTCTTCCTCGTCGCCTATGCGAGCTACGCCCTCCTTCGCAAGCCGCGATCGAGCGGCGTCGCCGGAGGACGGGTCGCCGACGGCGCCGCGGGTTTCGGTGGCGGCGTCCTCGGCGGGCTCGCAGGACTCTCCGGTCCGCTCGTCATCGTGTGGACGGACTTCCGCGGTGACGCCAAGCACGATCGCCGCAGCGTGCTGCAGACCTTCAACCTCTCGATCCTCACCGCGGCGCTCCTCTCCCACGCCGGGTCCGGCCTGCTGACGCGCGAGGTCGGCGCCGCGACCCTGGCGGCGCTGCCGGGAACCATCTGCGGCGCGTGGCTCGGCGCCCGGCTCTACAAGCGCCTCGGCGACCGCGGCTTCCAGAGGATCGTCCTCGCCCTCCTGTGCCTCTCGGGGCTCGTGCTCATCGGGACGAGCTAGGACGGTGCGCTTGCGAGAAGTGGTGACGCGAGGGTTCGATATCCGGGATAGACGTATCGAGCGCTGTGGAGCGCGCGTTGCACAAGCACCCTGCGTCCTTCGAGACGCAGCCCTCCGGGCTGCTCCTCAGGAGGAGGTGGAGTGGGTGATGGCACAAAGAAAATCGCCTCCTCCTGAGGAGGCCACGAGAGTGGCCGTCTCGAAGGACGCAAGGCAGCTGAACCAGCGTCCCCGCAAATAGTCCACCGCCATCTCGCGGCCAGATTTCGCTCAACCGGAGAGCCGCGGCTCAAGGCCGGGCAATGACGCCAGAAGGGTGCGATGGCGAATATTTCGCCCTCTCCGTGCCCTCCGTGTCTCCGTGGCGAAACCCCTGGGCCGAGGATCAAAACGCCAGCAGATTCTCCCGGAACCGCTTGTGCTCGTACGCCTTGCGCATGAGGCCGCGGTCCTGCAGTGCCGGCACCAGCCCGTCCTCGATCTCGGCGAGGATGCGGCGGCTGACGTTCGGCATCGAGAAGAGGAAGCCGTCGCCGCCGACCTCGGCCATCGCCTCGCCCATCTGCGCCGCCACCGCGTCAGGGGTGCCGCAGAGCTCGACCGAGAGGTCGACGGCGTTGAAGCTCGCCATCGTCTCGCGGATGCTGCGGCCCGCCGCCACCTTGCGGAATTCCTCCAGGTTCTTCTGGTGGCCGTTGGTGGTGACGTCGTCGGGAAGCGGCCGGTCGAGGTCGAGCTTGCCGAAATCGATGTTGGTGATCTTGCCGAAATGCGCGAGGCGCTCGTCGATGCGTTCCCTGGCGCGGGCGGCGCGACGCGCCTTGCGTTCCTTCGCGTCCTCCATCGTCTCGCCGAGGATCGGATTGATGAGAAAGAGCACCTTGCAGCGGGAAGGGTCGCGGCCCTCCGCCGCCATGTGCCGGTGCACGTCGTCGCGATAGGCCTTCATCGCCTCGATCCCCTTCACGTGGACGACGATGGTGTCGGCGTGGGCGGCGGCGAAGCGGCGGCCGCGCGGCGAGCCGCCGGCCTGGGCGATGACAGGCTGGCCCTGCGGCGCCGGGCCGGAATTGAGCGGCCCCCGCGTCTTGAAGAACTTCCCCGCGTGGTTCACCGCGTGGACCTTGGCGGCATCGACCAGCACGCCGCGCTGGCGGTCGGCGATGATCGCGCCCGGCTGCCACGAGCCCCAGAGGCCGCGGCAGGCCGCCATGTACTCGTCCGCCATGTCGTAGCGGAGATCATGCTCGGGCATCCCGGCCATGCCGAAGTTCATCGCCGCGATGTCGGAGCTGCCGGTGACCGCGTTCCAGCCGATGCGGCCGTCGGAGACCTGGTCGAGGGTCGCCACCAGCCGCGCCAGCAGATAGGGGTGATAGGCGTAGGTGCCGAAGGTTGGCACGATGCCGATGCGCGAGGTCACCTGGGTCATCAGCGCCGCCACCACCGAGGGGTCCTGGCGCGGCACCGCGATCGCGTTCTCGAGATAGATCTTCGTCGAGCCGCCGAAGCTCTCGCCGACGTAAGAGGAGTCTTCGAGCAGGATGTAGTCGAAACAGGCACGCTCCAGCGCGCGGGCCATGTCGAGGAAAAGCTGGGGCTGCATCCAGCTGGTCCCGATATGGCCGGTCCAGGGCTCGCCCCAGGCCTGCACGCTCGATCCCTGCAGGAACCAGGCGAGATGAAACGGTCTCGTGGACATGGTCGCTCCCCGCTCCGGCAGCGGCCGGAAGGCCGCCGCACGGGGGGAGAGCAAGCAAACGCCGTGCCGCTGAGCGCGGCCTTGGTTCCGCCGGGATCGCCGGCGCCGCGGCTACTCCGCCGCCTTGCCGAGCGCGATCCCGAGGGCGGCGGCGACGCCGGCGCCGTAGGCGGGATCGGCCTTGGCGCAGTTGGCGATGTGGCGCTCTTTCACCTCGAGGCGCGCGTCGCCCATGGCGCGGGCGGTGTTCTCGCAGAGGAGGCGCTGCTGCGCCGGGCTCATCTTGCGGAAGAGGATGCCGGGCTGCTCCCAGTGGTCCTCGTCGACGCGGTGATCCCAGTAGGTGGCGGCGCCCTCGATCGGCAGCGGCGGCTCGATCAGCGCGGGGTTGCGATCCATCCACGAGCCCTTGCTGTTCGGCCAGTAGGTCGGCTCGGCGCCGAGATTGCCGTCGGTGCGCATGGCGCCGTCGCGATGATAGCTGTGGAAAGGGCATTTCGGCGCGTTGACCGGGATGTGGTTGAAGTTGACGCCGAGCCGGTAGCGCTGCGTGTCGCCGTAGGAGAAGAGCCGGCCCTGCAGCATCTTGTCCGGCGAGAAGCCGATGCCGGGAACGATGTTGGCGGGGGAGAAGGCGGCCTGCTCCACCTCGGCGAAGAAGTTCTCGGGATAGCGGTTGAGCTTCATGACGCCGGCCTCGATCAGCGGATAGTCGGCCTTGGGCCAGACCTTGGTGAGGTCGAAGGGATTGTGTTTGTGGGCGCGCGCCTCGGCCTCGGTCATCACCTGGATGAAGAGCGTCCAGCGCGGGAAGTTGCCGCTCTCGATCGCCTGCAAGAGATCGCGCCCATGGCTCTCGCGGTCTTGGGCGACGACGGCGGCCGCCGCCTCGTCGGTCAGGTTCTCGATCCCCTGCTGGCTGCGGAAGTGGAACTTGACCCAGACGCGCTCGTTGGCGGCGTTGATCAGCGAGAAGGTGTGGCTGCCGAAGCCGTGCATGTGGCGGAAGCTCCTGGGGATGCCGCGGTCCGACATCACGATCGTCACCTGATGGAGCGCCTCCGGCAGCAGCGACCAGAAATCCCAGTTGTTGTCCGCCGAGCGCAGGCCGGTGCGCGGATCGCGCTTGATGGCATGGTTCAGATCCGAGAAGCGCAGGGGGTCGCGGAAGAAGAACACCGGCGTGTTGTTGCCGACGATGTCCCAGTTCCCCTCCTCGGTATAGAACTTGACCGCGAAGCCGCGGATGTCGCGCTCGGCATCCGCAGCGCCGCGCTCGCCGGCCACCGTCGAGAAGCGGACGAAAAGCGGCGTCTCCTTGCCGCGCTCGGAGAAGATCTTCGCCTTGGTGTAGCGGGTGATGTCGCCGGTGACGGTGAAGGTGCCGTAGGCGCCCCAGCCCTTGGCGTGCATGCGCCGCTCCGGGATCACCTCGCGGTCGAAATGGGCGAGCTTCTCGATCAGCCAGACGTCCTGCAGCAGCGCCGGGCCGCGCGGACCGGCGGTCTCGATGTTGGTGTTGTCCACCACAGGCGTGCCGGTGGCATGGGTCAGAGTCTGGCTGCGGTCGGTCACCGTTGTCTCCATCGCTGGCGATGCGCTCGGAAGCAGGCGCATGCTGCCACCACGGCGGAACGCCGCTCGCTCTCTGTTGCTGCGAAGAGCTGTTGCTTGCGAGATCGGGAAATCCCGCGCAGCGCGATGCCGAGGCGAGCCGGGTCGCCTCGGACGCGCGTCAGTCGATGACGGCCTGGTAGCTCAGCACGCGGAGCTCGCGGCGGAACGGCCAGGTGGTGGACGGCATCAGCTGGGTCAGGAAGATCACCGCCATGTCCTCGGCGGGGTCGATCCAGAAGGCGGTGCTGGCGGCGCCGCCCCAGGCGCATTCGCCGGGGGTGCCGACGATCTGGGCGCGCGCCGGCTCCAGCGTCACCGAGAATCCCAGGCCGAAGCCGATCCCCTCGGCGGTCGATTCCGACCAGCGCGGCTGTCCCATCGCCGCCATGTCGCCGCGGAGGTGATTCATCATCATCAGCTCGACGGTCTTGCGGCCGAGGTAGCGCACGCCGTCGAGCTCGCCTTTCCGCAGCATCATGCGGCAGAAGCGCCAGTAATCGGCCGCGGTGGAGACCAGGCCGCCGCCGCCGGAGGGCACCTTGGTCGGGCGGAGGAAGCGGCTGTCGCCGGGATCGTCGATCAGCGCCAGCTTGCCGTCGCGACCGCGCGCGTAGTTGGCGGCGAAGCGGCCGGCGTTCGCGCGCTTCACGTAAAAATCGGTGTCGGCCATCCCCAGGGGATCGATCAGCCGCTCGTGCAGGAACTGCGCGAAAGGCCGGCCGGAGATAACCTCGACGAGATAGCCCAGCACGTCGGTGGAGACGCTGTAGTTCCATTCGCTGCCGGGCTGCGCGATCAGCGGCAGCGCCGCCAGCGCCTCCACCACCGCGCCGAGGCTGCTGTCGGCGGCGCCGAAATCGATCCCCTTCTCGCGATAGAGCGCGTCGACCGCGGTCGACTCCATGAACCCGTAGGTGAGGCCCGAGGTGTGCGTCAGCAGGTCGCGGAAAGTGATGTCGCGCTCCGCCGGAACCGTCTCGAGCTTGCCGCGCGAGGCACCGGTGCAGACGCGCTGGTTGGCGAAGTACGGGAGAAAGCGGGTGACGGGATCGTCGAGCTGAAACCGTCCCTCCTCGTAGAGCATCATGATCGCCGCCGAGGTGAGCGGCTTGGTCATGGAATAGAAGCGATGGACGGTGGCAGGCGTCATCGCCGTGCCGCGCTCGATGTCGGCAAGCCCGGAGCTCGCGAGATGCACCACCTTGCCGCGCCGCGCCACGAGGGTGGTGGCGCCCGCCACCTTGCCGTCGGCGACGATCCTCTCGCGCCAGTCGTCGATCCGCGCCAGCCGGGCGGAGGAGAGCCCGACATCCTCGGGCTTCGCTTGCAGCAGACTGTCCATGATCCATGCTCCTTTGAGGCGGCAAGGATAGCGCAAGGGCGCCTTCGGCTGTCAAATCACCGCCCGGGCACCCGTTGCGGAAGCGCCCTGCGTCCTTCGAGACGCGCGCTTAAGCGCGCTCCTCAGGATGAGGCCATTAGAGAATGGCGGAACGAATGACCGCCTCATCCTGAGGAGGCCGCGGAGCGGCCGTCTCGAAGGTCGCAACCGAGCCGACCCCGATCGGATACGCTCCTCGTGCCCTGCATATCCCCATCGCGTAACCCTCTGCTGCGCCGCACCCCAGCGCTCTTGCCTCGCTCGCGCGGACGTGGATGGATGGCGCTCATTTCCGCAGCCACAGGGATCTCGTCATGGCCAATCCGAAGTACCTCTCGATGAACGGCGAGATCGTGCCCTTCGCCGAGGCCAAGGTGCATGTGCTGACGCCGGGGCTCAAATACGGCGCCGGCGTCTTCGAGGGGATCCGCGGTTATTGGAATGCCGAGCGGAAGGACATGTATCTCTTCCGCCTGCGTGAGCACTTGGACCGCCTGCAGTTCTCCATGAAGGTGATGCGCTTCGACCATCGCCTGGAGAACGCCGCGATGGAGCGCGCGCTCATCGATCTCATCAAGGCGAACGAGCTCAAGGAGGACGTCCACATCCGCCTCATGGCCTGGGTCGACGGCGAGGGCACCATGGGGGCGACGGGGCCGGTCGGCTGGATGATCGCCGCGCTGTCGATGCCGCCCAGCAAGCAGGTGGCGGAGGGCGTCCACTGCGGCGTCTCCTCCTGGCGCCGCATCGACGACAACGCCATGCCGGCCAGGGTCAAGGCCACCGCCAACTACAACAACGGCAGGCTCGCGACGCTGCAGGCCAAGGCGGACGGCTACGACAATGCCATCATCCTCACCAGCCAGGGCCACGTCGCGGAATCGCCGGGCTCCTGCTTCTTCATGATCCGCAACGGCGTGCCGGTGACGCCCGACGTCACCAGCGACATCCTGGAGAGCATCACCCGCGACACGGTGATCCGCATCTTCGGCGACTACATGGGGCGCAAGACCGAGGAGCGGCAGATCGGCCGCACCGAGCTCTATGCCGCCGACGAGACCTTCTTCTGCGGCTCCGCCTACGAGGTGCAGCCGATCCTGTCGATCGACCGCCAGAAGGTGGGATCTGGCGCCGTCGGCCAGATCACCCGCACGCTGCAGCAGAAGTATTTCGCGCTGGTCCGCGGCGAGATGGCCGATCACCCGGAATGGCGCACGCCGGTCTATCGCGCCAACGCCTGATCATGCGCGCTATCAGCGCGGGGAGCGGCGGTCCTGCGCCTTGAGCGCGAGGCGCGAGGCCTCGCTTTCGCATTCGTCGGCGAGGCTGTCGAGCTCGTCGGCGAGCGACCACGACACAGCGCCGCGCGCGAGCTGGCGGTAGTGATCCGCCCGCTCCTGCAGCGTGCTTGCGTTCCCGTTCTGCCCACCGTCCATGCGCGATCTCCAGCCAGACGCGATCTTGTCATCTAAAATAGTGGCGCGATTTGGGCGCGGTTGTGATCGGATTCGGGTTTCGCCCCTGCCCTCAGCGATGCCACAGAAAGCGCCGACAAAGGCCGAGAACGACGCGCGTTTTGCCCCCTTGGGGCGGCTTCGGTTAAGACTTCATTAACCAAGCCTTAACGCGGCCGAGCCGATCCTGGAGCGGTGAGATCGCGCGTGATCTCGCAGCGGATCAGGGGCGTGTCGTCGGCACGCGGGATCCGACGACAGCCACCGGAAAATCGGCGCGCAGGAGACAGCGATCACTGCGGGGAAAAACGAGCTGAGCGAGCCCTTGCCCTGGAGCGAGAGCTTCTCCCTTGGCCATCGGGAACTGGACGCGCAGCATCGCTCGATGGTCGAGCTCATCAACCGCGCCTGTCTCGCGCGTGATGCCGAGAGCCGCCTGCGCCTCCTCGCCGAGCTCGAGCGCGTGACCGAAACGCATTTCGAGTGCGAGGAAATGGTGCTCGAGCAGCTCTATCGCGCGGCGCCGAAAGAGCGGCGCATGCTGCGCGACACCCTGTCGGCCGCCTTGATCGAGCACGCCGCCGGCCACCGGCTGAGGCTGGCCGAGGTCCGGGCCATGAGCCACGCGCTCGGCACCGAAACGGACGCCGGCGACGCGAAATTCGGCGACGAGCTGAGAGCCTGGTTCGTCGGCCACGCGATCGGCGCCGACGCGCAGCTGAAGACCGCCCTGCAATCGGCTTGATGCCGCCGCGGTGTGCCGGCCCCGGCAGCGGCACGTCCGTCAGCGCTTCGGATGGGCGGCGAAGAACTGCCAGATCACCGGCGTCGCCGCCATCGCAGTCGAGGGCTTGTCGAGGAACGCCGCCATCTGCGTGCCGCCGGGCCAGGCGTGGCCGCCGCCGGCGATCAGGTAATAGGCGACTTCGGTGCCGTCGCGGCAGCCGCGCCAGTCGCGGAGCGTGACGCCGGGCGCCGGCGTCGCGGCGACGGGTGCAGCCCCGCAGCCATCAGCCGCAACCCAGAGATCGATCGACTGCTGCACCGGTGGATAATGGGTGCCGCTCACGCCCTTGCGGCCGACGCCGCCGGCGAGCGGCACGTTCTGATCGGCATCGCCGTGGATGTGGATCACCGCTACCGGTGACGCGGGCTTGCAGGGTTGATCCACCACCACGCCGGAGACCACGCCCACCGCCGCCACCAGGTCGCTCGCCTCGCAGGCGAGCCGATAGGACATCATGCCGCCGTTGGAGATGCCGGTGGCATAGACGCGATGGGGATCGACCGGCACGTCGCGGCCGATCGCCGCCACCATGGCGCGGAAGAAGGCGACGTCGTCGACATGGTGCTCCATCGCATAGCCGCAGCAGATGCCGGCGTTCCAGGTGAGGAAACCCGGCCTCCCCATCGCGTTCAGAAACGGCCGCCGCCGGCCGGTGCCGTCGGGATAGGCCACGATGAAATGCTGGGCATCCGCCTCGGCGCTGAAATGCGTGTGCTTGTCCTCGAGCGACCCGTTGCCGCCGCCGCCATGCAGGACCACGACGAGCGCCATCGGCGAGCCCGATCGTGACCCCGGCGGCAGATGCAGGCGATAGGTGCGCGTGAGCCCGCCCACCTCGATCTTGCGCACGAGATCCGCCGCCGACGCGCGCGGAGCCGCGCCGGCGATGACCATCAGCATCGCCGCGAGCATCACGACCGATCGCCACCGCGCACCCATGCGGCACCTCCTTCGCCTCGGGGAATCCTAGGGCGGGCCGTCTGGCGGCATCCACGGCCGGCCTCGACTAGCGGTTGAGCCTGCCATTTCCCTGCTTCCGGGTTACCGCTAGACTTGGCGCGGGCAAAGTCGGCGGAGCAGCACTTTGGTCGCGCGGATCAGGACGGTGGCGTTCCAGGGCATCGAGGTCCTGGAGGTGGACGCCCAGGTGACGATCGCCTCGGGCATCGTCGCCTTCAACGTGGTGGGCCTCCCCGACAAGGCGGTGGCGGAATCCCGCGAGCGGGTGCGGGCGGCGCTCAATGCCCTGGGCCTCGCTTTGCCGGCGAAACGCATCACCGTCAACCTCGCCCCCGCCGATCTCGCCAAGGAGGGAAGCCACTTCGATCTGCCGATCGCGCTGGGCCTGCTCGCCGCCATGGACGTGCTGCCGGCGGAGGAGATCGCGGGCTTCATCGCGCTGGGCGAGCTCGCGCTTGACGGCGCGCTGCTGCCGGTGGCGGGCGTGCTGCCGGCGGCGATGGCGGCGGCGGAGCGCGAGCTCGGACTGATCTGTCCCGCGGCCTCCGGCGGCGAGGCGGCCTGGGCGAGCTCGATCGAGGTGCTGGCGGCGCCCTCGCTCCTCGCCCTCATCAACCACTTCAAGGGCACCCAGGTGCTGACGCCGCCGGTGCCGAAACTCGCCGAGCCCGGTCCGGCGCCGCCCGACCTCCGCGACATCAAGGGCCAGGAGACCGCGAAGCGCGCCCTCGAGGTGGCGGCAGCCGGCGGCCATAACCTCCTGATGATTGGCCCGCCGGGCGCCGGGAAATCGATGCTGGCGTCGCGGCTCCCGGGCCTGCTGCCGCCCCTCGATCCCGCCGAGGCGCTCGAGGTCTCGATGATCCACTCGGTGGCGGGGCTGCTGCGCGAGGGCAAGCTGCTGCGCCAGCGGCCGTTCCGCGATCCGCATCACTCGGCCTCGCTGCCGGCGCTGGTGGGCGGCGGGATGCGCGGGCGTCCCGGCGAGGTGAGCCTCGCCCATCTCGGCGTCCTCTTCCTCGACGAGCTGCCGGAGTTCCAGCGCGCCACCTTGGAGGCGTTGCGCCAGCCACTGGAGAGCGGCCGCGCCACGGTGGCGCGCGCCAACATCCACGTGACATATCCTGCCCGCGTGCAGCTGGTGGCGGCGATGAACCCCTGCCGCTGCGGACACCTGGACGACCCATCGCTCGGCTGCGGCCGCGCGCCGCGCTGTGCCCAGGAGTATCAGAGCAAGATCTCCGGTCCGCTCTTCGACCGCATCGATCTCCACATCGATGTGCCCGCGGTGAAGCCCGCCGATCTCTCCCTGCCGCCGCCGGCGGAAGGAAGTGCCGAGGTGGCGGCGCGCATCGCTCGCGCGAGAGAGAGACAGCACGGGCGTTTCGCGGCGCTGCCGCAGGAGCGCCGCATCCGCACCAACGCCGAGGCCGACGGCCAGCTCCTCGACGAGATCGCCGCCCCCGACGCCGAGGGCAGGAAGCTGCTGCTTGACGCCGCCGAGCGCCTGAAGCTCTCCGCGCGCGGCTATCACCGCGTGCTCCGCGTCTCCCGCACCCTGGCCGATCTCGACGGCGCAGAGCATGTGCGCCGGCTCCACATCGCGGAAGCGCTCAGCTACAGGCGGATCGCGCTCGGCGGATGAGGCGGTGATTCGCGACGCGTGGCGGCGCGAAGGCGGGCTCAGATTTCCTTGCCGTCCATCGAGTAGAAGATCGTGTGCACCAGAAGCATGTCCACCGTCTTGCCGTCGGCGGCCAGCGGAAACACCGCATTCTCGATCTCGGTGAGATCGGCCTTGTGACTGAGAAAGAGCTTCGGCTTGCCGCGACGGCGGTTGGGCACGCCTGTGGCGACCACCTGCTGGAAACGGGCGAAAGTGCCGGGCTCGAGCCCAGGATGCGCCTCATCCAGCCATTGGCAGGTCAGCTCCCTGCCGGCCATCTCGCAGATGCGCGTTCCCACCAGTCGATATCGCAGCCGGAACGGCTCCCGCTGCACGTCCAGCAGCCACAGCCGCGGCAGGAACTTGCCGAGATCGAGCGGGTCGAGATGCCGCCGGCCCGGCAGCGCCTCGCCGGGGCGGATTGCGCACCAGTAGCGATAAAGCTCCTGGAGCAGCGGGTGCCAGGAGGAAACATCGATTGCCGGAATCATCCTCGCGCCATCCGCCACCGCTGGGTTGGCGACATATTGGCAGCGTTTCGGCCAGATTGCACACGCCGTCGAATTTACAACTCTGATGTGGTCCGCCCGACCATGTCGATGCCCGGCCGTATCAGTGATAGACGGTGAGCCGCGCGCCCTTGTCGTGCACGAAGACGGCGAGGATGCGCGCCGGCTCGGTCTTGCTCATGTTCTCGGCGAGGAGATGCACCGACCCCAGCGGCTCGAAGAAGCTCTGGCCGACGGTGTAGACCTGCGGCGGCTCGCCGGCGAGCTGGGAGCGGATGGTGCCCTTCAGCACATAGACGGTGAGCGAGCCCTCGTGATGATGCTCCGGCGAGACCGCGCCCGGCGGAAAATCCACGATCACCGCCGTCATCTGCTTGCCGGGCATGTCCGGAATCGCGTGCGAGGAGATGATGGTGCTGGTGGTCGGCACCCCCGGCGCCATGCTCGCCATGGCGGGCGCATGCTCGTGGAAGCTGGGAAGCCGGCCGTTCCACAGCAGCAGCGCCGCCAGCACGAGGCCGGCCCCGGCTGCGAGGCCGACGGCCTTCGGATGCTGCAGGATCCTCGTGCTCATGCGCCGCGCTCCTCCGCCTTCACCTCGGGCCGCAGGCGGAAGCCCACGCCGAGACGGTTCATCATGTTCATCAGCCCGATCGCCCAGGTGAGATCGGCGAGCTCCTTGTCGGCGAACTGCTCGTGGGCAGCGCGATAGACCGCGTCGGGCGCATGGGTCGCCGCCACCAGGGTCAGGCTCTCCGCCCAGGCGAGCGCCGCCCGCTCGCGCGGGCTGAAGAAGCCGGTCTCTTCCCAGGTGACGACGGAATTGAGCTTGCGTGCCGGCACCCCGTGGGCGAGCGCATCGCGATAATGGAGGTCGACGCAGTAGGCGCAGCCGTTGATCTGGGAGATCCTGAGCCAGACCATGTCGATGAGCGCGATATCGAGGCCGCACTCCTTCACATAGGTGTAGAGCGGGCCGACCGCCTGCTGCGCTTGCGGCGAGGCGGCGCGGTGATTGAGACGCGTCTCCATCGGACTCTCCGGGAATTGCGGTTCCTGCCGGCGGAGAGTAGGCCTTGCTTGGCCCAGGGGGCAGAGCCAAGATCGGCGAAATCGACTGGGCCATCGGCCGAGCGCCGCCCGCATGAGCACCTATCGCGACATCTATGAGCGCTTCCGCCGTGAGATTCTCGACGGCAGGCTCGGCCTCGGCGCGCGGCTCCCCTCGGCGCGGAGCCTCGCGGCGCAGCTCGGCGTCGCCCGCGGCACCGTCGATGCGGCCTATGAGCTGCTGGCGAACGAGGGCTATGTGGTGACCCGCGGCGCCGGCGGCACCCTGGTGGATTCCGGCCTCGATCGCCGGGCGCTGCTGGCGCTGCGCGGCGGCGATGCGCCGGTGCCGAGAGCCGCGCCGAGCATCCTCCGTCCGCCGCCCGCCGCCACCGTGCCGCCGTTCCAGATGGGGATGCCGGCCCTCGACGCCTTCCCCCGCAAGGCGTGGTCGCGGCTGGTGGCGCGCCACGGCCGCGCGGCGCCCGCCTCCGCGCTGCCGGAGGCGGCGGGCCTGATGCGCCTTCGCCGCGAGATCGCGACATATCTCGGCGTCGCCCGCGGGGTCGCCACCGCGCCGGAGAATGTCCTCGTCACCGGAGGGTTCCAGGGCGCGCTCGGCCTCGTCGCCCTCGCCCTGCTGCGGCCAGGCGAGCGCGTCTGGATGGAGGATCCCGGCTATTTCATGACCCGCCGCGGCCTCCTCGCCGCCGGTGCGCGGCTTGTCGAGGTTCCCGTCGACGCCGAGGGCATGGTCGTGCGCGAAGGCATCCGCCGGGCGCCCGCGGCGCGGCTGGCCGTGGTGACGCCCTCGCATCAGAGCCCGCTGGGCGTGACGCTGAGCCTGGCGCGGCGCCTGGAGCTCCTCTCCTGGGCGCATCGAGCGCGCGCGTTCGTCCTGGAGGACGATTACGACGGCGAGTTCCGCTATCGCGGCCCGCCGCTCCCGGCGCTGAAGAGCCTCGATCGCGAGGGCCGCGTGCTCTATGCCGGCACCTTCAGCAAGGTGCTGCTGCCGGGCCTCCGGCTCGGATATCTGGTGGTTCCCGACGGCGAGCTCGCGCGCTTCCTGGAGGTGGCGCGACACCTGGCGCCGGCACCGACACCGCTGCTGCAGGCGGCGCTCGCCGACTTCATGGCGGAGGGGCAGTTCGCCACCCACATCCGCCGCATGCGCGCGCTCTATGCCGAGCGGCGGGCGGCGCTGGCGTCGGCGCTCGGCGAGCGTTTCGGCGACCGGCTCCGCATCGAGCTCACCGCGGGCGGCATGCATCTCCTCGCTTGGCTCAAGGGACGGACGCGCGACACCGAGCTGGTGGCGCGGGCCGAGGCGGCGGGGCTGACGCCGAGCCCGCTCTCGCAGATGGCCGCCGGCCGCCAGCCGCCGGCGCTGCTGCTGGGCTTCGCCAATACGCCGGTGGAGCGCGCAGGCGACGACGCGGAGCGGCTTTCGCGCGCCCTGGAGCGCGCTTGAGGACGGCGCGATTGCCGTCGCCGGCAATCCGCCGCAGAGTTCCGCAGATGAGCGTTCGGAGATCCGGATCATGGTCGGCGAATTGTGCGCCGTGGATCGGCGCCCTCGTCCTGGCGCTTCGGCTCGCGGCGCCGGCGCATCCCGCCGATGCGGCAAGCGGTGCGTCGGCAGAAAGCGCGGTCGCGCCGCCGTCCTTGAGCCGCTCCACGCGGGACCAGCTGCGCATGGCAGTCGACACCTTCAATGTCCGGCTCAAATCGTTCCGCACGGCCTACGAGCAGGAGCTTCTGGAGATCACGCGCAACGACAGCATCCAGGATCCGGACAGCGAGCTCGACCGCATCCAGGCGCGATATGCCGCGCGGTTCTCGGAACAATTCAAGCCGGAGGGCGCTGCCCTGCGCGACGAGCTGCTGCGCCGCCTCGATCGGCCGCTGACGCCGGCGATCAGGGAGCACGCGCCCTTGCTCGAGAGCGAGCAGCTCGCCGATCCCGACGCCCTATCGGATCTGGCGGATTATCTGGCGAGGCTCGCCACGGAGCTTCCCTAGCTCCGGCGCCGGGCCGCAATCAGGAGCCGGCGGTCGCATCGGTGCGCAGATAGACGTCGTAGATGTCGAGCTGATGGTCGAGCCGATAGCTGGACCAAGCCTTCCTGAATCCGGCGTCGCGATTGAACCACTCCGCCAGATCGACCTGGAGTCCTTCCAGGCTGTAGCAGGGCTTCGCCTCCGAACAGCGCTCGACCAGCACGGCCGCCGGCCGCCAGCGCTGCAGATCCTCCGCGACCGCCGTGCGCGTCTCCTGCGCCAGGGCGGCGACCCGCTGCGGCGGCAGCGGCTGGCGGACGCCGGCGAAGTTCTGCTCGTTGCGCATGATCCCCGGCAGCATCCAGAGCTGCGGAAAGCGCGAAGGCCAGACGAAGCCGCGGTCGAGCGCCACCTGGTGCGCGTAGTAGGTATTGGGCGACAGCACGAGAATCGCGCTGCCGGCGGGATAGCGCGCCGTGGCGTCGAGATACTCCGTCACCATGTCGTCCGCCCACTGATCGCGCGCCATGGCGTGCTGGCTCGGCAGGTAGAGCAGCGCCGCGAGCATGGCTCCGGTGGCGGCCGCGGCGACGGCGCGACCGGGCAACAGCGGCGCCGCGGCGAGCGGCAGCACGACACAGCGCAGCACCAGCTCCGCGATGATGAGCCCGGCGGCAAAGCGCAGGTAGCTCGCCTCCGGCAGCAGCTGATAGGCCCAGGCCTTTCCCTGCACGACATAGACGACGGCGCTGGCGATGCCGGCGGCGACGAAGAGCGTCACCAGCGGCTCCGACCGCAGGCGTCGCCCGAGCACCAGACACACCAGGATCAGGCCGCCGATCTTGGCGATCCGGCTCAGCGGCAGCACGGTCCTCCAGTCGTTGTCGCCGACATCGCGGTAGAGCTCGAGCAGCAGAGGCACGTAGGTCTTGATGTAGGCGGGGGTCAGCAGCCAGACCGTCGCGCAGTAGGCAAGACCGGTGGCGGCGATGGCCACCGTCTCGGTCCGGAATACGCCGCGCAGACCCGGCCGTCTCAGCAGCAGCATCAGCTCCACCGCAAGGAGCATCAGCAGATAGTAGGGCTTGAAGCAGACGCCCAGCGCGACCAGCGCGCCGGCGACCGCCGCCTGAGCCGGAGGCTGCGAGCGTCCGGCGAGACGCGTCGCCGCCATCACCAGGTAAGGCAGCGAGAGGACCACGATGAGATGCTCGCGCTGCCCCAGATCGGCGGCGGGGTAGACGCCCAGCACATAGACGCCGACCACCGCGAAACCGGCCGCGAGGCGCGGCGGAAAGACATCGCCTGCTGCCTGGATCAGCCGGCAGCACCAGGCGAGGCTCGCGACGCTCAGTGCCGCCACGCAAAGCTTGAGCGCCAGCGTCGGCGCGAGACCGAGCGCGTGCGCCAGCGCCATCGGCAGCTCCGAGAACCAGATGATCAGCGGCGGATTGACGTCGACGAGGTCGGCGCTGTAGAGCCGCGCGCCCGCCAGCGCCCTACCGCCTGCGTAAAGATACCAGGCCTGCTCGTCCCAGATCGGCTGCACCCAATAGGCGGCGATGCACATGCCGAGCGCGACGCCGAGCGCCAGCGGCAGGATCAGGGGGGCCAGCAGCTCCAGCGTCCTGGCGGCGCTCGGTGGCAGGCTGGCGATGAGCTTGGGGATGCGGTCGAGGGAATGTTCGTCGGTTGCCATGGGTTCCTCCAGGAGGAATCCACCTGTAATTGGTTATAGAATTATGACATCAGAACTCTACGATTTATACAGCGGCTCCGGGAATTGTCGGGCGAGCAGCCTGGGGCGCGACATGATGGCACAGCGCCGATGATGGCGATGCGGGGCGGCGGCGGCGGAATGGAGCGAGAACGGGAGCGGGAACGGCGGAAGTGGCTCAACTGCCCTTGCGCGGCAGGCTCAGCCCGGCCTGGTCGGCGTAGACCTTGACCACGGCGCTATCGTCCTCGCGGCCGAGGCCCTTGGCGCTGGCGGCGAGGAAGAGCTGATGCGCGGTGGCGGCGACCGGCAGCGGAAAGGTCAGCGTCTTGCCGGTCTCCAGCACGATACCGAGATCCTTGACGAAGATGTCCACCGCCGACTTCGGCGCATAGTCGCCGTCGAGAATGTGCGGCACGCGGTTCTGGAACATCCAGGACGCGCCGGCGGAGTTGGAGATCACCTCGAAGAGAGTGGCCGGATCGACGCCGTTGCGCATGCCGAAGGCCATCGCCTCGCAGGCGGCGGCGATATGCACGCCGGCGAGGAGCTGGTTGATCATCTTGACCTTGGAGCCCTGGCCCGGCCGGTCGCCGAGGCGATAGACCTTGCTGGCGATGGCGTCGAGGAACGGCGCCGCCTTCTCGAAAGCGGCGGCACTTCCCGACGCCATCACCGTCATCTCGCCGGAGGCGGCCTTGGCGCCGCCGCCGGAGACTGGCGCGTCCAGCATCAGCAGGCCGGCGGATTCGAGCCGCGCGCCGAGCTCCTCGGCGGCGGCGGGCGGCACCGTGGCGCAGCAGGCGACAAGCGCGCCCTTGGCCAACGCGCGGACGGCACCCTTGTCGCCGAACAGCGCGTCCATGGTCTGCGCCGCATTGACGACGAAGACGAAGACCGCCTCGACCCCGCGCGCCGCCTCGGCGGGATCCGCCACCGCCGCGCCGCCCGCGGCCACGAAGCGCGCCCGCACCTCCTCGCGAAGGTCGCAGCCGGTCACCGCGAAGCCCCGGCGCAGCAGCGAGGCCGCCGCGCCATAGCCCATGGTGCCGAGCCCGATCACCGCAACCCTGGACGCCATGGCGATCCTCCTGCTGAGTGAAACCCCGCCGAAATTACCAGCAAAGCGCCGCCCCGCCCGTGAGCGATGCGAGCCGGCTCCGAGTCAGGACTCCTGCAGAACGCCCGGACGCGAGGCCGCCGCCACTCCGCCCCTGAGGCGCGCCGACCGGCGCCGCAGCAGGATGAGGGCGCCCGACCAGGCGAGCATGGTGAGGAGCGCCGCCACCAGCGCCGCCGGCGTCCCCAGCGGCACCGCGAGCCCGTGCAGCACGAGGAGCCCCAGCACGAAACCCACCATGCCGCGGAGCGCGCTCGCCATGGTGACAGCAGCGATGCGGCCGCCGAGGCGCGGATGCACCACCAGGGCGAGGCTGCTGAAGGTCACCGGGAAGAGCGCCGCCATGCCGGTGAGGCTCGGCCCGAGGCGGGCGCTCAGCGTCACCACCCCGGCCACCAGCAGCCCGACGCCGGCGGCGCTGGCGAGGAGATCGGCGAGCCGGCGGCGGGCGCCCGCCGGCGGTGCCTCGGCGACCACGCGCCGCGTGAGGCCGATAGCGAGCGCGAAGATCGCCGCATTGGCGGCGGCGACGCGAAGGATGGTCCAGGAAACGAGCTCGATCGGCACCGCGAGGAGGAACCAGACCACGAGCCCGCCGAAGATGCTCGCCAGCACGCCGGCGCGCGGCGCCACGAAGGTATAGGCGAGCAGGAACCCCGCGGTGGCGACGACGGCGGCGGCGCTGGCGAGCGCGCTCGCCGCGATGAAGCGGTCGTCCGCCTGCAGCGCCAGCAGCACATAGGCGGGACCGGCGGAGACCGGCAGGCAGGCGATGAGCGCGCCGAGAAAAGGTCCCGCGCGCTCGGCGATGAGGGCGGCGGTGATCACCACCGACATGGTGGCGAGCATCTTCAGCAGAAGCGGCGTCCAGAACGGATCGGGGATCATCGCGCGGCGGGATTCTGGATCAGATCTCGAGCTGGCCGCCGAGCTCCACCACGCGGTTGGTGGGAATGCGGAAGAACTCGGTCGCATTCAGCATGTTGTTGGTCATGAACGAGAACAGCCAGCGCCGCCAGCGCGAGAGGCGTGAATGCTTGCCCTGCACGATCTTCTCGCGGCCGACGAAGAACGAGGTCTCCATCAGGTTGAAGCGGAACTGCATCAGGCGGAGCTGCGCGAGCGCACGCGGGATGTTGGGCTCGTCCATGAAGCCGTAGTGGACGACGACGGTATGGAAGCCGTGCTCGAGATGCTTGATGTCGAAGCGCTGCTCGTCGGGGACATGCGGGATGTCCTCGGTCAGCACCGTCATCAGCACCACCCGCTCGTGCAGGAACTTGTTGTGCTTCAGATTGTGCAGCAGCGCGCCGGGCACCACCTCCGCATTGCCGGTCATGAACACCGCCGTGCCGGGCGCGCGCGTGCGGTCGGTCCTGAGGGTGGCGAGGAAGGTCTCCAGCGGCATCGCGTTGCGCTGGCGCTCCGCCGTCACCAGCGAGCGGCCATACATCCAGGTCGACATGACGGCATAGACCATGGTGGCGATCGCCAGCGGGAACCAGCCGCCCTCCTCGATCTTGAGGATATTGGCGACGAAGAAGGCGACGTCGACGACGAAGAAGAAGCCGAACAGCAGCACCGCGAGCCAGCGGTTCCATTTGAGCACGCCCACCATGTAGGTGAAGGCGAGCACCGTCGTCAGCGTCATGGTGCCGGTGACGGCGATGCCATAGGCGGTGCCGAGATTGTCGGAGGACTTGAAGCCGAGCACCAGCGCGATGACTGCCACCAGCAGGAACGCGTTCACCTTCGGCACATAGATCTGTCCGCGCTCCTCCTCGGAGGTGTGACGGATCTGCAGGCGCGGCAGATATCCGAGCTGGATCGCCTGCTGCGTCATCGAGAAGGCGCCGGAGATCACCGCCTGCGAGGCGATCACCGTGGCGGCGGTGGCCAGTCCCACCATCGGATAGAGCCCCCAGTCCGGCACCAGGCGGAAGAAGGGATTGTCGAGCGCGCCGGGATTGCGCAGCAACAGCGCGCCCTGGCCGAAGTAGTTGAGAATCAGCGCGGGAAAGACGAAATAGAGCCAGGCGCGCTTGATCGGCTGCGGGCCGAAATGTCCCATGTCGGCGTAGAGCGCCTCGGCGCCGGTCACCGCCAGCACCACCGCGCCCATCAGGAAGAAGCCCTGCCGCGGATCCGCCGCCAGCAGCCTGAGCCCATGCAGCGGGTTGAAGGCCAGGAGAATGCGCGGCTGGATGAAGATCTCGACGCCGCCGACACAGCCGATCACCAGGAACCACAACACCATCACCGGCCCGAACAGGCCGCCGACCAGGCTGGTGCCGCGCTGCTGCACCAGGAAGAGCCCGACCAGCACCAGGACGGTGAGCGGAATGACGTAAGGCGCGAAGAGCGGCGTCGCCACCTTCAACCCCTCGATCGCGCTCAGCACCGAGATTGCCGGGGTAATCACCCCGTCGCCGTAGAACAGCGCCGCGCCGACGAGGCCGGCGGCGAGGATCAGGCGATGGCGCCGGCCGCGCCGGCTGGCGCTGCGCAAGGCGAGCGCGGTCAGGGCGAGAATGCCGCCCTCGCCGCGGTTGTCGGCGCGCATGATGACGATGACGTATTTGAGCGTCACCACCACGGTGAGCGACCAGGCGATCAGCGACAGCACGCCCAGCACTGATTCCGGCGTGATTGCCGTGCCGCTGTCGAAGCACTGCTTGACGGTGTAGAGCGGCGACGTGCCGATGTCGCCATAGACGACCCCGAGCGCGCCGAGGACGAGGCTATGGCGTGCTTTCCTGAACGCCTGCACATCGCCGTGGGCTGCCGCCTGCGCCATATCCCTTCCCGTGCCGTGAGCCCCCCCGATGAGCGCCTGTCTTTAGTCCCAATTGCTGCGCTGCGCAACGATCGGACACGCGGCGGCGGCGGTGAATTAACGATTGCGGGAGGGATCGCGATCCCCCAGGCTCCGCGGCTCTTTCTGACCCGAAAGGGGCTCAGCCCGGCCGGCGATCGCCCGGAAACAGCAGGCGCTCGGCCGGCAGGCGAACCAGCGCCGTGGTGCCGCGGCCGGAAGCGCTGATCAGCTCCAGGCTGCCGCCGTGCAACTCCACCATCGCCTTCGTGAGCGGCAGGCCCAATCCGGTACCCTGATATTTCCGCGCCAGCCGGCTGTCGATCTGGCCGAAGGGCTGCAGCGCGATCGCCAGATCTTCCGGTGCCATGCCGATGCCGGTATCGCTGACCGCGATCCGGAGACCCTCGTCCTCCACCGCGACCGCGATCGTCACCGCGCCGCCGCTCGGCGTGAACTTCACCGCGTTCGAGAGCAGGTTGAGCAGCACCTGCTTCATCCGCCTGATATCCGCGCGCAGCGCCGGCAACTCGGCGCAGAGATCCGTCCGGAGCTCGACGCCGGCGGCCTCGGCGCGCTCGCGCATCAGCCGCACCGAGGAGCCGATGATCTCGCCGAGCGGCACCACGTCCTCGGTGAGCTCGATGCGGCCGAACTCGATCTTGGCGACGTCGAGGACGTCGTTGATGAGATTGAGGAGATGATTGCCGCTGTCGCGGATGTCGTGCGCGTAGTCGCGATAGTGCGCGTCGCCCAGCGGGCCGAAGATCTCGCCGATCAGCACGTCGGAGAAGCCGATGACGGCGTTGAGCGGCGTGCGGAGCTCGTGGCTCATGTTGGCGAGGAATTCCGTCTTGCTGCGGCTCGCGAGCTCCGCCTCGTCGCGGGCGCGGCGCAGATCCGCCTCGACGCGCTTGCGCTCGGTGGCGTCGGTGTAGGTCACCAGCAATCCGCCGTCGGGCATGCGCGCGCGGCGCTGCTCGAGCACCGTGCCGTCGGGGCGCCGACGCTCGCGCACCGCCGGCTCGATCTGATTGAGGTCGTGATTGCGCTTGGCGACGATCGCGTCGATGTCGCCCGGACCGTATTCGCCGCGCTCGGCGATGAGGCGGGTGATGTCGGCGACCGAGGCGCCGAACTGCACGCTCTCGGGCGGGATGCCGAGCAGCTGGACGAAGCGCCCGTTCCACGCCTTGATCCGGAGGTCGCGGTCGAGCACCAGGAGCCCCTGCTCCATGTTGTCGAAGGTCGCCTGCAGCACTTGGCTCTTCTCCGCCAGCTCCTGCTCGCGCCGCTTCAGATCGGTGACGTCGACCTGCACCAGCACGGTGCCGCCTTCCGCGGTCGGCCGCTCGGTGAGCTGGAACCAGCGGCCCTTGGCCTGCCGCTCCTCGGTCCAGCTGCCGAAGCTGCGATGGCGCGCCATGCGATCGGCAAGCCACGCGTCGATGCGCCCTGCCGCCGACGGGATCAGCCCCGCCTCGGCGCTGGCGCGGCAGAGCTCGGCGAAGGGCGTGCCCGGCGCCAGCTTCTCCTCGATCGCCGCATGCGCCTCGCGGTAGCGGCTGTTGCACAGCAGCACGCGATCCTGCGGATCGAGCAGCACCAGGCAGGCGGGAATGCTCTCGATGGCGTCGATGAGGCGCGAATGCGCCGCGGCGGCGCGCGCGTCGGCGGTCACCTGCTGGGTGATGTCGCGCCCGACGCCGCGATAGCCCCTGAAATTGCCGTCGTCATCGATCATCGGCACGCCGCTGATCGAGAGGTGGCGCACCGTGCCGTTGCTGAGCCGGCGCTCGAAGCGGATGTCGCGGAACGGCCGCCGCGCCATCTGCTCGGCGATCAGCGGCGACCAGTCGATCTTATCCATGTCGCCGAAGCGGATCTCGGTGATGCGCTTGCCGAGGAATGCCTCGGCAAGCAGCGCCGAAGGCGCGTGCAGATTGTCGGAGATGTAGGTGAAGCGCAGCTCCTCGTCGATCTCCCAGGCCCAGTCGGAAGCCGCCTGGGTGAAGTCGCGGAAGCGTCGGCCCTCGGTCTCGGCCGCCAGCGTCGCTGCCACCGCGACGTCGACCGCCTGCTCGGTCAGCACGACGGTCGCCTCGCCGGGCCTGAACTCGCCGCCCCGGCTCAGCTCGACCCGATGGCGGCGGATGCCGGCGGAGGTGTGCACCAGGAGATCGCCGGAGAACGGCTCGCCCGCCGCCGCCTGCTGCCAGAGGGTCGCCGCCTCGCGGCGGTTCACCACATGCGCCACGAAGGCGTTGCTCTCCGCCGCCGGCAGATTGCGGGCCACGGCATAGTGCAGCTGCGCTTCACTGTTCTGCAGCAGGATCGCGCCGGCGGCGCTGAGCACCGTCACCGCAACGGCGGGCAGCGGCGCTATTTCCGGCTGCGGCACGTCGCGCGGGGCGCGCCTGCGATGGAATTGAGCCGACATCAACCTCCCCCGGGAGCCCTGCTGCGCGAGTCCGGGCACGCGGTGTGCAGGTTGGGCGACCCTTGGAGGATGCTAGGAATAATTGGTTAAAAAAGCCATCAGCGCCCGCGTATGCACCGTCAGCGGGGCGCCGGGATCATCCGCCCGAGATCGCGGCCACCGAAGATGTGGATGTGGAAGTGCGGCACCTCCTGGTGCGCGTCCCGGCCGTGGTTCGCCAGGATGCGGTAGCCATCCTCGTCAAGCCCTTGGTCGCGCGCGATCTTTCCCGTCGCCCGGAGCAGCGACGCGAGCTCCGCGTCGCTGCCGTGGGCGGCGAAATCGGCGAGCGAGACGTAAGCACCCTTGGGGATCACCAGGACATGCGCCGGCGCCTGGGGGCGGATGTCCCGGAAGGCCAGGACGTGCTCATCCTCATAGACTTTGTCGCAGGGGATCTCACCCCTAAGGATGCGGGCGAAGACATTGTTGGGGTCATAGGCCAAGGGAGCCTCCGGCGTCGGGGGTTCAGGAGCGCGGGCGGGCGGCCTTCTCGGCGAGGCCGGACGTGCCCTCGCGGCGGGCGAGCTCGGCCCAGACCTCCGCCGGCCGCACCTTCATCGCCGCCCACAGCACCAGCAGATGATAGAGGAGATCGGCGCTCTCGCCGACGACGCCGTCGCGCCGCCCCGAGGCGGCGGCAAGCGCCGCCTCCAGCGCCTCCTCGCCGAGTTTCTGCGCCGCGCGCTCGGTGCCGGCGCTCAGCAGCTTCGCCGTGTAGGAGCTGGCGGGATCGGCGCCGCGCCGCGCCTCGATGGTCTCGAACAGGCGATCGAGGATGGTGCTGTCGGGAATGGCCATGGCGCGCCTCAATCCTGGTTCAGAGCCGCACCGGAATTCCGGCGGCGGCGAGCGCATGCTTCGCATCCTGGATGCGGTAGGTGCCGAAATGGAAGATCGAGGCGGCGAGCACCGCGCTCGCATGGCCCTCGCGCACCCCTTCGACCAGATGCTGCAGCGTGCCGACGCCGCCGGACGCGATCACCGGGATGGTGACCGCATCGGCGATGGCGCGGGTGAGCCGCAGGTCGAAGCCCTGCTTGGTGCCGTCGCGGTCCATCGAGGTGAGCAGGATCTCGCCGGCGCCGGACTCCGCCATGCGCTGGGCCCAGACCACGGCGTTGATGCCGGTCGCCTTGCGGCCGCCGTGGGTGAAGACCTCCCAGCGGCCGGGGCCGGTCTGCTTGGCGTCGATCGCCACCACCACGCATTGGCTGCCGAATTTCTCCGCCGCCTCGCGCACGAATTCCGGCCGCGCCACCGCGGCGGTGTTGATCGAGGCCTTGTCGGCGCCGGCCAGCAGCAGCTTGCGGATGTCCTCCACCTCGCGCACGCCGCCGCCGACCGTAAGCGGCATGAAGCAGCGCTCGGCGGTGCGGCGCACCACGTCGAAGAGCGTCGCGCGATCCTCCGACGACGCCGTGATGTCGAGGAAGCAGAGCTCGTCGGCGCCCTCGGCGTCATAGACCTTGGCATGCTCGACGGGATCGCCGGCGTCGACGAGATTGACGAAGTTGACGCCCTTGACGACGCGGCCGTCCTTGACGTCGAGGCAAGGGATGACGCGGGCCTTCAGCATCAGGCGGCCTCCGCCAGCAACGCGAGCGCGGCGGCGGGATCAATCCGCCCGTCGTAGAGCGCGCGGCCGCAGATGACGCCGGCGATGCCGTCGCTCTCATGGCGCCGCAGCGCGCGCAGATCTTCGAGGGAGGCGACGCCGCCCGAGGCAATCACCGGCGTCTTCAGGCGCCGCGCCAGTGCCGCGGTTGCTTCCACATTGACGCCGGCGAGCGCGCCGTCGCGGTCGATGTCGGTGTAGACGATCGCGGACACCCCCGCATCTTCGAATCTGAGCGCGAGCTCGGCGGCGTCCATGGTCGAGACCTTGGCCCAGCCCTCGACCGCGACCTTGCCGCCGCGGGCATCGATGCCGACGACGACGCGGCCGGGATGCGCCTTGCACGCCGCTTTCACCAGCGCCGGATCGGTGAGCGCCACGGTGCCGAGGATGACGCGGCGGACGCCGCGGCTGAGCCACGCCTCGATGGCGCCGAGGTCGCGGATGCCGCCGCCGAGCTGAACGGGGAGGGCGGTGGCGGCGAGGATCGCCTGCACCGCGGCGGCGTTCACCGCCGCGCCGGCGAAGGCGCCGTCGAGATCGACCACGTGCAGCCAGGCGAAGCCCTGCGCCGCGAAGGCGCGCGCCTGTGCCGCGGGATCGTCGTTGAAGACGGTGGCGGCCTGCATGTCGCCCCGCAGGAGACGCACGCATTTGCCACCCTTCAGGTCGATGGCGGGATAGAGGATCACGGCTCCGCCTCCGGCGTCAGCGGCTTCCAGAAGAAATGGCCGGCGACCATCCGGCCTTCGACGCGGGCGTAGGCGGGATGGATGCCCCAGCGGCGGTAGCCCAGCGCCTCGAAGAAGCGGATCGCCGTCTTCTGCGTCTCGCGCAGGTCGAGGTTCAGCACCAGCGTGCCGAGCTCGCGGGCGCTGTCCTCGGCAAGCCGAATCAGCCGGCGGCCAAGCCCGCGATGGCGCGCCCAGGGTGCGACGAAGGTGCTGGAGAGCTGCGCGGTCGCCGCCTGCGCCTCGTTCTGCCGCGGCGGACGCGCCAGCAGCGTCGCGCCGGCGACGGTGCCGTCGAGACGGGCGACGCAGAGATGGCGATCGGGCACCAGCACCACGCCTTTCCAATAGGCCTCCATGATGTGCGGCGGCGGCGGCTTCAGCCAGCCGAAGCCGCCGTCCTCCTCCAGCGCGGCGACCGCCGCGTCGCAGAGATCGCCGAGATCGGTGCCGCGGAACTCCGTCAGCACCTCGACCGACGGGCCGGCCAGACGCGCCCCGCTCACGGCCGCCACCGCAGGAAATTGGTGATGAGATGAAGGCCGGTCTTCTGGCTCTTCTCCGGGTGGAATTGCGTGCCCGCCAGATTGTCGCGGCCGACCATGGCTGCGACGCTGCCGCCATACTCGGTGGTCGCCAGCACATGCGCCGGGCTCTCGCAGCGGATCTCGAAGGAATGCACGAAATAGACGTGCTCGCCCTTCTGGATGCCGGCGAGGAGCGGGTGCGGCTGCCGCGGCTCGAGCTCGTTCCAGCCCATGTGCGGGATCTTGAGGCTGGGGTCTTTCGGATGCATCGCCACCACGTCGCCCGGGATCCAGCCCAGGCCGGCGACATCCTCGAACTCGCGGCCGCGGGTCGCCATCAGCTGCATGCCGACGCAGATGCCGAGGAAGGGTCGGCCGCGCTCGATCACCGCTTCCTTGAGCGCGTCCTCCATGCCGGCGACGGCGGCAAGCCCGCGCCGGCAATCGGCGAAGGCGCCGACGCCCGGCAGCACGATGCGCTCGGCCTTCCTGACCAGATCGGGATCGCTGGTGACCGCCACCTCGGTGGCGATCTTGGCTTCAGCGGCGGCGCGCTCGAAGGCCTTCGCCGCGGAGCGGAGATTGCCGGAGCCGTAGTCGATGAGGGCTGTGGTCATGATGGTCGTCACCCATGACTTATGCTCCTCATGCCGTCTTCGCCAGCGTGCCCTTGGTCGAGGGCACGAGGCCGGCCTGCCGTGGATCCACCGCCAGCGCATGCTTCAGCGCCCGCGCCAGCCCCTTGTAGCAGGACTCCACGATGTGGTGGCTGTTGTCGCCGTAAAGATTCTCCACGTGGAGCGTGATCCCCGCGGACTGGGCGAAGGCCTGGAACCATTCCTTGAACAGCTCCGTATCCATCTCGCCGAGCTTCGGGCGGGTGAAGTTCACCTTCCAGACGAGATAGGGCCGGTTCGAGGCGTCGAGCGCCACGCGGGTCAGCGTCTCGTCCATCGGGATGAGCGCGTCGCCGTAGCGGTTGATGCCGCGGCGGTCGCCGAGCGCCTCGGAGATGGCGCCGCCGATCACGTAGCCGGTGTCCTCGGTGGTATGGTGGAAATCGATATGGAGATCTCCCTCGGCATGCAGCTCGATGTCGATCAGGCTGTGGCGCGAGAGCTGCTCTAGCATGTGATCGAGGAAGCCGATCCCGGTGGAGACGTCATAGGCGCCGGTGCCGTCGAGATTGACGGTGCCGCGGATGCGCGTCTCCTTGGTGTTGCGCTCGACGGTCGCCCGGCGCGCGGCAGGCTTGGACACGGGGGGTTGCTCCTATCCGCCGGGGCGAGGTCCGCCGCCGGCCGGCGTCTTTTAGCAAGAAGCACCGGCCGGTGCCAGCCTTCCGGGCAGGGGAGGCCCCGCCTTGATCCGAGGCCCTTCTTTGCTTAAATCCTGCTGGTTCGGCCGCAGGCCCCCCTCCGGAAAGTCCTTGATGTCCCAGCAGAACGACCTGACCTGGCACGGCACGACCATCCTGTCGCTGCGCAAGGACGGCAAGGTGGTGATCGCCGGCGACGGCCAGGTCTCCTTCGGCCAGACGGTGCTCAAATCCAATGCCAAGAAGCTGCGCCGCCTCGGCAACGGCACGGTGCTGGCGGGCTTTGCCGGCGCCACCGCCGATGCGCTCACCCTCTTCGAGCGGCTCGAAGCCAAGCTGGAGCAGTTTCCGGGTCAGCTGTCGCGCGCCTGCGTCGAGCTTGCCAAGGACTGGCGCACCGACCGCTATCTGCGCCGGCTCGAGGCGATGATGGCGGTCGCCGACAAGAACGTGTCCTTGATCCTCTCCGGCAACGGCGACGTGCTGGAGCCGGAGGACGGCATCATCGGCATCGGCTCCGGCGGCAGCTTCGCGCTTGCCGCCGCGCGCGCCCTCATCGACCAGCCCGGCATGGACGCCGAGGCGATCGCCCGCAAGGCGATGGCGATCGCCGCCAAGATCTGCATCTACACCAACGAGAACATCACCCTCGACATCCTATGAGCGCCTCTTTCAGTCCGCGCGAGATCGTCTCCGAGCTCGACCGCCACATCGTGGGCCAAGGCGACGCCAAGCGCGCCGTCGCCATCGCGCTCAGAAACCGCTGGCGCCGCCAGCAACTCTCGGAGGCGCTCCGCGAGGAGGTGCTGCCGAAGAACATTCTGATGATCGGTCCCACCGGCATCGGCAAGACCGAGATTGCCCGCCGCCTCGCCAAGCTGGCGCAAGCGCCTTTCCTCAAGGTGGAGGCGACCAAATTCACCGAGGTGGGCTACGTCGGCCGCGACGTCGAGCAGATCGCCCGCGACCTCGTCGAGATCTCGCTCTCGATGACCCGCGAGCGGATGCGCAAGGAGGTGGCATCCCGCGCCGAGCTTGCCGCCGAGGAGCGGGTGCTGGACGCGCTGGTGGGCTCGTCGGCCTCCCAGGAGACGCGGCAGAAGTTCCGCAAGATGCTGCGCGAGGGCCAGCTCGACGAGAAGGAGATCGAGATCCAGGTGCAGGAGGCGGCGGGAGCGGGGATGCCCACCATCGAGATCCCCGGCATGCCCGGCGCGCACATGGGGATGGTCAATCTCGGCGACATCTTCGGCAAGGCCTTCGGCGGCCGCACCAAGCCCAAGAAGATGACCGTGCATGACAGCCACAAGGTGCTGATCGACGAGGAGAGCGACAAGCTCCTCGACCAGGAGAAGGTGGTGCGCGAGGCGATCAACGCCGTGGAGCAGAACGGCATCGTCTTCATCGATGAGATCGACAAGATTGCCGGCCGCAGCGACCGCGTCGGCGCGGATGTGAGCCGCGAGGGCGTGCAGCGCGACCTCCTGCCGCTGATCGAGGGCACCACGGTCGCCACCAAGCACGGCACGGTGAAGACCGACCACATCCTCTTCATCGCGTCGGGCGCTTTTCACCTGGCGAAGCCCTCGGACCTGCTGCCGGAACTGCAGGGTCGGCTCCCCATCCGCGTCGAGCTGAAGCCGCTCACCCGCGAGGATTTCCGCCGCATCCTGACCGAGCCGGAGGCGAGCCTCGTCAAGCAGTACAAGGCGCTGATCCTGACCGAGGGCGTCACGCTCGATTTCACCGAGGACGCCGTCGACGAGATCGCGAGCCTCGCCGAGGAGATCAACGGCAGCGTCGAGAACATCGGCGCGCGCCGCCTCCACACGGTGATGGAGAAGCTCCTGGAGGAGGTGAGCTTCACCGCCTCCGACCAGCACCCCGGCACCAC
>DATJOK010000316.1:0-2749 GCA_035507155.1 Allostellaceae bacterium
GATCCGCTCGCGGAGCGCCGCCGGCAGGCTGGCGCTCTGCAGCGCGGTTCGAAGCGCGAGGTAGCCCGCGAGCGCCGAAGGCGAGTGGGACAGCAGCCGCATCAGGGTGGGCACGAAGCCTAGCTTCTGCCGGAGATCGTCGATGAGCCGCTTGCCCGGGCCGGTGATCTCTTCCGGGTCGAGCGGCCGGATGCGCGTCATGGCGGGCTCCTCGGATTGCCGGGAAGACATGGGGGCCGCCGGTCGGGGCGGCCCGCCTCGTCGCGCTCAGCCCGCCGGTGGCGCGCAGCTCGCGCAGCCCTCGACGATGAAGGAGCGGAAGTGCGAGGCCTTGTCGCGGATCGCGTCGAGCTCCTTCTGCTCCGGCGCATCGCGCCAGGCCCGCGCCTTCGCCATGCTGTCGAAGACATAGATCGTCACGCGCTGGGGCTGCGCGCCGGCGATGCTGTCGGCCTGGCCGCCGCGCGCAAGGAACTTCCCGCCGAACCGCTCGATCAGCGCGCCCTGGCGCGCCGCGTAGGAAGCGAAACCGGTGGCATCGGTCACCTCGATCTCGTTGACGACATAGGCGGGTGCCGCCGGCCGGCTCTGTGCCTGGAGGCTGCGGGCTGCCATCGGCCCCAGGCACGCGGCGGCAAGGACGGTGGTCAGCATCAGTGTCATGGTCGGTCGCATGGGGATCCCCCTGTTGGTCGGTGCGGATCACCTTGAGCGGGCGAAGACATAAGTGGAATTGCCAAAACTGGAATATCGATATAAGGGTTGCTAATGCCTAGGAAGCTCGCGGATTGGGATGCCCGGATCGGCCGGCGGCTGAAACTGCGCGATCTCCATATCCTCTCCGCCGTCCTGCGCTTCGGCAGCATGGCAGGAGCCGCGGCGCATCTCGGCCTGACGCAGCCCGCCATCTCCCAGGCCATCGCTGACCTCGAGGCCGCTCTCGGCGTTCGCCTGCTCGACCGCGGGCCGCGGGGCGTCTCGCCGACGCCCTTCGGCGAGGCGCTCGCGAAGCGCGGAGCCGAGGCATTCGACGCGCTCCGGCAAGGCGTCCGCGACATCGAGTTCCTGGCCGATCCCGGCACCGGCGAGGTCTGGGTCGGCGCCTCCGAATCCTATATTTCCGGCGGGCTGCTCTCGACAGTGGTCGCGCATCTCGCCGCCCGGCATCCGCGCATCGTCGTGCATGTCCTCGAGGCGAATACCGCAGCAATGGAGTTCCGGGAGCTGCGCGAGCGCAAGGTCGATCTCATGCTCGGACGGGTCTCGGGCCCGGTGAGCGGCGAGGATCTCGAGGCGGAGACGCTGCACGAAGAGTCGATCGTGGTCGCCGCCGGCGCCAACCATCGCCTGGCGCGCCGGCGCAGTCTCGATCTCGCGGAGCTCTGCGATGAAGCCTGGATCCTGGCGCCGCCGAACACGGCGGTCCGCGAGCTGGTTGGCTTGGCCTTCCGCGAGCGCGGGCTGACGCCGCCGCGCCTCGGCGTCACCACCTATTCGATGCAGCTCAGGATGCAGCTGCTGGCGACGGGCCGCTACGTCACCTCGGTGCCGGAATCGCTGCTGACCCACAACGCCGAGCGCTGGGGCCTGACCGCCCTGCCGGTGACGATCGGAAAACCGCTGCCGGTGGTGATCGTCACGCTCAGGAACCGGACGCTGAATCCGGCGGTCCGGCTCTTCATCGAGCATGCGCGAGCGGCGACGAACGCCCTGCACAAGTCCGGCCGGGGCACGCGGCCGGCAGCGGCGGTGCGACGGAGACTGTAGCCTACGCCGACTTCGCCATCTCCGGCTCCTCGAGCTCGATGCTGAGGGCGCGGAGCGCCTTGGTGTGGGGGTGGCGGATGCGGCCGGCGCGCAGATCCTCGGCGGAGAGCAGCTCCACCATCTCGCCTCCTTGCATGACGCCGATCTCGCCGCAGAGATGGGCCACCACCGCGAGGTTGTGGCTCACCATGATGTAGGTGAGGTTGCGGGCGCGCTGCAGATCCGAGAGCAGGTTCAGCACCTCCGCCTGCACCGAGACGTCAAGCGCGCTGGTGGGCTCGTCCAGCAGCAGCACCTCGGGCTCCGCCATCAGCGCGCGGGCGATCGCCACGCGCTGGCGCTGTCCGCCGGAGAGCTGATGCGGATAGCGGAAGCGGAGCAGGGGCGGCAGCGCCACCTCGGCGAGCGCGCGGCGGACGCGCGTATCGACGTCGCCGAGCCCATGCACCAGCAGCGGCTCGCTGAGAGTGCGGTCGACGGTCTGGCGCGGATGCAGCGAGCCATAGGGGTCCTGGAACACCATCTGCACGCGGCGGAAGAAATCCTTGTCCCGCACCGGCGGCTGGCCCTTGCCGTCGATGACGATGTCGCCGCTCCAGTCGCGGTTGAGGCCGGAGAGCGCGCGCAGCACCGTCGACTTGCCGGAGCCGCTCTCGCCGACGAGGCCGAAGCTGGCGCCGCGCGGCACGCGGAAGCTCACGCCCTTCACCGCCTCGACGCTGCCGAAGCGGACGCGGAGCTCGTTCACCTCGATCATGTCGCGAGCCATGCGGGATCCCTTCGCATCACCGCGAGGCGCGGCTTCGGGTGGACGAGGCTCGGCAGGCAGTCGAGGAGGCCGCGGGTATAGGGATGCTTGGCGCGGGCGAGCTCGCCGGCGCGCGCCTCCTCGACGACGCGGCCCGCATACATCACCAGCACGCGGTCGCAGAAATGCGAGACCAGCGGCAGGTCGTGGCTGATCAGGATGAGCCCCATGCCG